>NZ_JAIHBA010000013.1:0-159634 GCF_019718735.1 Pseudomonas sp. RIT778 | reverse complement strand
CACCCCACCGCCACCCCCACCGCCGCAAGCCTCCAGCGACGAACTCTTCAGCCAACTCGATGCAGACGGCGACGGCACTGTTACCGCCACCGAACTGAACAGCGCGCTGCAGACCAGCGACAGCACCTCCTCAAACAACACCGACACCGCCACCGCACTGCTCAAAGTGCTGGACAGCGACAGCAGCGGAGGCGTCAGCAGCGACGAACTGAAAGCTGCACTGCATGCAGGTCGCGAACGCCCGGATGACGAACAGACTGCCAGCAATACTCAAACCACCACCGAAGCGCTGAGCCGGATGATTGCCAATCTGAGCAAGCAGTACTCGCTAGAAAGCACTGCGTCGGTGGGCAAGTATTTGAATGTGGCGACTTGAGATTGGGTGAAGAGGATCGCTTTCGGGTCAAGACTTGAGGGGCGATTAACTCTGGCTGGGTGAGTGGTTTGCTTTGGCTCTGCGGTGTGTCATCAAAGCGGCCCTCACCCTAGCCCTCTCCCAGAGGGAGAGGGGACTGACCGAGGAGAATGTGAGAGGTACGCCGACGTGAGATACCGAGGTGAACTCGGGTTTTGAAGCACATAAGTCCACTCATACCTACGCGCCAACACCAACACCAAAACCAACATCGGCATCGGCATCGGCATCGGCATCGGCATCGGCATCGGCATCGGCATCAGCATCGGCGGCAGCGTCCACTTCCGCACCAGCACCAGCACCAGCTTCCACATAAACTTCTGCTTTCGCTTTTGCTTTGGCTTCCCACCACTCAACACAATGAGCGTTAGCTCGAGTACCGCTCTTGACGTGCCGGCCCCATCGGAAGGCTGAGTGGAGGGATTTATCCGGGGGTGGGAGCGCAGCGACCGTGCGGCGAAGCCGCATGCATCGAGAGAAGGTGCAGCGAAGCAAACCGTAGGCGATGCCCCCGGATGAATCCCGGAGCGAAGGAACGCCGAGCCACAGCGAGGCGCCGAACGCAGGGGCCCAGACCTTTGGTTCCTTTGGGGCGTTTGCCAAAGGGACTCGCCGTAAGGGCGAAACCATAAGCCGCCGTTACCGAAGAAACGGATATGTACACAGTCAACCCAAAACCCGGTCGGCCCAAAGGCCGCCAAGTCCAAAGCCTCAAACCCGAGCCTGACTCTTACTCCAATCCGTCAACAAACTATAAGCAACAGCCAAAAGCGTAGGCCCAATAAACAACCCGATAAACCCAAACGCAATCAACCCGCCAAACACCCCAAGCAACACAATCACCAACGGCAGATTCCCGCCCCGGCTGATCAGATACGGCTTGAGCACGTTATCCACGCCACTGATGATGAACGTCCCCCAGATCCCGAGAAACACCGCCATCCCGTACTCACCCTTCCAGGCCAGCCAAGCCGTGGCCGGAATCCACACCAGCGGCGGCCCCATCGGAATCAGACTGAGCAAAAACGTCACAATCCCCAGCACCAGCGCACCCGGCACCCCGGCAATCAGGAACCCGATCAGCGCCAGCACCGCTTGCGCTGCCGCCGTACCGATCACCCCATTGACCACCCGCTGCACCGTACCGGCCACCAGATCGATGTAATACCCGGCCCGATCACCGATCAAGCGCTCCAGCAGACTGTGCACGAACGCCGCCAATCGCGGTCCGTCACGGTAAAAAAAGAACACGAAGACAATGCTCAGGGTCAGTTCGAGAATCCCGCTGCCGATCTGCGCACTGCGCGCCAGCAACCAGTTGCCGACCTGCCCCAGATAAGGTTTGACCGTCACCATCAGGGCCGCGCCCTGCTGATCGATGCTGTTCCAGATCCCGACAAGCCGTTCGCCCACCACTGGCACGCCGCCCAGCCAGCTCGGCGCCTCGGGCAGTCCGTCGACCTGCACATCCTTGATAAACGCCGTGGCATCGCGCACGTGATCGGCCAGGTTAAAGCCGAGCCACACCAGCGGCCCCGCCACCAGCAACATCCAGCCCATGGTCAGCAACAGCGCCGCGAGGGATTCCCGGCCATTGAGCCAGCGGGTCAGCAGGCGCATCAGCGGCCAGCTGGCAAACGCCAGCACCGCGCCCCAGAACAGCGCTGACCAGAACGGCGCCATCACCCAGAAACTGGCACCAAACAGCACCAGCAACAGGATCTGCACCAGCAGACGATCATTATTGGGCATGTGAAATCTCGAAAAAAATCAGTCAGGCAAAGAGTAGGCGAACACGTCGAGCGTGTCCGCCAAAGACACCTTATCGCAACAGATCGATGCGCAGGCCTTCGCCGTCGACACTGCCGGTTTCCATTCGCGCGGCGCGCACGCCTTGCCCGATCAGCGCCTGCCGCCAGGCCTCGGCTTTCGGCCCGGACACCGTCACCCGCAACGTGGTGTCGAGGTTCAGGCCACGGGACAACAAGCGCAGCCAGGTGTCATCCGGATCGCCAGCGAGCTTGGGAAAGTCCAGTTCGCCGGTGCTTTTCAGTTCCCGCAGCAGCGTGGCCGAGGTCGGCAGCAGGTCACCGAGCGGTGCCAGCGCCTCGAACTGTTCAACGTGCAGATAGGCTTTGCGATTGCCCCGGGTGATGCTGTACAGCGCCACCAGCGTGTTGTCGCGCGGGGCCGCGAGCCTCAGCAGCAGATAGGCCTGCTGCTCGTCGGCACCGTACAGCTTGGCGTTGCCGAACACCTCATTGGCCCACAGGCTGCTCTCGCCGCAATCCCGGGCCTGGCACCAGAACAACAGCTGCGCGTCCTGCTTTTGCAGGGCTTCGCGAGCGAGAGTGAAGGCTTCGGTGGCGGAATGTTCCGGCGGCAATTCGTAGGTCACCGAGGTGGTTTGCCCCCGGGCGCTGACCTGGCCGTCGAAACGCAACTGGCCGCTGATCTTGCGGATCGAGCCGAGCGGGTAGATCCGCTCCAGCTCCACGGCGGGGCGATAGTCGACGATCTGCGCATCGGCCACACGCGGCACGATCGGCAGGTCCTGACTGCCCGGCAGGTCGGCAGCGAATAGAAAGGGACTGAAACAGCACAGCGCCAGCAGACTGATAGATCGCATGGACAGGCTCATCGCAGGGGCATGGCCTGGGTGCCTTGAGGGCAGTTCGAAGTCGCAGCGGTGTAGAAATCCATCTTGGTTGTCTCCCATTTCAACCTGCCCAGCCTCGACAGTTGCCGGGAGCAAGTCAAGGAATGGCGAAGAACCGATTGAAACAGTCTGCGACAAGGTCGGCCCCGGCTTCATCGTTCAGGTGCAGATGATGCCCGCCCGGCAGCTGTTCCCGGTCAAAGGGTAGACGTTCCAGCAGCTCCGGATGTTTGGCCAGCATGCCGTCGGCAGCGACCACCAACTGCGCGGGGCAGGCAATGCGCTGCACGAACGCCATCGCCTGCTCCTGGGTCAGACGCAGCGGCGACGGCAACGTCAGACGATTGTCGGTGCGCCAGGTGTAACCACCGGGCACCGGCATCAGACCGCGCTGCGCCAGCAGTTCGGCGGCTTCGCGACTGACCGCCACCAGCCCTTTCATCCGCGCCTCGATCGCCCGGTCGAGAGTGTTGTAGACCGGTTTGCGCTTTTCCCGAAGATCAAGCTGCGCCTGTAAGGCCATGCCCATGCGCTCGGCGGCGTTTTCGCCTTTGTCGGTAGGAGGAATCACCCCGTCGATCAACGCCAGATGGGTGATGCGTTCGGGCAACGACCCGGCCAGCACCAGCGACACGATCGCGCCCATCGAATGTCCGAGCAGGCCGAAACGTTTCCAGCCCAGTTGCTCGGCGACCTGCAGCACGTCATGGGCGTAGTCCCACAGTGCGTAACCGGCGCCGTTCGGCCGGTGCCCGGAATGCCCGTGACCGGCCATGTCCAGCGCCACGATTCGCAAGCCTTTGAGCTTCGGCGCCAGGCGCGCGAAGCTGTTGGCGTTGTCCAGCCAGCCGTGCAGGGCGATCACCGGCAACCCGTCTTCCGGGCCGAACAGGTGCGCGGCCAGTTCGATATGCGGCAGGCTCAGGCGCACTTCTTCGACGGCGGGGTTCATGCGCAATCCTTGTCTTGCCGGCGCTCCCAGCGATCGAACAGGCTTTTCAGTAATTGCGCGGTGTCTTGTGGGCGCTCAAGCGGAAACATGTGCCCGCCAGGCACGGTCAGCGACTCGCCCTGAGGCAGGCGCCCGACGAAGCGGGTGTGATGGTTCATCACCACACGGCTCTTGTGCCCGCGCACCACCGCCAGCGGCACTTTCAATTGCCGGGTATGCGCAGGACTGGTGTGCGGCACGCCGCGATAAATGCTGATCTCGGTCGCAGGATCGAAGCGCAGGCGCAGCTTGTCGCCAACCTTGTGCAGACCGTGTTGCAGGTAGGCATCGAAACATTCCGGATCAAAGCTGCGGAACAACGTCTTGCCGGCAAAATAACCGCGGGCACTGTCCAGATCGGCAAACTCTTCGCGCCGCCCCAGCGTGCGGCCGGCCGGAGTCAGTTTGTCGATGAAACCAAAGCGCTTGGCGGCGCGGATCACCCATTGATCGGTGCGGGTCAGCACCGGCGAATCGAGCATCACCACGCCCCGATACAGTTCAGGGCAACGCAGTGCGGCGTGCAAATGCAGCATGCCGCCGAAGGAATGGCCCACGCCCCACACCGGTTCATCTTGCTGTTGAAGATGATGGATGAGTTCGTCGACCAGGTGGTACCAGTTGTCACCCGCCGGGAAACGCGGGTCATGGGCGTGTTGTTCCAGATGCGCGACCCGGTACTCGGGCGCCAGCGCCGCGAACAGTTTGCCGTAGGTGCCCGAAGGGAAACCGTTGGCGTGGGCGAAGAAGATCGGTTGCGACATACCGGCAAATCCATGAGCGGAAAACAGGCGTTGATTGTCCGTAAGACCGCGTCCCACAGCAATGACCGTAACTGCCAGGAATGATGACAGTCCGGTCAGGGCTATGACGTTTCGGCCATCAACGCGCCGGCGGTTGTTGTCCCAGCGGCACCACTGCCATGGTCAGGCGCGACACACAACTGGCCTTGCCTTCATCGCTGGTCAGGCGGATGTCCCAGACATGGGTGGTGCGGCCGATGTGGATCGGTTTGGCCACCGCCGTCACCCGTCCGCTGCGCAGTCCGCGCAAGTGGTTGGCGTTGATTTCCAGGCCGACGCAATAGAACTTGCTGGCGTCGATGCACAGGTAACTGGCCATCGAGCCGACCGTTTCCGCCAGCACCACCGAGGCGCCGCCGTGCAACAGGCCATAAGGCTGGTGGGTGCGATGGTCGATGACCATGCTGGCCGTCAGCGATTCTTCGTCGAATGACTCGAAGCGGATGTCCAGCACTTCGCCGATGGTGTTTTTCTGGATTGCGTTCAACTGCTCGATGTTCGGAGTGGTGCGCCACAAGGTCATCGCAGGCTTCCTTTGTTGTTTTGATCGACGCTCAATCCTGCCACAGCACCGCCTCGCTGCGCTCGCTCCATTCTTCGAAGCGTGCTCCGTAGGTGTCTTCGATGATGTTGCGTTTGATTTTCAGGGTCGGCGTGAGGAACCCGTTCTCCACCGCCCAGCTGTCCTTGACCACCACCAGCCGGCGCAGACGCTCGTGCTTGTCGAGCACGGCGTTGACCTCCTCCAGCAGTTTTTCCAGGCTCGAATGCAGCGGCGCGCGGGCCTCCTCCCGGCCCACGGCCGACAGCACGCACAACCCCAGCGGCGCACTCAGGCCATCGCCGACCACGCAGACCTGCTCGATCCGCGAATGCACCGCCAGCCGATTTTCGATCGGCGCCGGGGCGACGTACTTGCCCTTGCTGGTCTTGAAGATTTCCTTGAGCCGCCCGGTCAGGCGCAAACGCCCTTCGGCGTCTTGCTCGCCCTTGTCGCCGGTGCGCAGGAAACCGTCTTCGGTGAGGGTCTCGGCGGTTTTCTGCGGCTCCTTGAAGTAACCAAGCATGTTCGCCTGGCTGCGCACCTGCACTTCGCCGGACTCATCGATGCGCACTTCCACGTCGGGGCATGGCCGGCCGATCCAGCCTTCCTTGTATTGCCCCGGCAGGCAGATGTGCGAATAACCGCAGCTTTCGGTCATGCCGTAGACCTCCAGCACGTCGAGCCCGAGTTTCTGATACCAGCGCAACAGGGTCAGTGGCACCGGCGCCGCACCGGAAAGCGCGACGCGCAAGGCATCCAGCCCCAATCCCGCCAATACCTTGTGGCCGATCCGTTTGCCGATAAAGGGCAGACCGAGCAGGAAATCCAGACGTTTCGCCGGGATCTTGCTGTAGACGCCCATCTGGAACTTGGTCCAGATCCGCGGCACACCGAACATCGCCGTCGGCCGCGCCCGCTTGAGATCGGCGAGGAAGGTGTCGAGGCTCTCGGCGAAAAACACCGTCTGCCCGGTATAGATCGACGCCAGTTCGACGAACATCCGCTCGGCGACATGACACAGCGGCAGATACGACAGCAGCCGGTCGTTCTCATTGAGACCGAACAGCTGCGTGCCGTGCGTCGTCGCGAACCCGAGATTGGCGAAGCTGTGCATCACGCCCTTGGGCAGGCCGGTGGTGCCGGAGGTGTAAATGATGGTCGCCAGTTGCTCGGCGGCGGGACGCGGGTCGTCCTGGATCGGCGAGCTGCGCTGCAAATCATCCCAGTTGAAATCGAATGTGCCCGGTGGGTGCAGCGGCAGGCTGACGGTGGTCAGGCCCGCCGGCACACCTGGCGACATACCCGGCCAGTCATCGAGCTTGCCGATGAACGCCAGCACGCTTTCCGAGTGGGTCAGCACCTGATTCACCGATTCGGCAGTGAGGTTCGGATAGAGCGGCACCGAGACATGCCCGGCCATCCAGATCGCCAGATCGGCGATGATCCAGTGCGCGCAGTTTTTCGAGATCAGGGCGATGTGGCTGCCTTGCGGCAACTCCCGGGAGCGCAGCCAATGCGCGGCGCAGCGGGCCTGATGGCCGACGTCGGCCCAGGTCAGTGTCTCGACCTGCCCGCCGCCGATCGGCTGCACCAGAAAACGCTGACGCGGGTGCCGGGCCTCGCGTTCGTAAAACACGTCCAGCGGCAAACGGAAGGCGGAAGACATTCGACTCGCTCCTGTTTTTTGGTCTGGAGCAAGCGTAGTCAACCAAGCAAGTGCTTGGTTGACTATTTCGTACAAAAAATTTCAGGGATGTTTAAGGCTGTTGAGCGTCATCGAACCGATCAGCAATTCGCTGTGTTCAAGCTCTGCCAGCCCGGCGGTGCTGACCTTTTCCGGTGGGTAGCCCGCACCGTGTTGCAGGTAGCTGAGCAGATTGCCCACCAGCGGATTGTGGCTGACCAGCAGCACGTTGCTCACCGACACCAGTTGCTCGGCCACGCGGTCCGGATCAACTTCCGGGGTCAGCCACTCGACCGTGCGGATCTCCGGCTCGAAGCCGAGAGCTTCGCGCACCAGTTGCGCGGTCTGCTGCGCCCGCAGGTAAGGGCTGGCGTAAATGGCGGTCAGCGGCTGGCCCATCAAACGGGCTGCGCTGCTCAACACTTCCTTGCGACCGTGGGCGGTCAGTTCACGCTCGGAGTCGGGGCGCGAGCCATAGGGCTCGGCCTCACCGTGACGCAATACCCAGAGTTTCATAGCTTGGGTTCCTCATCCCGGGCCGGATGCGGTGCCGGCGCGACAACGTGTGGCGCTTCACCTTCCGGAGTACGCGGCGTCGGCCAGTCGGCGAACGGCCAGGGTTTCTGGTCGCTGTGAAAACTGCCGAAACGACCGATCTGCGCCAGAAACTGGCTCAGGCTGTCGCCGAAATTCATCAGGCTGGCGCTCGGGGCGCCATAGATCAAACGATAGATCAACTGCACCAGCACCACCGCGCCGAGGATGAACTGCGCTACCTGCCAGACCAGCACGTAGACGATCATCCACAACACCCGCAGGAGGATGGATTCATATTTGGCTTCGGTTTTCGGATCGTTCATGCCCTGCTCCCTGCTGAATCAGTTGAAACCACTGGTGGAAATAAAGTCGACGTCGGTTTTCGGCTCGCCTCTCATCAGAAGACCGATCACCTGCTCAAGCGTGCGCCCTTCGAACAGAATCGCATGCAATCCGGCGACCAGCGGCATGTACACGCCGACGTCCTGAGACTTGGCCTTGAGTACTTTCAGGGTGTTGACCCCTTCGGCCACTTCACCGAGGCGCGACACCGCTTCGTCGAGGCTCAAGCCCTGACCGAGGGCAAAACCGACCTGATAGTTGCGGCTTTTCGGCGACGAGCAGGTAACGATCAGATCGCCGACCCCGGCCAGACCGAGGAAGGTCATGGGGTTGGCGCCCTGATTCACCGCAAACCGGGTCATCTCGGCCAGGGCGCGGGTGATCAGCATGCTCTTGGTGTTCTCGCCCATCTCCAGCGCCACCGCCATGCCGGCAATGATCGCGTAGACGTTTTTCAGCGCGCCGCCCAGTTCAACGCCGAAACGGTCGGCGCTGGCGTAGACGCGGAAAGTGCGGCCATGCAACGCGGCCTGCACCGCTTTGCAGAGCTCTTCATCTTCGCTGGCGACCACGGTGGCGGTCAGCGCGTGCTCGGCGATTTCCCGCGCGAGGTTCGGCCCGGACAGCACGCCGATGCGCGCTTGCGGGGCGATCTCTTCGAGAATCTGGCTCATCAGTTTGAAGGTGTGGGCTTCGATGCCTTTGGTCAGGCTGACCAGCATCTTGCCGCTCAAGCGTTCGGCGTGCGCCGCCAACACCGTGCGCAGCGCGCTGGACGGCAACGCGACGAAACACAAATCGCAGGCGTCGAGGGTTTCCTGCAGGTCGGTGACCGCAGTCACGCCCGGCAGAATCTTGATGCCTTTGAGGTAACGCGGGTTTTCGCGATTGACCCGGATGGCCTCTGCCTGCTCGGGGTCACGCATCCACTGCCGGACTTGATGGCCGTTCTCGGCCAACAGATTGGCCACGGCGGTACCGAAACTTCCGCCTCCCAGGACCGCAATCGGGCGCTGTTCAGTCATATGTAATCCGTTAATCCATACCAGTGGCGATGCCGGCATTATACGGAGCGTCCCCTTCTCGGACAGCCCCGGCGTCAATTACCCGCACTTGTAGGAAGAAGACCAATAAAACCGAGGAAAATGCCTGCAACGTGACTGGAAAAGTGGTCGTCCTCGGTTAACATGCGCGCCAATTCTTTGCTATCAAGGCTGCGTCGTGTTTTCTGGCCCCCCTTCCCCGCGTTCGTCCCTGCTGCTGGCGCTGCTGTTCAGCCCGGTGCTGCTGGCGGACGACCTGTTTGTCGACAGTGAGGCCTTGCCGCAGATCCTGACCGCCACGCGCCTGAAACAGTCGCCGGCGGAAGTCCCGGGCAGCATGACCGTACTGGACAGCGAACTGATCAGCGCCAGCGGCGCCCGGGACATCAGCGAACTGCTGCGTCTGGTGCCGGGGATGATGGTCGGCAACATCAGCGGCAATCAGGCCGTGGTGAATTATCACGGGACCAACGCCACTGAAGCCCGGCGCATGCAGGTGCTGATCGACGGCCGTTCGGTGTACCGCGCCGGTCTCGCGACCGTGGACTGGAGTGACATCCCGGTGGCGATGGAAGACATCGAGCGCATCGAAGTCTTTCGCGGCCCGAACACCGTCAGCTACGGCGCCAACGCGTTGATGGCGGTGGTCAACATCATCACCCGCAACCCGGCGGACAGCCACGGCACACGGCTGAAGCTGACGCGCGGCCAACGCGGCATCAACGACTTCTATGCCAGCCAGAGCACCGGCTGGAATGGCGGCGACCTGCGTCTGTCGCTGTCCGGCCAGGAAGACGACGGCTTTGACAGCGACCGCACCGGCGCCGACTACCGCGATAGCCGCCGCTTGAACCGCTTCAGTCTCTCCGTCAGCCAGACCCTGAGCGACAACCAGAGCCTGGACTGGCAGGTCAATGCCAAGGACGGGACCAATCAGCGACCTTACACCTACCGACCGGTGTTCTCCGGGATTACCGCTGCCGGGAACAATTCCGACGTGGTTGCCAAGGACTACGCCGGTTCGGTGCGCTGGAACCTCGACCTCAATCCCGATCACAGCCTTTATGTGCAAGGCTCGGCGCAACACTGGGACCGCCAGCAGACCTGGCGCGCCTGTGACGCCGAAGTCTCGTTCAGCCCGCAATTGACGGAACTGTGGCAGCTCAACCCGAACTACACCGAACGCCTGGCCCGCAACATGACAATGTTCACCGGCCCCGGCGCACCCGCCGGCACGCCGCAGGAAATGGCCCTGGCCAATCAGGTGCTGGACCAGTGGCGCAACGGTGCGCGCCAGACCCTGTGCGGCGACATCGACCAGAGTGCCCGGGAATCGCGCTACGACCTGGAGTTGCAGGACACCCTCAGCCTGTCCGATAGCCTGCGTCTGGTCAGCGGCCTGAACTATCGTTACGACCGTGCCGATTCCGAGACCTATTTCAACGGCACGCTCGACGACACCACCTGGCGCGCATTCGGCCAACTGGAATGGCGCGCCAGCGAACACTGGTTGTTGCAGGGCGGCGCCATGTTCGAAGACACGCAATTGATCGGCAGCTCGCTGACGCCCCGGTTTGCGGTCAACTACCTGTTCAATCCGCGCCACAGCCTGCGCGCGGTGTATTCGGAAGCCATCCGTTCGCCGGATATGTTCGAGAACAACGTCAACTGGAGTTATCAGGTGACCAACCTGCGGCCCGCCGCCTATGGCCAGTCTTCGGCCCGCTACTTCGTCAAGACCCGGGGCCCCGGCGATCTGGACCAGGAGCACATGCGCTCGCGGGAACTGGGCTACAACGGCTATTTTCCGGAATGGGGCCTGGCGCTGGACGTGAAGCTGTTCTACGACGAAATCACCGGGATGATCAGCGAGCCGCTGCGCAACAATCAGTACATCGCCAGCAACGCCAACGATTCGCGCTTTCGCGGCACCGAGACGCAACTGGACTGGCGCCTGAGTGCGGCCGACCGCCTGCGCCTGACCTACGCCTTCGTCGACGCCGAGGCGAGCAATCCGCTGGACCAGCAATTCACCGCGCGCAACAGCGGTTCGGCGGGCTGGCTGCGCGATTGGGGCCACGGCTGGAACAGCGCCCTCTTCTATTACGGTGACAACGCGCTCAACGGTTACCGCTTCGAGCGGGTCGACACGCGCATCGCCAAACGCATCGCCCTGGGCAAGGCCCAACTGCAACTGGCCGGCGTGCTGCAACAACGCCTCGACCATGAGCCGACCACCTTCGTCGACAACAATTACGACGAACGCCGCGTGGTGTATTTCAGCGCCGAGCTGGAGTTCTAGATGCGCTACGCCATGTCACGGAAGATGCCAACACTCGGCCAATGGCTGGCCGGGCTGTGTCTGTTCCTGACAGCGTGGCTGCATGGCGTGGCGGTGCAGGCGGCCGACATTTTGCTGACCGGCGCGGAAGAAAGTCCCGGCGTGCAGTCCTTCGTTCAGGCCCTGAGCGAACTGCGCCCGACCGACCGCGTGCATTTCCAGCCGCTGGCCAGTTTGCCGGCGCCGGGCAAGTTGCCGTCGAGCCTGCGCCTGATTCTGCTGGATCTGCCGAGCCTCGACTGGCGCATGCAGGAAAGCCAGGGCCCGGCGACGTTGGTCCTGCGCATCAGCCGCCTGCAAGCCCGGCAACGCTTCGGCGACGCGCAACCGCCCCACTTGAGTCTGCTCTGGGCCGATCCGCCGCTGAGTCGTCAGTTGCAACTGATCCGCCGGATCCTGCCCCAGGCCGGGCGAGTCGGCGTGCTGTTCGATCAGCACAGCGAGTTCCTGCTCAAGGAACTGCAATCGGCCGCCCAGCCGCTGAATCTGCAAATCGTCCCGCAACGCTGGGACAACACCCACGACGGCCGCCCCTTGCAGACCGTGCTGAAAAACAGCGACGTGCTGCTGGGCCTCGACGACCCTGACCTGTACAACCCGAAAACCGCGAAGAACCTGTTGCTCAGCAGTTACTCTCGGCAACTGGCGCTGGTCGGGCCGAATGTCGCTTTCGTCCGTGCCGGCAGTCTGGCCAGTACCTACAGCGATCAGAACGACTGGCTGGCCGTCCTCGACGAGTTGCTGGACCGGCCACCGAGCACCTGGCCACGCACGCTCTACCCCGGGCGTTTTAAAGTCTCAAGTAATGCGCAGGTGGCTCGTTCCTTAGGGATAGAACCGATGAATGAAGCGTCTGTCGCCGCAGAGCTGGCCGAAGGAGAGCGCCGCCCATGATTTTCCGCCGTTGGGACATCAACACCCGCACCCAGTTGATCAGCCTGGGCCCTGCGCTGTTGCTGACCTTGCTGCTGATCAGCTTTTTCACCTTCGTGCGCATTCAGGATTTGCGTCAGGAGCTGAACCACACCGGCCAGTTGATCGCCAACCAGCTCGCACCGGCCACCGAGTACGGGGTGATTTCCGGCAACAACGAAGTGCTGGAAAGCCTCCTCAAGGCCACGCTGGCCACGCCGAACGTGCGGTTTCTGGAAGTGCAGGACAGCGCCAACCGGATTCTGGCCTACGTCGAACAGCCGGCGGATGCGCACAACCGTCCGCATCAGGTCGAGGTGTTCCAGGCGCCGGTGCGACTGCAACGCATTGCCCTGCACAACGATTTCTTTCAGGACGGTAAAAGCAGCCCCGGCGTGGCCAGCGAGGATTATCTGGGGCGGGTGATCGTCGGGCTGTCGAATGACGCCTTCAGCCAGCGCCAACAGGAGATTTTGCTCAAGGCCGGGATTCTGGCGTTGTTCGCCCTGCTCTTCACGTTTGTGCTGGCGCGGCGACTGGCCGGCAGCCTTTCGCAGCCGATCCGCGACATCGGCAATGCGGTCAAGGCGATTCAGGACGGCGACTACAAGACCCCGCTGCCGATTGTCGATGACACCGAGCTGGGCGCCCTGTCCCAGCACATCAACAACCTGGCCCAGGCGCTGGAACAGGCCAGCCGCGAACAGCATCAGGCGATGGCGCAACTGATCCAGACCCGCGAAGAGGCGGAGAAGGCCAACAACGCCAAATCGGATTTCCTGGCGATGATGAGCCATGAACTGCGCACCCCGATGAACGGCGTGCTGGGCATGCTGCAATTGCTGGAAACCACCGACATGACCGAGGAGCAGGTCGAGTATGCGGCGCTGGCTTCCGAGTCCACCGAGCATTTGCTCAAGGTGATCAACGACATTCTGGATTTTTCGCGCATCGAGCGTTCGGAACTGGAGCTGGAGCACATTCCGTTCAACCTCGCCGAAGTGATCGGCGCCTGCGCCCAGTCGTTCCAGCACAGCGCGGCGCAACGCGGGCTGGCCCTACAACTGCGAATCCCCGAAGACATGCGCGACTTGCAGGTACAGGGCGATCCGACGCGGATCCGGCAAATTCTGGTCAACCTGGTCGGCAATGCGCTGAAGTTCACCGAACAGGGGCGCGTCAGCATCGAGGCGCAGTGGCAGTCGCTGGATCACGAGTTGCTGTGGTTCACCTGCGCGGTACGTGACAGCGGCATCGGCATTTCGCCGGAGAGCCTGGAGCTTATGTTCAACGCGTTCCAGCAGGCCGACAGCTCGATTTCCCGTCGTTATGGCGGCACCGGCCTGGGCCTGCCGATTGCCCGCACCCTCGCCGAACGGATGGGCGGTACTTTGCGCGCTCAGAGCGAAGAAGGTCGCGGATCGGTCTTCACCCTGGAAATACCGCTGGCTTTATATAAGCAGGCCCTGCCCGCGCTGGCGGCACCGCGCACGTTGAACGGCGACGGTCACGGCGAAGGGCGCAATGTGCTGCTGGTGGAGGACAACCCGGTCAACCAGACGGTGATCGAAGCCATGTTGCGCAGCCTCGGCTTTACCGTCAGCGTCGCCACCGATGGCGTGCAGGCGGTACGCAGCGCCGGGGACAGCCGTTTCGAAGCGATCCTGATGGATTGCCGCCTGCCGCTCATCGACGGATACGAGGCGACCCGCCAGATCCGCCGCCTGCCCGGTTGCGGCCATGTGCCGATCATCGCCCTGACCGCCAATGCATTGCAGGGCGACCGGGAAAACTGCCTGTCGGCGGGCATGAACGATTACCTGGCCAAGCCATTCAAACGCAATGATCTGCAGCAGATTCTGCAGCGCTGGGTGCAGTAACGGGGCCCTTTCGAGCATCTGCGACTGGCGTGAAAAGCGAAAGTGCGGCAGTCTTAGGCACCCGAACGGGCCTCAAAAGGGGCTTGATTAAAAATTTCAGTGCACAAGTGTACATTCATGTCCTTGGTGCTGTGACTTTCACCACAACGCAATAGTCTATGAGTAGGCTGCCGGTTCGAGGCATAAACGCGTCGATCGGCCGGGAAGATTTGCCCCACCTGCCGCATGGGATTATTGAGGAGCTCGCATGACCAAACAAAACGCCTTTACTCGGGAAGACCTGCTGCGCTGCAGTCGCGGTGAGCTGTTCGGCCCAGGTAACGCGCAACTGCCCGCCCCGAACATGCTGATGGTGGATCGCATCACCCTGATCAGCGAAGAAGGCGGCAAGTACGGCAAAGGTGAATTGGTCGCCGAGCTGGATATCAACCCTGACCTGTGGTTCTTCGCGTGCCACTTCGAAGGCGATCCGGTGATGCCGGGCTGCCTGGGTCTGGACGCCATGTGGCAACTGGTCGGTTTCTTCCTGGGCTGGCAAGGCCTGCCGGGCCGTGGCCGTGCGCTGGGTTCGGGCGAAGTGAAATTCTTCGGCCAGGTCCTGCCGACCGCCAAGAAAGTCACCTACAACATTCATATCAAGCGCGTCCTCAAGGGCAAGCTGAACCTGGCCATCGCCGACGGTTCGGTGACTGTCGACGGTCGCGAAATCTACACCGCCGAAGGCCTTCGCGTCGGCGTGTTCACCTCCACTGACAACTTCTAAGGGTTATTCGCATGCGCCGCGTCGTTATCACTGGTCTGGGCATTGTTTCGTGCCTGGGCAATGACAAAGAGACCGTCTCCGCTAACCTGCGTGCAAGCCGCCCTGGCATCCGGTTCAACCCGGAATACGCCGAAATGGGTCTGCGTAGCCAGGTTTCCGGCTCCATCGACCTCAACCTTGAAGAGCTGATCGATCGCAAGATCTATCGCTTCGTCGGCCACGCAGCGGCTTACGCCTACCTGGCCATGAAAGACGCCATCGCTGACTCCGGTCTGACCGAAGAGCAGGTGTCCAACCCGCGTACCGGCCTGATCGCAGGTTCCGGCGGCGCGTCGACCCTGAACCAGATGGAAGCGCTGGACATCCTGCGCGAGAAAGGCGTCAAGCGCGTCGGCCCATACCGTGTAACGCGGACCATGAGCAGCACCGTTTCGGCTTGCCTGGCCACACCGTTCAAGATCAAGGGCCTGAACTACTCCATCGCTTCTGCCTGCGCCACCAGTGCTCACTGCATCGGTACCGCCATGGAACAGATCCAGATGGGCAAGCAGGACATCGTTTTCGCCGGTGGCGGTGAAGAGGAGCACTGGAGCCAGTCGTTCCTGTTCGACGCGATGGGCGCCCTGTCCAGCAAGCGCAACGACACCCCTGAGCAAGCCTCCCGCGCCTACGACGCCGACCGTGACGGTTTCGTCATCGCCGGCGGTGGCGGCATGGTGGTGGTCGAGGAGCTGGAACACGCTCTGGCCCGTGGCGCGAAGATCTACGCGGAAATCGTTGGCTACGGCGCGACTTCCGACGGCTACGACATGGTGGCACCAAGCGGCGAAGGCGCAATCCGCTGCATGCAGCAGGCGCTGTCCACCGTCGACACCCCGATCGACTACCTGAACACCCACGGCACTTCGACTCCGGTCGGCGACGTCGCGGAAATGAAAGGTGTGCGTGAAGTGTTCGGCGACAAGGCCCCGGCCATCAGCTCCACCAAGAGCCTGTCGGGTCACTCCCTGGGCGCCGCCGGCGTTCACGAAGCGATCTACTGCATGCTGATGATGGAAGGCAACTTCATCGCCGGTTCCGCCAACATCGACGAACTGGACCCTGAAGTGGCCGATCTGCCGGTGCTGACCAAGACCCGCGAGAACGCCACCATCAACACCGTGATGAGCAACAGCTTCGGCTTCGGTGGCACCAACGCCACCCTCGTGCTGAAGCGCTGGGAAGGCAAGTAATTCCCTCCCGCTGAGCCGCACATGAAAACGCCCCGACTGGTTCGGGGCGTTTTTTTTCGCCTGGAGAAAAGCATTTTCAGCGGCGCCAAGATGAAACGTTTGTCATGCAACTTACCGCCCTGCGACTGAATGTCGCGGATTCAGCGGGCTCCAGCGCTGTTGCAGATTTCGCAAGAATACATTGCACAAATCGAGCGTTTACTTAGCAGGCTAACAAAATTTATAACAGAGTCCTGCACACGCCTTGCTGCAGATAACTTGAGATTTGGAGCTAGCAGATGACTGTAAAAGTAACTGAACGCGACGATTCACACATGTCCCATGAAGGCGTAGCCGCCGGCGTACGGATCTGGGATGTGCACCAACAAGACTTACTGGTCGGCATGTTCCACAACGAGATCGACGCCCACAACTACAAGGCCGAACTGGAACTGCAAGAACGCCAGCGGGATCTGAAATCCGCCTGAATCAATACCACAGCATTGAAAACGACAAACCCCGCCATGAGCGGGGTTTGTCGTTGTTGGCTGCTTCAGGGCCGCTTCGCAGCCCGGCGAGACCCGATTACCACATCAGATCATCAGGGATCACATAGGCCGCGTACGGATCGTCCTCGGCATTGACCTCTTCGACCTTCTCGTTGAGCTGCACGATGCGCTGTGGATCGCGCTCCTGGATCTTCAGGGCCGCCTCACGAGGAATCACTTCGTAACCGCCAGCGTGGTGCACGATCGCCAACGAACCGCTGCTGAGCTTGTTGCGCATCAGCGTGTTGACCGAGATGCGCTTGACCTTCTTGTCGTCGACAAAGTTGTAGTAGTCCTCGGTCGTCAGCTTCGGCAGACGCGAGACTTCGATCAACTGCTTGACCTGTGCAGCGCGGGCCTTGGCTTCCGCCTTCTCCTGCTGCTGACGGTTCAGCTCCTGGTCGCGCTTGACCTTCTCGGCCTGGGCTTCCTGGGCAGCACGCTGCTGGGAGTCGTCCAGCTCGATCTGACCCTTGTGGGCCAGGCGCTGTTGTTTCTGTTTGTCTTTGCTGACCTGCTTGGCCTGCTTTTGGTTGACCAGCCCTGCTTTGAGCAACTGGTCGCGAAGGGAAAGGCTCATTGATGCTTACTCACTTAGGCAACGGCTCAGCCGCAGCTGGGCAAATTCTTTTCCTGACGTTTGGCTTCGCCCCACAGGGCGTCCAACTCTTCGAGGGTGCAATCTTCTATGGGTCGGTGGGTGTCGCGCAATGCCTGTTCGATAAAACGGAAACGTCGTTCGAACTTGCCGTTGGCGCCACGCAACGCGGTTTCCGGATCGACCTTCAGATGCCGGGCCAGATTGACCACGGAAAACAGCAGATCGCCGATCTCGTCGGCCACCGCTTGCGGGTCATTTTCGGACATGGCTTCGAGCACTTCATCGAGCTCTTCACGGACCTTGTCCAGCACCGGCAAGGCATCCGGCCAGTCGAAACCGACCTGCCCGGCGCGCTTCTGCAACTTGGCCGAGCGGGACAGGGCCGGCAATGCAGCCGGCACATCGTCGAGCAGTGACAGTTGCTGCGGCTCGGCGGATTTCTCGGCGCGCTCTTCGGCCTTGATCTCCTCCCAGCGCTGCTTGACCTGCTCTTCGTTCAGACGCGGCACGTCCAGCGGCGCATACAGATCGCCGGTGGGGAACACGTGCGGATGACGACGAATCAGTTTGCGGGTGATGCTGTCGACCACGCCGGCGAATTCGAACCGCCCCTCCTCCCGCGCCAGCTGGCTGTAATACACCACCTGAAACAGCAGATCGCCCAACTCGCCCTGCAAGTGGTCGAAGTCGCCGCGCTCGATGGCGTCGGCGACTTCGTAGGCCTCTTCAAGGGTGTGCGGGACGATGGTCGCGTAAGTCTGCTTGATGTCCCACGGGCAACCGTACTGCGGGTCGCGCAGACGGTTCATCAGGTGCAGCAGGTCTTCAAGGCTGTAGATCGGTTTCATGGAGTCCGGTTACGCCGCGTTTCGATGATGTTCGGCAACTGGGAAATCCGCCCCAGCAACCGCCCCAGCGCGTCCAGACCCGGAATCTCGATGGTCAGGGACATCAGCGCAGTGTTGTCCTCCTTGTTCGAGCGGGTGTTGACCGCCAGCACGTTGATCCGCTCGTTGAGCAGCACCTGCGAAACGTCACGCAGCAGACCGGAACGGTCGTAGGCGCGGATGACGATGTCCACCGGATAGGTGAGCACCGGCACCGGGCCCCAGCTGACCTGGATGATCCGCTCCGGCTCGCGCCCGGCCAGTTGCAGCACCGAGGCGCAGTCCTGACGGTGAATGCTCACGCCACGGCCCTGGGTGATGTAGCCGACGATCGCATCGCCCGGCAACGGCTGGCAGCAGCCGGCCATCTGGGTCATCAGGTTGCCGACACCCTGGATCTGAATGTCGCCGCGCTTGCCCGGTTTGTAGCCGGTGGCCTTGCGCGGAATCAGTTCCAGCTGTTCGTTGCCGCGTTCCGGCTCGACCAGCTGTTGCGCCAGGTTGACCAGTTGCGCCAGACGCAGGTCGCCAGCCCCGAGGGCGGCGAACATGTCTTCGGCGGTTTTCATGTTGGCCTTGTCGGCCAGCTTGTCGAAATCCACCGCCGGCAGACCGAGGCGATTGAGTTCGCGTTCGAGCAGGGTCTTGCCCGCCGCGACGTTCTGGTCGCGCGCCTGCAACTTGAACCAGTGCACGATCTTCGCCCGCGCCCGGGACGTGGTGACGTAGCCCAGGTTCGGGTTCAGCCAGTCGCGGCTCGGGGTGCCGTGCTTGCTGGTGATGATCTCGACCTGCTCGCCGGTCTGCAGGCTGTAGTTGAGCGGGACGATGCGCCCGTTGATCTTCGCGCCACGGCAGTTGTGACCGATTTCGGTGTGCACGCGGTAGGCGAAGTCCAGCGGCGTCGCGCCTTTCGGCAAGTCGATGGCGTGACCGTCCGGGGTGAAGATGTAGACCCGGTCCGGCTCGATATCGACTCGCAGCTGTTCGGCGAGACCACCGATGTCGCCCAGCTCTTCGTGCCACTCGAGGACCTGACGCAGCCAGGAGATTTTCTCTTCGTAGTGGTTCGAGCCGGACTTGACGTCGGTGCCCTTGTAGCGCCAGTGCGCGCAGACGCCGAGCTCGGCCTCTTCGTGCATCGAATGGGTACGGATCTGGACTTCCAGCACCTTGCCTTCCGGACCGATCACCGCCGTGTGCAGCGAGCGGTAGCCGTTCTCTTTCGGGTTGGCGATGTAGTCGTCGAACTCTTTCGGGATGTGCCGCCACAGGGTGTGGACGATGCCGAGCGCGGTGTAGCAGTCGCGCATTTCCGGCACCAGCACGCGCACCGCACGCACGTCATAGATCTGGCTGAATTCCAGACCCTTGCGCTGCATTTTGCGCCAGATCGAATAGATGTGTTTGGCCCGGCCGCTGATGTCGGCTTCGACGCCGGTGGCCTGCAATTCGTCCTTGAGCTGGGTCATCACGTCGGCGATGAAACGCTCGCGATCCAGCCGCCGCTCGTGCAGCAGCTTGGCGATCTGTTTGTACTGATCGGGTTCCAGGTAACGGAAGGACAAGTCCTCCAGTTCCCATTTGATATGACCGATGCCGAGTCGATGCGCGAGCGGCGCATAGATGTCGAACACTTCCCGGGCGACCCGGTTACGTTTTTCGTCGTCGGCGGTTTTCACCGCGCGGATCGCGCAGGTGCGTTCGGCGAGTTTGATCAGCGCGACACGCACGTCGTCGACCATCGCCACCAGCATCTTGCGCAGGTTTTCCACCTGGCCCTGGGTGCCGAGGACCATCGACTGGCGAGGGCTGAGGCTGGCACTGATCGCCGCCATGCGCAGCACGCCGTCGATCAGCTTGGCGACCACCGGGCCGAAGCGCTGGCTGACCGCCGCGAGTTCGATCTGGCCTTCGCGCACGCCGCGATAGAGAACCGCAGCCACCAGCGAATCCTGATCGAGCTTGAGGTCGGCGAGGATCTCGGCGATCTCAAGGCCCGTGCTGAAACTGCCGCTGCCTTCGGACCAGAGATTCTTCGCCGCATTGGATTGTTGCTCGGCCTGGCGAGCGTACTCGCAGGCCTCTTTCAAGGCTTCGCGATCCAGTGCCAGATCGACACTGACCGCATGATCGAGCCAAGCCTCGAGATTGATACTGCCGTCAGTGTTGATCGGCTGGTGTGCTCTCACCTGTACCATCTTGCTTTACCTTCCCTACGACGCAGATTCAATGCGTCAAATCACTGACCTTCAATGCCCGTTCGCGCTCGCGGGGCCAATGCGAGCGCTACGGACGACCAGTCGGATCAGACGAGCCATCCTGGCTCGCTTCAAATAACGCCATGGCCTCGACATGTGCCGTCTGAGGAAACATATCGAGAATCCCGGCACGTTTTAACCGGTAGCCCTGCTTGATCAATTCGACCGTGTCGCGCGCCAGAGTTGCAGGGTTGCACGACACGTACACCAACCGTTTGGCGCCCAGGGTCGCCAGCTTGCGCACCACCTCGAAAGCACCGTCGCGCGGTGGGTCCAAGAGTACCGCAGAAAAGCCGTTTCCGATCCACTGAGCATCGGTCAAAGGCTGGGATAAATCGGCCTGAAAAAACTTTGTGTTATGCAAATTGTTGCTAGCGGCATTCGCCGCCGCGCGATCGACCATGGTCTGCACACCTTCGACCGCCACCACTTCACGCGCAGCTTTCGCCAGCGGCAGTGCGAAGTTGCCCAGACCGCAAAACAGGTCGAGCACGCGTTCATCGCTCGTCGGTTTCAACCAGTCCAGCGCTTGCGCGACCATGGCCTCGTTGACCCCGGCGTTGACCTGAATGAAATCCCCCGGCCGGTAGGCCAGTTGCAGATCCCATTGTTCCAGGCGGTAACCGAGCGACTGTGCATCATCCACCGGCTGCGGTTCGCCTTCGCCATGCAGCCAGAGTTGCGCTTCATGGAACGCGCAGAAATCCTTGAGGATCGTCAGATCAGCTTCGGACAGCGGCGCCATGTGACGCAGCAGAACGGCAAGTGACGAGCCACTGAACAATTCGACATGCCCCAGCGCCTGAGGTTTGCTCAAGCGACGAAGCATCTCCGGCAAGCGGGTCATGATCGGCTGCAAGGGCTGTACCAGCACCGGGCATTCGCTGATCGCGACGATGTCCTGGCTGCCGGCGGCACGGAAACCGACCTCAAGCTTTTTGGCTTTGCTGTCCCAGCGCACGGCGATCCGGGCGCGGCGACGGTAGCCGAATTCGGGACCGGTCAACGGCGCCGCCCACGCCTCGGGTTCGGCACCGGCGACTCGCGACAACTGCTCGGCGAGCATGCGCTGTTTCAGGGCAAGCTGTTCGTTGTGGGGCAGATGCTGAACGCTGCAACCGCCGCAGCGGCCGGCGTGCTGGCAAGGTGCTGGACGGCGCAATTCACTGGCGGTAAATACGCGCTCGGTGCGCGCCTCGACCACTTTGCCGTGGGCGCCGAGCACCCGCGCCTCGACCTCTTCACCGGCGAGGGCGCCGAGGACGAACCAGGTTTTGCCTTCAAAAAACGCGATGCCACGACCGTCATTGGCCAGGCGCTCGATGCTCAAGCGCTGCTTTTTGCCGGTCGGGATTTGCGGGGCCTTGCTGCCGCCGGTGGGCTGGAAGCGCAGGCCTCTCTCGTGCTTGGCCATCAGTTGGGCGCGTCGAAAATGCCGGTCGACAGGTAACGGTCGCCACGGTCGCAGATGATCGCGACGATCACCGCGTTTTCAACCTCTTTGGACAGGCGCAGCATCGCTGCCACTGCACCGCCCGAGGACACGCCACAAAAGATGCCTTCTTCGCGGGCCAGACGCCGGGTGACGTCTTCGGCTTCGCTTTGCGCCATGTCGACGATGCGGTCGACGCGCTCGGCCTGATAGATCTTCGGCAGGTATTCCTGCGGCCAACGGCGAATGCCGGGAATGGCCGAGCCTTCCATCGGTTGCAGGCCGACGATCTGCACGTTGTCGTTCTGCTCCTTGAGGTAGCGCGACACGCCCATGATGGTGCCGGTGGTGCCCATGGAGCTGACGAAATGGGTGATGGAGCCCTGGGTCTGACGCCAGATTTCCGGGCCGGTGGTGGTGTAGTGCGCTTCAGGATTGTCGCCGTTGGCGAACTGATCCAGCACCTTGCCACGGCCTTCGGCTTCCATCCGCTGGGCGAGATCACGAGCGCCTTCCATGCCCTCTTCCTGACTGACCAGAATCAGCTCCGCGCCGTACGCGGTCATCGCCGCTTTACGCTCGGCGCTGGAATTGTCCGGCATGATCAGGATCATCTTGTAACCCTTGATCGCGGCGGCCATCGCCAGGGCGATCCCGGTGTTGCCCGAGGTCGCTTCGATCAGCGTATCGCCTTCGTGGATCTGCCCGCGCAACTCGGCACGGGTGATCATCGACAGCGCCGGACGATCCTTGACCGAACCCGCCGGGTTGTTCCCTTCGAGCTTGAGCAAAAGGGTGTTGCTGGTGACACCGGGCAGGCGCTGCAAACGCACCAGCGGCGTGTTGCCGACGCAATCGGCGATGGTTGGGTACTGCAAGGTCATGGCGTTTTTCGCAATCCGGACTGCGGGGGCGCCTATCATACCGGCAAACCTGCGCAGGCCATATCACGCAAAGTGTGGTGCTTATGGTTTCTTGGAATAAGCAGTAAAAGTCTCACCAGTGGTGAGACTTTTTTAAAAGAGTGTCAGCAGTGCTGACACTTTCCTGTGCCGCTCACACAATCTGCGGGCGGCTCATGTCCACGGTGGGAGCTGGCTTGCCAGCGAAGACGTCGGGACTGGCAGCACTGTCATCCGCCACCAACCGCAGATTCAGTCGCAATCCCGACGGTCCGTTCTCGGCCCACAGGGTTCCGCCCTGGCGTTGCACCGCGTTCCTCGCGATGCTCAGTCCCAGACCAAATCCACCGTCCCCCGGCCGCGAGCCGTCGAGGCGGATGAAGGGCGAGAAGATCCGTTCCAGATCCGCCTCGGCCACGCCGCCGCCCTCGTCCTCCAGCCACAGGTGCCAGTAATCGCCATCTCGCCGACCGTCGAGCCGCACGATGCCGCCGGGTGGCGAATGGCGAATGGCGTTGCGCAGGATGTTTTCCAGGGCCTGGGCCAGGGTGTTGAGATTGCCGCGTACCCAGCAGGAAGCTTCCACCCCGCACTGCAACTGCCCGACCGGACAACAGCTTTCGTAGCAGGCGTTTTCGGTGAGCATTTCCCACAGCGCCTGAACCTGGATCGCTTCGTCCGGCAACGGTGCGCGTTCGGTGTCGAGCCAGGCCAGTTGCAGGGTGTCTTCCACCAATCGCTGCATCACGTCGACTTCGCGACCGATGCGCTCGCGCAACGGTTGCAGTTGCTGCTCGCTTTCGCTGGCGACCCGCAACCGGCTCAGAGGCGTGCGCAGTTCGTGGGACAGGTCGCGCAGCAGTTGCTGTTGCAGGGCCACAGTGGATTGCAGGCGTTCGGACATCGAGTCGAAGGCACGGGCCAGTTCACCGAGTTCATCGGGGCGCTGGGTGATGCCGCTCGACAACCGCACATTCAATTGATCGGCGCGCCAGGCATTGGCCTGCTCGCGCAGATTGTTCAGCGGCACCACCAGCAGGCGATACAGGCCGACGCACAGCAGCAAGGTGAACAGACCGGGAATCACACCGTTGGTGATGACCCGCCAGAACACCCGGTATTTGCCTGGCAGGAATCGCTCAGGCAACTCGATGACCAGACTGCCGGCCGTCGGGTCAATGGGGAACGGTACGCGCAACCACGGCCGGCCCTTTTTGTGAATCGGCCAGTCGAGGCCTCGCAGGAAGGTCAGGTGCTGAAGCTCCTGAGCATTCAACGGCTGGCTGCCCAGCGACTGCAGATTGCCGCCGATCACGCCGACCCAGCCGGCCTCGCGCAACTCCATGCTCTGCAACCAGCTATCGATGCCGTCACGCTCGCCCTGCTGCCAGGCGCGCTCGGCCTCGGCGGCATAACGGCTCAGGGTGCGACGGGCGTCGTCGGAGAGGAACTGGTTGCGCTGTTCCATGTAACGGCCCCAGGACCAGCTCAGCCAGATCATCAGCAGACAGAACGCCACCAGCAGACAAGCGAGTTTCCAGAACAGCGAGTGCCGGCCCGGCAGGTCAGACACTTTCATCGACGGCACTCAGGACGTAACCCTTGCCCCACACCGTGCGCACTTCCCGCTCGGTGTAGCCGACCGACTTGAGTTTGCGACGGATCTGGCTGATGTGCATGTCGAGGCTGCGGTCATGGGCCGCATAACCGCGCTGAAGAACGTGCTGATAAAGGAAGGCCTTGCTCAGCACTTCCTCGTCGTTGCGATTGAGGGTTTCCAGCAGACGGTATTCGCTGCGAGTCAGGCCGGCGGGCTGGTCGAGGTAGAACACGTCGCACTGCTCGTCGTCGAAACGCAGCCCGCCGACCGGCACTACCGGGGTGACGGCAGCCGGACGACGGTCGAGGGCGACCCGGCGCAGGATCGCTTCGATCCGCACATGCAGCTCGGCCATGCTGAAGGGTTTGGGCAGGTAGTCGTCGGCGCCGAGGCGGAACCCGCTGATGCGGTCGGCTTCGGCACCGAGGGCTGACATCAGCAACACCGGCGTGGAATGGCTCTGACGCAGTTGGGTCAGGACATTCAATCCGTCGAGCCCCGGCAACAGAATGTCCATCAACACCACGTCGAACGGCTGGCGCCGGGCGATGCTCAGGCCTTCACTGCCGTTCTGGCACCAGGTGACCTGGAAGCCGCTGCGGCCCAGTTGCTCATGGACATAGGCACCGAGGACGGGATCGTCTTCGATGGAAAGAATGCGGGGCTGGCCAATAGAGACAGGAGTCATGACTATCTGCAAATAATTCTCAGTTGGGCGATTATTCAAGATTGCCCGGCGCCCGGCAACCCAAGCTTGACCTGTCGGACAGATGACCGCTCCCCAAGCGAAGGACGACGACATCATTTTTCCCAAGATTGCCCGCAAGCAAATCGCTACACTGCGCCGATACCGCGTGCCGGACGCACGTGTGAGTCAACGATCAGCGGGATGCAGGAGAAAGGCGTGCTCAAGAAACTGGGAATCAAAGGTCGCGTATTGTTGCTGACCCTGTTGCCGACCAGCCTGATGGCACTGGTGCTGGGCGGGTATTTCACCTGGACGCAGCAGTCCGACCTGCAAACCCAACTGATGCAGCGCGGCGAAATGATCGCCGAGCAACTGGCTCCGCTGGTGGCACCGGCCATGGGCCACGGCGATGCCGAACTGCTTGAGCGCATCGCCACCCAGTCCCTCGAACAACCGGACGTGCGCGCCGTCACCTTCCTCGCGCCCGACCGCACTCCCCTCGCCCACGCCGGCCCGACCATGCTCAATCAGGCGCCGAGCGGCGACAGCGCGCACTTGCTGCGACGCAGCGGCAACGATGCCACGCGCTATCTGCTGCCGGTCTTCGGCAAACACCGCAACCTTGCCGGCGAGCTGATCCCGCAAGAGTCCGACCGCCTGCTCGGCTGGGTCGAACTGGAGCTGTCGCACAACGGCATGTTGTTGCGCGGCTATCGAAGCCTGTTCGCCAGCCTGCTGCTGATCGGCGCGGGACTGGCCGGCGCCGCGTTGCTGGCCTTGCGCATGGGCCGCACGATCAACCGCCCGCTGAGCCAGATCAAACAGGCCGTCGCGCAGCTCAAGGACGGTCACCTGGAAACCCGTCTGCCACCGCTGGGCAGTCAGGAACTGGATGAACTTGCGTCCGGCATCAACCGCATGGCCGGCACCCTGCAAAACGCCCGCGAAGAATTGCAGCACAGCGTCGATCAGGCCACCGAAGACGTGCGCCAGAACCTGGAAACCATCGAGATCCAGAACATCGAGCTGGACCTGGCCCGCAAGGAAGCGCTGGAAGCGAGCCGGATCAAATCCGAATTCCTCGCCAACATGAGCCATGAAATCCGCACGCCGCTCAACGGCATTCTCGGTTTCACCCATCTGTTGCAGAAAAGCGAGCTGACCCCGCGCCAGCTCGACTACCTGGGCACCATCGAAAAATCCGCCGACAGCCTGCTGGGAATCATCAACGAGATCCTCGATTTCTCGAAGATCGAGGCCGGCAAACTGGTGCTCGACCATATCCCGTTCAACCTGCGCGACCTGTTGCAGGACACCCTGACCATCCTCGCCCCCGCTGCCCACGCCAAGCAGCTGGAACTGGTGAGTCTGGTGTACCGCGACACGCCGTTGTCGCTGGTCGGCGATCCGCTGCGGCTCAAGCAGATCCTGACCAACCTGGTGAGCAACGCGATCAAGTTCACCCGCGAAGGCACCATCGTCGCCCGCGCCATGCTCGAAGAAGAAAACGACGACAGCGTGCAGTTGCGCATCAGCATTCAGGACACCGGCATCGGTTTGTCGAACCAGGACGTGCGCGCGTTGTTCCAGGCGTTCAGCCAGGCCGACAACTCGCTGTCGCGCCAACCCGGCGGCACCGGTCTGGGGCTGGTGATTTCCAAGCGTCTGATCGAGCAGATGGGCGGCGAGATCGGCGTCGACAGCACGCCGGGGGAAGGCTCGGAATTCTGGATCAGCCTGAACCTGCCCAAGACCCGCGACGACGCCGAAGACCTGCCTTCCGCGCCGTTGCTCGGGCGCCGGGTGGCGGTGCTGGAAAACCACGAACTGGCGCGTCAGGCCCTGCAGCATCAACTGGAAGACTGCGGCCTCGACGTCACGCCGTTCAATACCCTGGAAAGCCTGACCAATGGCGTTACTGGCGCCCATCAGACCGAACAGGCCATCGATCTGGCCGTGCTCGGTATCACCAGCAACGACATGCCGCCGGAACGCCTCAACCAGCACATCTGGGACCTTGAACACCTCGGTTGCCGGGTGCTGGTGTTGTGCCCGACCACCGAGCTGACGCTGTATCACCTGTCGGTGCCCAACCCTCACAGTCAGCTGCAATCGAAACCGGCCTGCACCCGCAAACTGCGCCGGGCCTTGTCGGACATGGTCAACCCGCGCCAGCCGCGCAGCGAACCGGGCGAACCGTTGTCGAGCCGCGCGCCGAAAGTGCTGTGCGTCGATGACAATCCGGCCAACCTGTTGCTGGTGCAGACGCTGCTCGAAGACATGGGCGCCAAGGTGCTGGCCGTGGAAAGCGGTTACGCGGCGGTCAAAGCGGTGCAGAACGAAACCTTCGATCTGGTGCTGATGGACGTGCAGATGCCCGGCATGGACGGACGCCAGAGCACCGAAACGATTCGCCAGTGGGAAAGCGAGCGGCACTGCACGCCGTTGCCGATCGTCGCCCTCACCGCCCACGCCATGGCCAATGAAAAACGCGCGCTGCTGCAAAGCGGCATGGACGACTACCTGACCAAGCCGATCAGCGAGCGGCAACTGGCGCAGGTGGTGCTGAAGTGGACTGGGCTGGCGTTGCGCAATCAGGCGCCGGACCGTGGCGGCGAAAGTCTGCTGGGTAATCAGGAACTGCCGATTCTCGATCACGAGGAAGGTCTGCGCCTGGCCGCCGGCAAGGCGGATCTGGCGGCGGACATGCTGGCGATGCTGCTGGCCTCCCTCGAGGCCGATCGCGAAGCCATCCGCACGGCCCGCGACAATCAGGATCAGAACAGTCTGCTCGAACGGGTGCACCGCCTGCACGGCGCCACGCGTTACTGCGGTGTGCCGCAATTGCGCGCCGCCTGCCAGCGCAGCGAAACCCTGCTCAAGCAACAGGATCCCAAAGCCTCGACCGCGCTGGACGAGCTGGAACGGGCGATCAATCGTCTGGCGGCCCAGGCGAAGATCAGCGCCTGATCCACGGCAATGCCGGTCAACGCCGACGCAGCTAAAGTTGTCGCGGGTGATTTGCGCCCGCGTCGATGCTCCAGGAGGATTTCATGCGCACGATCGTTTTCAGCAGCCAGACCTACGACCGCGACAGTTTCCTCGCCGCCGACTGCCCGGCCGGGATCGAACTGCACTTCCAGTCAGCCCGGCTCAGCCTCGATACCGCAGCGCTGGCCGAACATCACGAAGTGGTCTGCGCGTTCATCAACGATGACCTGAGCGCGCCGGTGCTGGAACGTCTGGCCGCTGGCGGCACACGCCTGATCGCCTTGCGTTCGGCCGGCTACAACCATGTGGATCTGGCCGTCGCCAAACGTCTGGGGCTGGCTGTCGTGCGCGTACCGGCCTACTCGCCCCATGCGGTGGCCGAACATGCGGTGGCGTTGATCCTCGCCCTCAACCGTCGCTTGCACCGCGCCTACAACCGCACCCGCGAAGGCGATTTCAGCCTGCACGGGCTTACTGGTTTCGATCTGGTGGGCAAAACGGTCGGCATCGTCGGCACCGGACAGATCGGCGCGACCTTTGCGAAGATCATGCACGGTTTCGGCTGTGAACTGCTGGCTTACGACCCTTATCCGAACCCTGCCGTCGAAGCGTTGGGCGCGCGCTACCTGAGCCTGCCGGACCTGCTGGCGCAAGCACGTATCATCAGCCTGCACTGCCCGCTCAACGAACAGAGCCGTCACCTGATCAACCGCGATTCGCTGGCGCACATGCAACCGGGGGCAATGCTGATCAACACCGGGCGCGGCGGTCTGGTGGACACGCCGGCGCTCATCGACGCCCTGAAGGACGGCCAGCTCGGTTATCTGGGACTGGATGTATATGAAGAGGAGGCGCAGCTGTTCTTCGAAGATCGCTCCGATCTGCCGCTACAGGACGACGTGCTGGCGCGGCTGCTGACGTTCCCGAATGTGATCGTCACTGCGCATCAGGCATTCCTGACCCATGAGGCGCTGGGCGCGATTGCCGCGACCACCTTGCACAACATCGCGACCTGGGCGGCAGGTACGCCGCAGAACCAGGTCGAAGGCTGAGGGATCGGACTCAGACCGGGGGCGGCGTCGGGGTAATCGCCACGCACAGGATCAACAGCGCCAGCCAGCCGAACCCCAGCAAACGTTGCTTGAGGGAGTGGCCGCTGCGCAGCAGGAACCAGACAAACACCAGCGGCATCAGAAACGCCATGATCTTCAGCCAGCCTTCCACCGGGCGCGAACCGTCCGGGTTCAACACCGGTTCGACAGGCTGCGAACGACGGCGTCGCCCCGCCGCGGCCGGCATGATCTTCGGCCGCTCGGGAGCCGGCGGCGGAACGAAGGCCTCGGGCACTGCCTTGTTACGCGGCAGGCTGCCAAAGGAAATCGTCGACGCGCCCTTTTCGGCGTGAGGAGCCTGTGCATCTGCCAGCGGAGCCCCGCAATGAATGCACGCCGTGGCTTCGGAGCTGATGCTCCGCTTGCATTCATAACATTCGATCAGCGCCATGTTCCGTTCCTTGAAAATGAAGGCGGCAGTTTGCCACGACTGCGGTGTCGATTTGAACCTGATCGAAGGTCGCACGCGCGCATCATTCTGCAATCAAGCCCGTGCTAGCATGTCGCGCATATTTGGAGGACCCATGGTCGAACACGATTTCCGCTACACCCTGATGAACCCGCAACACACCCTCACCGAATGCCGCGCCCTGGTTCCGGGCCGTTATCAGGTCACCGGCAACGGTGGCTCGATCCGCATCGGCGACGTGCTGGTCGTGACCCTCAAAGGCAGCAAGGACTTGTCCATGCGCCTGACCGTCGACACCGTCCGCCACCTGATCAACCCGCCGGGTCAATGGACTGCCATGACCACCGGCCCGGTGTTCGGTGAACTGGCGATCCACACCTGGCAGGTCAACTGCGACAGCTGCGCCAAGGAGCTGAGCTTCGAATTCGCGGTGGACGCCAAGCTGGGCAAGCCTGCTGAAAAACCGGCCGCCACCGCACGTATTGCTGAACTGGGCTGGAAAGCCGTCGGCGACAAGCACCTGTGCCCGAAATGCCAGGAGCCGGCGTGATGAAACACCTGGCCCTGACCGCCGCTGTCGGCGCCGGCCTGATGGGTTGCGCCGCGGAGCCTGTGCAACTGCAACAGAACCGCAGTTACATTCTGGAATGGATCGGCGAGCGTCCGCTGATGGACTACAGCCACCTGACCGTGACCCTCGGCGATGATGGCCGGGCCTATGGTAATGGCGGCTGCAACCACTGGTTCGCGCCTTACACTTTGGAAGGCGACAAGCTGAGCTTCGGCAAGATCGGCAAGACCCGCAAACTGTGTGCCCCGGCGCTGATGGAGCAGGAGCAACGCTTCCTCCAGGCCCTGGAACACGTGGAACGCTGGGACATCTCGCCGATCGAGCAGATGCGCTTCTGGCCTGCTGAAGGCAAGCCGTTGCGCTGGTGGCTGGAAGAAGGTTGATCCTTCGAATCGTTCCCACGCACAGCGCGTGATCGTTCCCACGCTCTGCGTGGTAACGCCGCCCCGGACGCTCCGCGTCCGCTGTGACGCAGAGCGTCACGGGATGCATTCCCACGCAGAGCGTGGGAACGATCAGCCAAGGCGAATCAGTTGGTAGCCTGCAACGCCTCAAGCTTCGCCATCACCCCTGCCGCCGTCTGCTCGCCCATCAACTGTTCCCGCACCTTGCCCTTGTTGTCGATGATGTAAGTCACCGGCAAGGCTTCACTGCGCGGCAGTTCGAACAATTCCGACGGATCCTGCGCCAGCACGGTGAACTTGATGCCCAGTTTTTCGCTGGCGCTCTTCAGCTCTTCACCCTGCACGTTGTCGAAGTTGACCCCGAACACGCCGATCTTCTTGCCCTTGAGCTCGTCGGCCAGGTGATTGAGTTCCGGGATTTCCGTGCGGCACGGGCCGCACCATTCGGCCCAGTAGTTGAGCACGACCCATTGTTTGTCGAGGCGCTCGGACGCCACTTTCTGCCCGTTCTGGTCGATGCCGTAGTCGTTACCGCAGCCCCCCAGCATCAACGCCCCGATGATCGTCAATGCCGCTGCCAGTGCCCGTGTCATGTCGTGTTCCTTGTGAAAAATTGAATGCGCCTGCGACCCATCGCCTCTCAAGGTTCTGGATTGCGCGCTGCACAGTTAGAATAGCCGCCACTCTACGCAAGAAGCGACCCGCCCATGACCGATCTGACGCTTTATCACAACCCGCGCTGCTCGAAATCCCGCGGTGCGCTCGAACTGCTCGAAGCCCGTGGCCTGACGCCGAACGTGGTGCGCTACCTCGAAACCCCGCTGGACGCCGCGCAGATCAAGGCCTTGCTCGGCAAGCTGGGAATCAGTGCACGGCAACTGCTGCGCACCGGCGAAGACGAGTACAAGACGCTGAACCTGGCCGATGCCAGTCTCACCGAGAAACAATTGATCGAAGCGATCGCGGCGCATCCGAAGTTGATGGAGCGACCGATTCTCGAAGCCGGCGACAAAGCCGTCATCGGCCGTCCACCGGAGCAGATCCTGGAGCTGTTGCCGTGAGTACGCCGTACATTCTGGTTCTGTATTACAGCCGCAGCGGTTCGACCAACGAGATGGCCCGGCAGATCGCCCGTGGCGTCGAGCAGGCCGGCCTCGAAGCGCGACTGCGCACCGTGCCGGCGATCTCCACCGAGTGCGAAGCCGTGGCGCCGGACATTCCTGATGAAGGAGCGCTGTACGCCACGCTGGATGACCTGAAGAACTGCGCCGGCCTGGCCCTCGGCAGCCCGACCCGTTTCGGCAACATGGCCGCGCCGCTCAAGTACTTCCTCGACGGCACCAGCAACCTGTGGCTGACCGGCGCGCTGGTCGGCAAACCGGCCGGGGTGTTCACGTCCACCGCCAGCCTGCACGGCGGTCAGGAAACTACCCTGCTGTCGATGATGCTGCCGCTGCTGCACCACGGCATGCTGATCACCGGCCTGCCTTACAGCGAATCGGCGCTGCTGGAAACCCAGGGCGGCGGCACGCCGTACGGCGCCAGCCATCACGCCGGGGCCGACGGTAAAAGCGGTCTCGATCAACACGAAGTGGCGCTGTGCCGCGCCCTCGGCGCACGCCTGGCCAAGACGGCCCAGAAACTGGGGAACTGAGATGGCCAGAAAGCCGAAAGTCCTGCCCGCCGTCGAATGGCTCGAGCCACGGGTGCGGGCGATGCGGGTGATCAGTCTGCTGTGCTTTTGGGGCCTGGCCGGACTGCTCGCCGCGTATTACCTGGTGTTCGCCGACCTGCACGGCGCGCGGCCGTGGGTGATTCTGCTGATCGAGCTGATCCCGTGGATCGTGCTCGCACCGGGCATGATCATGGGCAGCGCACGCGGGCATTCATGGATGTGCTTTGTGGTGAATCTGTATTTCATCAAGGGCGCACTGGCGGCGTATGACCCGAGCCGGCAGCTGTTCGGTGTGCTGGAGATGATCGCCAGTCTGGCGGTGTTCTGTTCGGCTTTGCTGTATGTGCGGTGGCGGTATCAGTTGAATCGCAAACTGGCGGGCGAAGGCGAAGTCTCCGTCGCCTGACAGACCGCTATCGCTGGCAAGCCAGCTCCCACAGGTTTCGGGATCGTTCCCACGCTCTGCGTGGGAATGCATAAAGAGACGCTCCGCGTCTCAGGGACGCAGAGCGTCCCGGGCGGCATTCCCACGCAGAGCGTGGGAACGATCACCCTAGGCTCAATGGTTGACGGTATACGCCAGCATCATCGAAATCTGGCTCATCGGCCGTCCGCCACTCTCTTCATGCCACTGGTTGAACGCGTTCTGCACCGTCGCCAGATCCCGCAGACTGCTCGGCACCTTGTCGACGATCTTCTGTGCATTCAACGCCGCGACCACGTCGTAGCTCGGCACGAACGTATCCTTGCCAACCATCCGCAAGAACCGTGGCGCCGACAGCCCGCCCAATTGATGCCCGTGCTTTTTCAGATAGGTCCACAAACCGACGATATCGGTCACCGGCCAATCGGCAATCAACGCGCCGAAACTGCCCTTCTCTTTCTCGACGTCCAGAATGAACTGCGCATTGCGCGGCACGCTCTTGAGCTTGCCCAGGTGACGGATGATCCGCGCATCCTGCATCAGCCGCTCAAGGTGTTCGGCGCTCATCAGCACGACCTTTTCCGGGTCGAACTTGAAAAACACTTCCTCGAAGGCCAGCCACTTGGCATCCACCAGGCTGTGCTTGAGCCCGGCACGGAACACCCGCAGGGCCATGGTCGAGAGGTAACGGTCGTCGCTGATCTTGCGCAGTTGCGCCGGGGTCTTGGGAACGGGCAGATGGGCTTCCAGTTCAGCCGCCGAACCGAAGCGGTTCAGACAGTATTCGTGCAGCCACTTGTAGTCGCGCATGCCCTCTCCTTTTGAATGAAACGAAAAACCAATGTGGGAGCGGGCTTGCTCGCGAAGACTGAGTGTCAGTCGACTCATGCATCGACTGGTACGCCGCCTTCGCGAGCAAGCCCGCTCCCACTTGGATTGTGTTTACAGGTTTACGACGTTGACGAATCGCGAAGCGGCGGTCTCATCAATCTTCAGGCTGGTGAAGTCAAACAGGTTACGGTCAGCCAGTTGCGACGGGATCACGTTCTGCAGGCTGCGGAAGATGCTTTCGGTACGGCCCGGGGTCTTGCGCTCCCAGTCCACCAGCATTTCCTTGACCACCTGACGCTGCAGGTTTTCCTGGGAACCGCAGAGGTTGCACGGGATGATCGGGAATTGCTTGAAGTCCGAGTAGGCCTGGATGTCTTTCTCGTTGCAGTAGGCCAGTGGACGGATCACCACGTTGCGGCCGTCGTCGGCGCGCAGCTTCGGCGGCATGGCCTTGAGGCTGCCGTTGAAGAACATGTTGAGGAAGAACGTCTCGACGATGTCGTCGCGGTGATGACCGAGGGCCATTTTGGTCGCGCCGATTTCGTCGGCGAAGGTGTACAGCGTGCCGCGACGCAGGCGCGAGCACAGCGAGCAGGTGGTCTTGCCTTCCGGGATCAGCTCCTTCACCACCGAGTAGGTGTCCTTCTCGACGATGTGGTACTCGATGCCAAGCTCTTTCAGGTAAGCAGGCAGCACGTGCTCGGGGAAGCCCGGTTGCTTCTGGTCCATGTTCACGGCGACGATCTCGAACTTGATCGGTGCAACCTTCTGCAGGTGCATCAGCACGTCGAGCATGGTGTAGCTGTCCTTGCCCCCGGACAGGCAGACCATGACCTTGTCGCCGTCTTCGATCATGTTGAAGTCGGTGACGGCTTCGCCGGCCAGGCGGCGCAGGCGCTTTTGCAGTTTGTTCTGGTTGACCGTAAGAGTGCCCATGACGCGAAATCCGTGAGGTGTGACGAAAGGCGGGCATTTTACGCAAAAACACTTGGCTTGTGGCCACAGGTTGTCGCCGCTTGCAGCGCCCGTCTGCACAGACCCCGACGCGATTACCCCGAGGTTTTACAGCGCGATTTGCTCTAAGCCCCTATCACCTGTGCGGTTAAGACCTTTCTATACTGCGACATAAGGTCGCACACAATCTGAAGACCTGTATTTGCTCGGCCGCATTGGCCCGTAGGCGCTCCGCTGGGGGGCGATGGCAATAACGAGAGGAGTGACTGGCATGATCCATCACGTAGTGGGACTTTTTACCCACCCCGATCAGGAATGGAAGGAAATCCGTGGCGACCAGGAAGAAAGCATCAGCCACATGTACCTGACGCACACGCTGATTCTGGCGGCGATCCCCGCTGTTTCGGCATTTATCGGCACGACTCAGGTCGGCTGGGTGATCGGCAACCGCGCACCGGTGATGCTCACCGTCGAAAGCGCGTTGTGGATGACGATCATGTCTTATCTGGCAATGCTCGGCGGGGTCGCGGTCATGGGTGCCTTCGTGCACTGGATGGCCCGCACTTATGACGCCAACCCGAGCCTGGCCCGTTGCGTGGCATTTGCCACCTACACCGCGACACCGTTGTTCGTCGGCGGGCTGGCGGCGCTCTATCCGCACATGTGGCTGGGGATGATCGTCGGCACGGCGGCCATCTGCTACACGGTGTACCTGTTGTATGTGGGGCTGCCGACCTTCATGAACATTCCGTCCGACGAGGGTTTCCTGTTTTCCAGCTCGGTACTGGCGGTGGGTCTGGTGGTGCTGGTCGCCATCATGGCGTTTACCGTGATTGTCTGGGGTCTGGGCGTGGGGCCCGTCTACACGAATTAGATAGCCGCAAGGCCGAGAAGAACAAGATCCGCCAACACAGGCCGCCGCGAGGCGGCCTTCTCGTGCCGGTTGAAAAAGAGCGACGACCATTCGGCAGCTCGACGATTCGCAACGTCCCGGCGTTGCGGCATACTCGACGCCTCTGGAGATCCATCAAGCATGCCCGAGCAACTCAATACCCGCGTCGAAGACTGTTTCCAACTCGCTGAATCCTTTTTCAAACGTCCCTTCAAACGCCCCGTGGTGAGCCTCAAGCTGCGCGGGCAAAAAGCCGGGGTCGCGCATCTGCACGAGAACCTGCTGCGCTTCAATCCGCAGCTGTACCGGGAAAACACCGAACATTTCCTCAAGCAGACCGTGGCCCACGAAGTCGCGCACCTGATCGCCCATCAACTCTTCGGCGACCGCATCCAGCCCCACGGCGAGGAGTGGCAACTGATCATGCGCGGCGTTTACGAATTGCCGCCGGACCGTTGCCATACCTATGAAGTCAAACGGCGCAGCGTGACCCGCTACATCTATAAATGCCCGTGTGCGGATAGCGATTTTCCGTTTTCGGCCCAGCGCCATAGCCTGGTCAGGCAGGGGCGGCGCTATCTGTGCCGCCGATGCCGCAACACATTGGTGTTCAGTGGCGAGATGCGGGTCGAGTAAGTCCCCATCTCGTTCCCACGCTCTGCGTGGGAATGTATCCCGTGACGCTCTGCGTCACAGTGGACGCGGAGCGTCCATGGCGGCATTCCCACGCAGAGCGTGGGAACGAGTTACAAAACCACTTTCGCGGCACGCAGCTCGGCAATTCGCTCAGGGCTCAACCCCAACTCCGCCAACACCTGATCCGTATGCTGCCCCAGCGCCGCGCCAACATGTCGCGGCGCCGGCAACGCTTCGGAAAACTTCAGCGGGCAAGCGATCTGCGCCTGCGCCGAGCCATCCCCACGCGGCACTTGCGTCACCAGTTCCCGCGCCTGCAATTGCGGATGCCGCACAGCCTCGCCCAGGTTCAACACCGGTTCGACACAGGCATCGATCCCGGCGAACAGCTCGCACAATTCGCCAAAATCATGCTTCTCGAACTCGACCTTCAAGGCGTCCTTGAGCGCCCGCTGTTGCTCGGGTCTGGGTGACAAGCCCTGCGCCGCCAGTTCCGGCCGACCCAGCGCCGCACACAGTTGCTGCATAAAGGCCGGTTCCAGACTGCCCACCGACATCCAGCGCCCGTCGCGGGAGCGGTAGTAATCGTAGAAGCTGCCGCCATTGAGCATCTGCTCTTCCCAGCCCGGCTCCTCGCCACAGGCCAGATACCCGGCACCGGCCATGGCATTCAGGCTGAATGCACAGTCGGTCATGCTCACGTCCAGATGGGTGCCCTGCCCGGTCTGCTGGCGGGAAATCACCGCCGCCAACAGGCCGATCACCCCGTGCAACGAGCCACCCGCGATATCCGCCACCTGCATGCCCAGCGGCAACGGCCCGCTGTCGGCGCGCCCGGTGTAGCTGGAGAGCCCGGCCAGCGCCAGATAGTTGATGTCGTGGCCGGCGCGATCCTTGTACGGTCCGGTCTGACCGTAACCGGTGATCGACACATAAATCAGCTTCGGATTGATCGCCTTCAGCGCCTCGTAACCCAACCCCAGCCGCTCCATCACACCGGGGCGAAACTGTTCCAGCACGATGTCGTAATCCGCCAGCAATTGCTTGACCAGCTCCAGCGCCTCGGGCCGCTTGAGGTCCAGCGCCAGACTGCGTTTATTGCGATTGAGATAAGCGTGACTGGCCGAGACGCCGTGATCGTGCGGCGGCAACACCCGCAACAGGTCGAGACGGGTCGGCGATTCGATGCGCAGCACTTCGGCGCCCATGTCCGCCAGCAGCAGCGAGGCGAACGGCCCCGGCAGCAGGGTCGAGAAATCCAGAATCTTCAGTGAGGCCAGCGGTGCAGACATGGGCGATCTCCATCAACGATGCATGCAGCCTAGGCAGCCAGCGGCGATGGGGCAATTACCGGATCCATCAGTTGCGCTGACCGTTGCGCTCAAACAGCAGGCAAGAAAAAACCCGCCGAAGCGGGTTTTTCCATTCAAGCGATGCTTACTTCACATTGCTCGGGGTCGGGCCTTCGGCCACGCCCAGGTCATCTTCTTCACGCTCGTCGGAGATACCGCGACCGCCCGAGGCCAGCTCGGATTGCAGCACATCGGTGTCCAGCTCCTTGACCCACTTGGCCACAACGATGGTGGCAACGGCGTTGCCGACCAGGTTGGTCAGGGCACGGGCTTCGGACATGAAGCGGTCGATACCCAGGATCAGTGCCAGACCGGCCACCGGCAGGTGACCTACGGCCGACAGGGTGGCCGCCAGTACGATGAAGCCCGAACCGGTCACACCGGCTGCGCCTTTGGAGGACAGCAGCAGCACCAGCAGCAGGGTGATCTGATGGGTGATGTCCATGTGGGTGTCGGTCGCCTGAGCGATGAACACGGCCGCCATGGTCAGGTAGATCGAAGTACCGTCGAGGTTGAACGAGTAGCCGGTCGGGATGACCAGACCCACCACCGATTTCTTCGCGCCCAGACGCTCCATCTTGATCAGCATGCGTGGCAGCGCCGATTCGGACGAGGACGTACCCAGTACGATCAACAGTTCTTCACGGATGTAGCGCACCAGCTTCAGTACGCTGAAACCGTGGGCCCGGCAGATCCCGCCCAGGACCACCAGCACGAACAGGATGCAGGTGATGTAGAAGCAGATCATCAACTGGCCCAACTGCACCAGCGAGCCGACACCGTAGGCACCGATGGTGAAGGCCATGGCACCCAGCGCACCCAGCGGCGCCAGTTTCATGATCATGTTGATGATGTTGAACATGACATGGGCGAAACGATCGATCAGGTCCAGCAGCGGACGACCGTACGAACCCAGGCGATGCAGTGCATAGCCGAAGATCACCGAGAACATCAACACTTGCAGAATGTCACCGGTGGCAAACGCGCCGACGATGGTGTTCGGGATCACGTTGAGGAGGAAGCCAACGATGCTCTGGTCTTTACTGGCCGTCACATAGGTGGCGATTTTCGAGGCGTCCAGGGTGGTGACGTCGATGTGCATGCCGGCGCCCGGCTGCACAACGTTGACCACGACCAGACCGATCAGCAGGGCAATGGTAGAAACGATTTCGAAGTACAGCAGCGCGTAGCCGCCGGTCTTGCCCACGGATTTCATGTTCTGCATGCCGGCGATGCCGCTGACAACGGTACAGAAGATGATCGGCGCAATGACCATTTTGATCAGTTTGATGAACCCGTCACCCAGTGGCTTGAGCGCCACACCGGTCTGAGGGTAGAAGTGACCGAGCAGGATGCCGATGGCGATTGCGACGATCACCTGGAAATACAGGGATTTGTACAGTGGCTGACGAGTCGTCATTGCAAAGTTCCTCAAGAGTCCCGCGTGGCAACATCCATCTGTTGTACGCGACACTTGAATTGCGAACCCTCCTGCACTGGAGGGATTTGTTGTGTCGAACGGCGCTTTTCCGGACCGGCTCGGCGCACGCTTCTGTCGCTCTTATCGCAAACGTCGTGCCACTTTGGTGCAAATCGCTGCAAGCCTTTTGATATCAGGGGATACGGCTTTTTCCGTGTCACCGTTCGGTTACTCAAGTGTGGCGGATTTCCGCCAACTCGCCCGACCTCGTCCTACAATTTGGCGGAAATCCGCCTTGTTACCGATCAAAGGCAGCCGCTACCATCGGTCGCCAGAGGAAGGATCTGCCGCTCATGCGCGAACGCACCATCGCCAGTCACTTTGCCCGCGCCGCCCTCGGTGGCGCGCGGCGCTCGGGTTACGACTATTCGGACCTGCTGCAGCAACTGGGCATCAGCCCCGAACTGCTTGACGAGCCGCGCGCGCGGATCGCCCCGGAGCAATTCACCCAACTGATCCAGAACCTGTGGCTGGCCCTGGACGACGAATACCTGGGTTTTGGCAACGCTCCGAGCAAACCCGGCAGCTTCGCCATGATGTGCCATGCCATCATTCATTGCCGCAGCCTGGAGAAGGCTCTGCAACGCGGCTTATTGTTTTATAGCCTATTCCCCGAAGCCCCGCGCCTGACCCTGACCCATGAAGACGAATGGGTGCGCCTGAGCCTCGACGATGCGCAATTGTGGGACCCGGATCACTTTCTCAGCGAGAGCCTGCTGGTGATCTGGCATCGCCTCGGCAGCTGGCTGATCGGCCAGCGGATTCGCTTGGAACAGGCCAGCTTCAGCTACCCGAAACCGGCGCACGGGGCGGAATACGACCTGCTGTTTTCCTGTCCGCTGGAATTTTCTGCAAAGCAAAGCAGCCTGGTATTTCACAGCCGTTATCTGCACATGCCGCTGTTGCAGGACGAACGCACCCTCAAGCACTTCCTCGAACGTTCCCCCGCCGACCTGCTGTCCCGTCCGGACGACGGCAACAGCCTGAGCAGCCGGCTACGTCGTTTGCTTAGTCATGACAGCGCACGCTGGCCGGACCTGGAAGCGGTGGCCGCGCACCTGCACATCAGCCCGCAAACCCTGCGCCGGCATTTGCGCGAGGAAGGCACCAGTTTTCAGGAATTGAAGGATCAGCTGCGGCGGGACATCGCGATTTATCACCTGGGGCGGGCCGATCTGTCGTTGCAACAGATCGCCGAACAGCTCGGGTTCTCCGAGCCGTCGGCGTTTCATCGAGCGTTCAAGAAATGGACGGGGCTGACGCCGGGGGCTTATCGGGCGCAGGAGCAGTAGACCGTCACACCGCCGGAAAATGAATTCTGAACGCCGCCCCGCCCATCGGCGAATCCCCCAAAGTCAGCTTGGCGCTGTAGCTCTCGATGATGTCCTTGACCACTGCCAGCCCGATGCCCTGCCCCGGGTGCTGGCGGTCGAGGCGTTCGCCGCGTTCGAGAATCCGTGCGCGCTGATCCGGTGGTACGCCGGGGCCGTCGTCTTCGATGCACAGTTCAATTCCGTCCAGGCCTTCGCGCACGCTGATGCGCACTTCGCCCAGGCACAGGCGATAGGCGTTTTCCAGCAGGTTGCCCATCATTTCCAGCAAGGCGCCCTGCTCGATCGGCACGTAACAGTGCTCCGGCAGATCGAAGGCGACGCGCACGTGTTTGTCGCGGTAAACCTTGTCCAGCGTGTCGCACAGGCTTTGCAGCACCGGGCGCAGGCGTACCTGATGGCGCACCAGACCGCTTTTGCGCAGGCTGGCGCGCTGTAACTGGTAGCCGATCTGCTGGCTCATGCGTTCGATCTGGGTTTGCAGCACCCAGGCTTGATCGCGGTCTTCGGGGCGCTGGGCCATGTCTTCGCTGACGCCTTGCAATACCGCCAGCGGGGTTTTCAGGCTGTGGGCCAGATCGTCGAGGGAGTCGCGGTAACGGCTGCGCTGCTGGCGCTCGCTGTGCAGCAGGCGGTTGAGGGAACCGGTCAGGCGCAACAGTTCACGCGGGTGCTGTTCGCTGAGGCTTTCGAGGGTTCCGCCTTCGATTTCGTCGAGTTCCTGGCTGAGCCGGCGCAAGGCTTTCAGGCCCCAGGTCAGGCCGATCCACAGCAGCGCCAGCAGCACCAGCAACGCCGCACCGAAACCGAGGTAGAGATTTTCCCGCAGGCCTTCGAGGGTGGTTTCGTATTCGCGCACCGGTTGCAGGGCCACGATACTGAAGGCTGCGCTTTTGCCGCCGAGCAGTTTGACTTCGACGTCATAGACGAAGAATTCCTGCCCGTTGGCTTCGCGGATCCGCGCGAACTCGTTGCCGAGGCCGTCGTAGCGCGGCGTGTAGTTGATCTTCTCTTCCTGGGTGCCCTTCGAGCGCCAGACCAGATGCCCTTCGCGGTCATAGATGTAGCCGAGCAGGCGATTGTCCGTGAGGTTGAAGCGCTCGTCGGGCAACTGTGCCGGCATCATCAAGCGGTTGTTTTCAACCCGCGCGGCGGAGATCAGCGTGGTGACGTCGGACGCCAGCCGCTGCTCGATCGAGTCCTGCAACGCCAGGCTGAACGCGCCCTGCATCGCCGGGAGCAACGCGAGCATGAACAACACCGCCAGGGTGGTGGCGGCGAGCATCAGCCGGACGCGAAGGGAACGGATCAAGTGCAGCGCTCATTGAACAGGTAGCCGAGGCCGCGCACGGTGTCGATCGGCTTGAACCCGGCCGGGCCTTCGAGCTTGCGGCGCAGACGGCCGACCAGCACTTCGATCACGTTCGGATCGCGCTCGTCGTCATCCGGGTACAGCTGCTCCATCAACCGATCCTTGGGCACCACCTGCTGGTGATGGCGCATGAGGTATTCGAGGATCCGGTACTCGTAGGCGGTCAGCGCCAGCGGTTGCTCGTCGAGGGTCGCCTGCTTGCGATTGAGGTCCAGCAACAGCGGGCCGGCGACGATGGTCGACTGGGTAAAACCGCTGGAGCGGCGCAGCAAGGCATTGAGCCGCGCTTCGAGTTCTTCGAACTGGAACGGTTTGACCAGATAATCGTCAGCCCCGGCTGCCAGACCTTCGACCTTGTCCTGCCAGTTGCCGCGCGCGGTGAGGATCAGGATCGGAAACGTCTTGCCGCCCGAGCGCAGCTGGCGGATCAGATCAAGGCCACTCATGCCCGGCAGGCCAAGGTCGATCACCGCCAGGTCAAAGTTGAATTGCCCGGTCTGGTACAACGCCTCTTCGGCATTGGCCACGGACTCGACCACGTGACCGCTCTCCGTCAGGCGGGTTTGCAGGTGATGGCGCAACAGCGCTTCATCTTCGACGACCAACAGTTTCATAACCTTCTCCCGGGTAAAACGAAATCTCCAGACAACCACCTGTGGGAGCGGGCTTGCTCGCGAAGGCGATGTATCAGCCAACATTGTTGTCGACTGACAGACCGCTTTCGCGAGCAAGCCCGCTCCCACAGGGGCTAGTGCAAGCCGTGCTTTAGAAAGCGTAGTTGGCCGACAGGTAAGTCTGGGCGCTGCTGGTCAAATCCAGCGAGCCTTGCTTGCTGCCGCCGCTCTCTTTCATCTCGGTGCTGGCGTTGCTGCGCAGGTAACGGTAACCGAGTTCTACCGAGGTGTTCTGCGAGACTTGCTGCAGCACACCGAACTGGCCGCCGACGGCGTAACCGATGTCACTGTCGCGGCTGTAGCTTGGCGAATCCTGGGTCAACTTGGTCAGACCGGCCGTGGCGCCACCGAACAGCTTGGTGCTGCTGCCCACCGGGTAGAACAGATCGTAGCTGCCCAGCAGGTTTTCCTGGCGCAGTTTAATGCCATTGTGCGAGCCGGACACGTTGTCGTAGGTGGCGTAGTAGCGACCCTGGCTGTTTTGCTGACCCAGGCGCAGGCCGTAGGTGTTGTTGCCGTCGATGGCCGCGGTGGCGTCCGGGTGGCCGAGGTTGTCGTTCAGGGCGTTGGATTTCTTGATCTTGTCGCTGGTCTGGCCGAAGGTCAGGCCGGCGAAGTTGGTGGTGGTGTCGGCATGGGCGGCGATGCTTGCGCTCATGACGGTGAAAGCCAGCAGCAGTTTGTTCAAACGAGTCATTGAGTGTTCCTCAGTTGTGCTCTTCGGGTATGGCGCAAGGTTACTGACCCTCCCCTGTACCGCCCCTGAACGCTCTCTGAACCTCGCCTGAATGAAATGAACTAGGCTGTTTTGACCCCTTATTGTCCGGAGACCCGATCATGCGCCTGCTTCTAACCCTCGCCCTCCTTGTCTTCAGCGGCCTCAGCCAGGCTGCGATCAAGACCGAGGAAATTCCCTATCAGAGTGCCGACGGCACGAAGCTGATCGGTTACTACGCCTACGACGACGCGATCAAGGGCCCGCGCCCCGGCGTGGTGGTGGTGCATGAATGGTGGGGCCTGAACGACTACGCCAAGCGCCGCGCCCGGGATCTCGCCGGGCTCGGTTACAGCGCGCTCGCCATCGACATGTACGGTGAAGGCAAGAACACCGAGCACCCGAAAGACGCGATGGCGTTCATGCAAGCCGCCACGCAGAACGCCGATGCGGCCAGCAAACGCTTTCAGGCCGGGCTGGATCTGTTGAAGAAACAGCCGCAGACCGACAAGGATAAAATCGCCGCCATCGGTTACTGCTTCGGCGGTGGCGTGGTGCTGAATGCGGCACGTCAGGGTGTGCCGCTGGCCGGCGTGGTGAGTTTTCACGGTGCGCTGGCCACCAAGACTCCGGCTACGCCGGGCAGCGTGAAGGCGAAAGTCCTCGTCGAACACGGCGCGCTGGACAGCATGGTCACCCCGGACAACGTCACGGCGTTCAAGTCGGAAATGGACAAGGCCGGCGCCGACTATCAATTCGTCAGCCTCGACGGTGCCAAGCACGGGTTCAGCAATCCTGACGCGGATCGCTTGAGCCACGGCGATCACGGTGGCCCGGATATCGGCTACAACAAGGCTGCCGATGAAAAATCCTGGGCGGACATGCAGGCGTTCTTCAAGAAGATCTTTGGCTGAACCCGGTCGCCCCCTCGCGCTGATGCTGATCGTTCCCACGCTCCGCGTGGGAATGCAGCCCGGGACGCTCCGCGTCCCTTCGCTGTGTGACGCGGAGCGTCACTGTATGCATTCCCACGCGGAGCGTGGGAACGATCATGGATCGAGGCTTCGGCGTGGGAACGATCACTTCCTCTGCACTATCCAGCCCGAAGACAACCCGGCAAAATGCCCGACATGACTGCCAGCCCTTTCCTCCCCGCCTGCTGTACCCCGCTCGATGCCCATTGGCCGCTGCCGACGGTGTTGCCCGACACCGTGTTTCTGAGCACCCATTTCGATCCGTCGCTACTGCTGGGCGATGACTTCCGGCGCAGCGCCATCGAGACGCCGCCGAGCATTCAGCGTTCGGTGGCCAAGCGGCAGGCGGAATTCCTTGCCGGGCGGATTTGTGCCCGGGCGGCGTTGCAGCAGCTGGAAGGCTCGAGCACTGTTCCGGCGATTGGCGAGGATCGCGCGCCCATTTGGCCGGCGCACATCTGCGGCTCGATCACCCACAGCACCGGCCGTGCGGCAGCGATTGTCGCCAACAAACAGCACTGGCGCGGGCTGGGCATGGATCTGGAAAACCTGCTCAACGCCGAACGCGCCGAGCGGCTGGCCGGAGAAATCCTGACCCCGCCGGAAATGCAGCGCATGGCCGCCGGTTCCCGGGATCAGATCGCGCTCTGGGTGACCCTGACCTTTTCGGTGAAAGAAAGCCTGTTCAAGGCGCTGTACCCGATCGTGCAGCAGCGCTTCTACTTCGAACACGCCGAGGTGCTGGAGTGGAATGAACAGGGTCAGGTACGGCTGCGGTTGCTGACGGACCTGTCCAGCGAATGGCGCAACGGCACGGAGCTCGATGCGCAATTCGGCGTGCAGGACGGGCAGTTGCTGAGTCTGGTCAGCATTCCTGCCTGAAGGTTTGTACTGTTTGGAATGGCCCTATCGCGAGCAAGCTCGCTCCCACAGGTCTGCGCGCTTGCGGGTGGGAGCGAGCTTGCTCGCGAATGGGTCAGCATTGAGCAATGCGAGATCAGCGCCGCTCCTGATTCCTCGGCCAGCTCAGGCTGAAGCACGCTCCGCCCAGACTCTTGCTCTTGCCGATCAGCGCCCGGCCGTCGTGCCAGTGGATGATCCGCCGCACGATCGACAGGCCCAGCCCGTGCCCGCCGGACGCCCGGGTGCGACTGTCGTCCAGGCGCAGGAACGGCGTAAAGATTTTCTCCCAGGCGGTTTCCGGCACGCCGGGGCCGTCGTCCTCAACATCCACCCGGCAACGCATCTGCCCGACCTGATAACTGACCGTGACCTTCGAGCGTGCATGGCGCATGGCGTTGCTCACCAGGTTCTGCAGGGCCCGGTGCAGGTAACGCGGCTCGGCCTCGACCCAGGCGTCATCGCAATCCGCCGCCGACAGGCACAGACCGCGCTGTACCGTGACTTCGGCGCGCAGAGGCGCCAGCTCTTCGATCACCTGATTGACCAGTGCATCCAGATCGATGCGCTGGAAGGTCAGCGCCGGCGAGCCCTGCTCCAGCCGGGCGTACGTGAGCATTTCATCAACGAGCTTGTCGAGGTCCTCGATGTCGTGGTCCATGCCCTCGCGGTATTTTTCCAGCGCCTGCGGGGTGGTGGCCGAGCCGATCATCTCCAGACCGAAACGCAGGCGCGCCACCGGCGTGCGCAATTCGTGGGACACCGCGCGCACCAGTTCACGCTGGATCGCGAGCAACTGCTGCAAGTGCTCGGCCATGCCGTTGAACGCCGCCGCCAGCTTGCCCACCGAGTCGGCACCACGGGCCGGCACCCGGGTTTCCAGGCTGCCTTTGGCGATGCGCGTGGCGGCGGCTTCGAGCCCGCGCAAACGCCGTTCGAGCTGACGCACCAATAGATAGACAATCAGGCCGATCAGAGTCAGGCCGAGGGCGGCGATCAGCACCAGCCATTCCGGCGGGTACGGGTTCATCTGATACAGCGGCCCGATTTCCAGCACCCACGGCGTGCCGACCATGCCGGCGAACACCCGGATCGAATCGCCGCCCTTGCCCAGCGCCATCACCGTATCGCCCTCGGACACCCGACGGCTCTGGTCTTCGTCCATGTCGGCATCGCTGACCGTGACCAGCCGCAAATCGAAGCCGAAGCCTTTGTCTTCTTTCAACTGCGCCAGTCGTTTGGGCTGCTCGCCCACGGGCACCCGCACCAGTTCATCGGCCAACAGGTAAATGGTCGCCCGGGCCAGCTGCTCGCTGATCTGCTGCACCTCGCCTACCAGCACCAGTTGATCCTTGTCGCTGACCAGCCGATAGACCTTGGCCGCGTGCGGGCCGGTCTGTTCGACCAGCGCCTGGCCGCGCTGCACCCGGGTGCGCTGGGTCAGGTCGAGATCGGTCTGGGCAAAGGTCTTCAGCGCCAGCGGAATCCCGAGCAGGCGCTCCCACACCAGCAAGGCGCGATGACGCTCGGTTTCGTTCATCGGTTGCAGGTTGTCGGCCATCAGCGAAAACGTGCCGTGGGCCAGACGCTCGCGGTATTGCTCGCTGCGCACCTGGTTGAGCAGGTGCAGCGCCAGCACGCCGAGCACCGCCACCAGAATCAGCGCCGCGCACATGCCGCCATAGATGCGCAGGAAGATCGAATTCACAGCGGCAGTTCTACGCAGGCTTCCGGCACGAACAGATAACCTTTGCTGCGCACGGTCTTGATCAGGCGCGGGTGATCGGGGTCATCGCCGATTTTCGGGCGGATGCGCGAGATGCGTACATCGATCGAGCGATCCTGGCCGTCGTAACCGATGCCGCGCAGTGCGGTGAAGATTTCTTCCCGGGACAGGATCCGTCCGGCGTTGGACACCAACAGCCAGAGCAGATCGAATTCGGCGCTGGTCAGCTCGATGCCACTGTCGCTGAGCCAGGCTTCGCGCAACGCGTTGTCCACCACCAGCGGGCCGAATTGCAGCCGACGCGGATTGCCGGCCGGCGCCTCCGGTGTGTCACTGCGTCGCAGCAGCGCCTGGATACGCGCCAGCAACAGTCGCGGGCGCACCGGTTTGCAGACATAGTCGTCGGCGCCGAGATCCAGGCCGAGGATCTGGTCGGCGTCATCGGTGCGCGCGGTGAGCATCAGGATCGGCCCGTCGTAACGGTCACGGACCTTGCGGCAGATGCTCAGGCCGTCTTCGCCGGGGAGCATCAGGTCGAGGATCACCAGGTCCGGCTGTTCCTTGATGATCCGCGCCGCCGCCAGCGCCCCGTTGCCTTCGATCTCCACGCGCAATCCGTTGGCTTGCAGGTATTCACGGGTCAGTTCGGCCAGACGCTGGTCGTCCTCGACTATCAATACCTGCCAGGCTTCTTGCTCCACGGGTGACCTCTGCTTGCCGATGCTGCTTATAAAGGAAGGATCCTCCCGTCTTTTTGTCATCTTTTAGGAGGATAAGAATGCGTGCGCATGGGCCGATTGTATAAACGGCGTACAGCCAGAACACAAGTCGGTAAATGCGTTCGGACAAGGCGGATTTTTGTGATAGGGTTCGCGCCCTCAAAATTCCGCCGCGGCATTTTTTTGCGGTGGAAAACAGTGACAAACGGTCTAGCTCAGCAGGTTCGCGGCCTACACGTGAATTCGACATTTCGCACACAATTTACGCACAGGGTTATCCACAGGCTGTCCGTTGCAATCCTCCCCCAAAACGCATTATCTTGTAGCCCGCGCTTGAAAAAACCCTACATGTAGGGGTTGAGGCCAAAAAACCAAACACAAACCGGACAGTGAATTCAAGGCTTTTTATTGCCATTGTCGGGTTGAACCAAACGTATTTTCAGAAGCCCAAACCGCGCCTGCGGATGGCTACCGTTTTTCAGCCGATCACGGCGTAAACGGTACGGGTGTTGCAGTCCCAAACTGCTCCCCGAAAGGAATGCGGTTTCACGCGTATCGCGCGAACCGAAGACTTCGGCATGGAAGCGGCGCCCACAAGGCCCCCTTCCTGAACTGTCCCGAAGTCGTTACCCGGCAACTGCCGGTCGTAGTGCTTCAGGACGGAACGGTGGGCACCGTGATGGTGCCCAAACAAACATAGAGAACGTGGAGACACCCATGCAAACCGACACAACTCGCGAGAACCCGCAGGGCACCTTGCCGCAGGCCGCCGATTCGAATTCGGATCTGGCTGCCACCGCGCCTGGCCAACTGCGTGTGATCAAGCGTAATGGCACTGTCGTTCCTTACACCGATGACAAGATCACCGTCGCTATCACCAAAGCGTTTCTCGCAGTTGAGGGCGGCACCGCTGCCGCTTCGTCGCGAATCCACGACACCGTTGCCCGTCTGACCGAACAGGTCACCGCGACCTTCAAGCGTCGCATGCCGTCGGGCGGCACCATCCACATCGAAGAAATCCAGGACCAGGTCGAACTGGCCCTGATGCGTGCCGGCGAGCAAAAAGTCGCTCGCGACTACGTGATCTACCGTGACGGTCGTTCGAAAGAACGCGCTGCCCACGCTCCGGCCGAAGCCGCAGTCAACGCTCACCCGTCGATCCGCATCACCCGCGCCGACGGCACTCTCGCGCCGCTCGACATGGGCCGCCTGAACACCATCGTCACCGAAGCCTGCGAAGGCCTGGCTGAAGTCGACGGCGACCTGATCCAGCGCGAAACCCTGAAGAACCTGTACGACGGCGTGGCCCTGAACGACGTCAACACCGCGCTGGTAATGACCGCGCGTACCCTGGTCGAGCGCGAGCCGAACTACTCGTTCGTGACCGCCCGCCTGCTGATGGACACCCTGCGTGCCGAAGGCCTGGGCTTCCTGGGCGTGGCCGAGAGCGCCACTCACCACGAAATGGCCGACCTGTACGCCAAGGCCCTGCCGGCCTACGTCGCCAAAGGTATCGAGTTCGAACTGCTGAACCCTGTGCTGGCCTCCTTCGACCTGGAAAAACTGGGCAAGGCGATCAACCACGAGCGCGACCAGCAATTCACCTACCTGGGCCTGCAGACCCTGTACGACCGTTACTTCATCCACAAGGATGGCGTGCGCTTCGAACTGCCGCAGATCTTCTTCATGCGCGTGGCCATGGGCCTGGCGATCGAAGAGAAGCAGAAAGAAGACCGTGCGATCGAGTTCTACAACCTGCTGTCCTCGTTCGACTACATGGCTTCGACCCCGACCCTGTTCAACGCCGGTACCCTGCGTCCACAGCTGTCGAGCTGCTACCTGACCACCGTGCCGGATGACCTGTCGGGCATCTACCACGCGATCCACGACAACGCCATGCTGTCGAAATTCGCTGGCGGCCTGGGCAACGACTGGACTCCGGTGCGTGCACTGGGTTCTTACATCAAGGGCACCAACGGCAAGTCGCAAGGCGTGGTTCCGTTCCTGAAAGTGGTGAACGACACCGCCGTTGCCGTTAACCAGGGTGGCAAGCGCAAAGGCGCTGTGTGTGCCTACCTGGAAACCTGGCACATGGACATCGAGGAGTTCATCGAACTCCGCAAGAACACCGGTGATGACCGTCGTCGTACCCACGACATGAACACTGCCAACTGGATCCCTGACCTGTTCATGAAGCGCGTCTTCGATGACGGCAAGTGGACCCTGTTCTCGCCGTCCGAAGTACCGGACCTGCACGACCTGACCGGCAAGGCCTTCGAAGAGCGCTACGAGTACTACGAAGCCCTGACCGAGTACCCAGGCAAGGTCAAACTGTTCAAGACCATCCAGGCCAAAGACCTGTGGCGCAAGATGCTGTCGATGCTGTTCGAAACCGGCCACCCATGGCTGACTTTCAAGGATCCGTGCAACTTGCGCAGCCCGCAGCAGCACGTCGGCGTTGTTCACAGCTCGAACCTGTGCACCGAGATCACCTTGAACACCAACAAGGACGAGATCGCGGTCTGCAACCTGGGCTCGATCAACCTGCCGAACCACATCGTCGACGGCAAGCTGGACACCGCCAAGCTCAAGCGCACCATCGATGTAGCCGTGCGCATGCTCGACAACGTGATCGACATCAACTACTACTCGGTACCGCAGGCGAAGAACTCCAACTTCCGCCACCGTCCGGTCGGCCTGGGCATCATGGGCTTCCAGGACGCGCTGTACCTGCAGCACATTCCTTACGGCTCCGACGCTGCCGTCGAGTTCGCCGACAAGTCGATGGAAGCGGTCAGCTACTACGCGATCCAGGCTTCCTGCGACCTGGCTGACGAGCGCGGCTCGTACGAGACGTTCCAGGGTTCGCTGTGGTCCAAAGGCGTACTGCCGCTGGATTCGCAACAGATCCTGATCGAAGCACGTGGCCAGAAGTACATCGACGTCGACCTGACCGAGTCCCTGGACTGGGCACCGGTTCGCGCCCGTGTACAGAAAGGCATCCGTAACTCGAACATCATGGCCATCGCACCGACCGCAACCATCGCCAACATCACCGGCGTATCGCAGTCGATCGAACCGACCTACCAGAACCTGTATGTGAAATCGAACCTGTCGGGCGAATTCACCGTGATCAACCCGTACCTGGTTCGCGACCTGAAGGCTCGCGGTCTGTGGGACTCGGTCATGATCAACGACCTGAAGTACTACGACGGTTCGGTTCAGCAGATCGAGCGCATCCCGCAAGAACTCAAAGAGCTCTATGCGACCGCGTTCGAAGTGGACACCAAGTGGATCGTTGACGCCGCCAGTCGTCGTCAGAAGTGGATCGACCAGGCCCAGTCGCTGAACCTGTACATCGCCGGCGCATCGGGCAAGAAGCTGGACGTGACCTACCGCATGGCCTGGTACCGTGGTCTGAAAACCACCTACTACCTCCGTGCCCTGGCCGCGACCAGCACCGAGAAGTCGACCATCAACACCGGCAAGCTGAACGCTGTATCCAGCGGCGGCAACCACGGCGACGACTCGGTCCTGGCAGCCCCTGCCGGCCCTGCTCCAGTACCGAAGGCTTGCGCCATCGACGAGCCGGATTGCGAAGCTTGCCAATAAGCTGAGCTGAATCGGGCGTTGCAAAACGCCTGACCCGAGAAACCCCCGACAGACTTCTGGTTTGTCGGGGGTTTTCTTTTGCCCGCGCAAAAAGCAAAAGCCGCCCTCACCCTAACCCTCCCGAAACGTCGGACCGCCCAGAGGGAGAGGGAACTGACCGAGGTGTTTTGGGGAGGTACGCCGACGTGAAATACCGATTTGAACTCGGGTTTTAAAAAGCATGCAACTCGACTCCTGCTGCTTCTTCTGCTTTGGCTTTGGCTTCCCACCACTCAACACGATGAGCGTTAGCTCGAGTACCGCTTTTGACGTGCCGGCCCCATCGGAAGGCTGAGTGGAGGGATTTATCCGGGGGTGGGAGCGCAGCGACCGTGCGGCGAAGCCGCATGCATCGAGAGGAGGTGCAGCGAAGCAAACCGTAGGCGATGCCCCCGGATGAATCCCGGAACGAAGGAACACCGAGCCAAAGCGAGGGGCCGAACGCCGGGGTCCAGACCTTTGGTTACTTTGGGGCGTTTGCCAAAGTGACCCGCCGTAAGGGCGGAACCATAATCCGCAACACCCGAAGCAACGGATCCACCCCCAAACCCAAGCCAAAAAAAAGCCCCTCAAAAAGAGGGGCTCCTTAACCAGCCAAAACCCAGAAATCAGGTCATCTGAATAATGGTCTGCATGATAGTGCTCTGAGTCGAAATGGTCTTGGCGTTCGCCTGATAGTTGCTCTGACCCTTGATCAGATCAACCAGCTCATTGGTCAGGTTAACGTTCGACTCCTCCAGCGAGTTCGAAACAACCGAACCCAACGTACCGGTCTCCGGCGCATCGTAGCCCGGAATACCCGAAGCGTAAGTCTCTTTCCAGCTGGTACCACCAATCGGCTGCAGACCCTGCTCGTTGGTGAAGCTCGCCAGCGCAACCTGGCCGATGGCCTTGCTCTGGTTGTTGCTGAAGTTGGCAAACAGCGTACCGGTACCGTCGATGGTCAGGTTGGTGATCTGGCCAGTAGCGTAACCATCCTGAGTCGGGATCGAACGCGCGGTGTCAGCGTTGAACTGAGTGGTCTTGGCCATCGAAATGGTGATGCCAGCCGGGTTCGCCGAAGCGCCGTTGGCCTTCCACACGCCGTTGGTAACAGTGCCCGGCACCCAGCCAGTGAGTTTCAGGTCGCTGCTGATCACGGCAGGCGGCGTGCTGACCTGAGTCAGTTGACCGGTGGAGTCGAAGGTCATGGTCGAAGCAACAGGTGCGGTGACTTTCGGATCGCTACCGGTAGCATCCGGGTTACGACCGTCCACCAGGGTGTAGACCTTCCAGGTGTTGGCACCGGTTTTCACCATGTACTGGTCCATGACGTGGGCGTTACCCTGGCTGTCATAGATCGGGGTGCTGAACGACTTGGTGTAAGTCTCGGTCTTGCTAGGGTCGAACTTGCCGGCCGCCACTGTGTCGTCGATCACCGGAGCGGTCGAGTTCAGGTTGATGGTCGAGGTCACCAGCGAGGTGGACTTCGGCGCCAGGTTCGAGGTGTCGATCTTCAGATCGGTCAACACGCCGTTGATGACCTTGCCGTTGGAGTCCACACCGTAGCCTTGCAGACGCGAGGTGTAGTCGGTGTTGGTGATGAAGCCGTCCTTGTCGACCTTGAACGTACCGGCACGGGTGTAGGAGATCGAGCCGTTGTTGCTCAGGGTGAAGAAGCCCGAACCGTTGATGCCCATGTCCAGCACGTTGCCGGTGTTGTTGATGTCGCCCTGGGTGAACTGCTGGGAAACGTTGGCCAGGCGCACACCGTTACCGATGACCTTGCTGCCGCTACCCAGGCGAGTGGCCGAGTAGACGTCTTCGAATTCTGCACGGGACGATTTGAAACCGGCGGTCGCGACGTTGGCGATGTTGTTGCCGGTCACGTCCAGTTGCTTGTTGGCTGCATAGAGACCGCTAAGGCCGATATTGAAAGACATATTCCACTCCTTTGTGCCGGTTAGTCGGCTCTATATACCAATGGTTTGTACTTTGGACAGGGCAACGGTGCCCTTGCCGGACAGGTTGAGCATCAGCTCGCCACCGGTCTGGCTGATCGTCACGCTGGTGACCGTGGCTGGCAGGTAGGTCGCCAGGTCGGTCGCGGTGCCGTTGATCGAGGCGTTGGCCTTAACGGTGTAGGTACCGGTTTTCACCAAGTTGCCGTCCTTGTCCTTGCCGTCCCAGGTGAAGCTCGCGTCGCCTGCGGCGCGACTGCCCAGATCGATGGTGCGAACAACGGTGCCGCTGCTGTCGGTGATGGAGACGGTGCCGCCGGCAATCGACGAAGGAACAGTGACCGAACCGGTCATGCCTTTGCTCGGATCGTCCAGCTGAACCGTGTTGGTCTGCACGATCACGTTGCGGCCAACCAGCGACGAAGCCTGCAGGGCTTGCGACGAGTTGTAGTTGCCGGCCAGTGAGCTGACGGTGCTGTTGAGAGTGGTGATCCCCTCAAGGCTGCTGAACTGTGCCAACTGGGCAACGAATGCGCTATTGTCCTGCGGGTCGAGCGGGTTCTGGTTTTTCAGCTGGGTGACCAGCAGTTGCAGGAACGCGTCCTTGCCCAGGGCCTGGCCGCCGGTCGAGCTGTTGGTGGCCGAAGCGATGCCGCCGGTGGTCGTGCTACTGGTCTTCTTCGAAGAGTTGGCCAGTATGTCGTTCATCGTCAGGCTGCTGGTGGTATCGGTAACACTCATGGCAGTCGCCCCTTATTACTGACCGAGGGTCAGTACCTTCTGCATCATGGTTTTGGCGGTGTTCATCATTTCGGCGTTGGTCTGGAACGACCGACTCGCGGAAATCATGTCAGCCATTTCTTCCACCACGTTGACGTTCGGGTAGTAGACGTAGCCTTTGGCGTCGGCCGCCGGATGGTTCGGCTCGTAGCGCGCTTCGAGGTTGCTCTGGTCTTCGACCACGCCCATGACCTGCACGCCCTGGCCGGCTGCGTCCTGGTTCTGGAACAGCGAATTGCTGCCGCCGCTCTGGCCGCCCTGGAACATGGTGGCGAATACCGGGTGACGGGCGCGGTAGGTCTGGTCGATGCTCGACGAGACGGTCTCGGCGTTGGCGATGTTCGACGCCACGGTGTTGAGACGGGTGGTCTGGGCGCTCATGCCGCTGCCGGCAATGTTGAAAACGCTGGACAGGGACATGGATTACTCTCCGCGCAGGGCTGAGACCAGCCCTTTGAATTTGCTGTTGAGCAGGGTGAAGCTGGCCTGGAAGCCGACCGCGTTTTCCGCGTAGTTCGACTGTTCCAGCTGGGCGTCCACGGTGTTCTGGTCGATCGACGGCTGCATCGGCGTGCGATACATCAGCGACTCGTCGCCATTGCCCAGGCCTTCAGCTTCGATGTGACGGCTGTTGGTCATGTTCAGGGCGATGGTGCCGTTGGCGTTCTTCTGGCTCTGTGCTTCGAGCACTTTGGAGAACTCCAGATCCCGCGCCTTGTAGTTCGGGGTGTCGGCGTTGGCGATGTTGTTGGCCAGCACTTCGGCGCGTTGGGCGCGGAAGCCCAGAGCCTTTTCGTGAATGCCGAGCGCTTTATCGAAGCTGATGCTCATGTCGGGAACCTTCAGGTGACCGGATTTTTCGTAACAGGGTTATAGCAAGCGGCGTGCCAGTTTGAGAAACCCCCGGATTACGGGGCTTTGCGCGGAACCGGCAACGCGGCAATGCCAGAAAAGCGGCAACCGGTTTCCGCCGGATGCCGCTTTTCTGCCGCCACCTGCCACCGGCAAAACCTTCAGGCATAAAAAAACGGGAGCCCCTGAGGACTCCCGTTTCTTGTGTTGCCGGTCTTGATCACTTCGCCTGGTAGATGATCCCCGGGCTGCACTGAACCATCTGGTAATGATCCGGCAGACCGTTCAGCGCCTCGGAAGCGCCAAGGAACAGATAACCGCCCGGCTTCAGCGTGCTGTGAATGCGCAACAGGATGTCCTTCTTCACCTCGGCGGAGAAGTAGATCAGCACGTTGCGGCAGAACACGATGTCGAACTTGCCCAGCGCTGCATAGCTGTCGAGCAGGTTAAACGAGCGAAATTCCACCCGGTTCTTGATCGGCGCCTTGATCACCCAGCGCCCCGGCCCTTTCGGGTCGAAGTAGCGCTGCAGACGATCGGCGGACAGACCGCGACCGATCGCCAGGCTGTCGTACTCGCCGGTCTTGCAGTTGGTCAGCATGCTGCCGGACAGATCCGTGGCAACGATCTGCACGCCCATCTTCAACTGGCCGATGTTGGTCCGCTCGAACTCGTCGATCGACATCGATAGCGAATAGGGTTCCTGACCCGACGAGCAGGCCGCCGACCAGATCCGCAGACGCTGGTTGGGAGCGGCCTTGATGGCCTCGGGCAGCACCTTGTTCTTCAAGACTTCAAACGGATAGGTGTCACGAAACCACAGGGTTTCGTTGGTCGTCATGGCATCGACCACCTGCTCGCGCAAACCGCTGCGCGGCTGGGTCTGGATGCGCTGTACCAGCTCACCCAGGGACTTGATGCCTTGCTGCTCCATCAGTTTGTTGAGACGGCTCGACACCAGGTACTGCTTGTTTTCACCGAGCAAAATGCCACAGGCTTTTTCCAGGAAGACCCGGAACTGTTCGAAATCCAAATTACCCGTAGACAAATGATGCCGCCTCTTAAATCGTGTTGAACGCCAGGGGCAGAAGGCCCTTAGCTGATATCTGCTGCTTTGATCCGGTCGACTACCCGGGATGCCAGGTCATCAGGACGGAACTTGGCCAGGAAGTCATCGGCACCGACTTTCTTGACCATCGCCTGATTGAACACACCCGACAACGAAGTATGCAGGATGATATGAAGCTTTTGCATGCGAGGGTCGCTGCGGATCTCGGCCGTCAGGGTGTACCCGTCCATCTCCGGCATTTCGATGTCGGAGATCATCATCAGGAACTCTTCTTCTGGCTTCTTGCCCTCGTCGACCAGCTTGCGCAGGTAATCCAGCGCCTGCTTGCCGTCGTTCAACGCCACCACTTCGACACCGACCGTCTGCAGGCAACGCGTCACCTGCTTGCGCGCCACCGACGAGTCATCGACCGTCAGCACCCGCAGCGACAACGCCTTGCTCTGGGTCTCGACATCCACCACGCCGACCGAAATCGCTTCCGGGGTCGGCGCAACTTCCGCCAGCACCTTCTCGACGTCGATGATTTCGACTAACTGATTGTCGACCCGAGTCACAGCGGTCAGGTAATGATCGCGCCCGGTGCCCTTGGGCGGCGGATGGATCTCTTCCCAGTTCATGTTCACGATACGTTCCACCGAGCGCACCAGGAAACCCTGGGTCTTGGTGTTGTATTCCGTGATGATCACGAACGGACTGTTCTTGTCTTTCAAAGCACCGGAGCCGGTCGCCATCGCCAGATCAAGGATCGGAATGGTCGCCCCCCGGATATTCGCCACCCCGCACACGACAGGACTGGACTTGGGCATCACCGTCAGTTGCGGGCATTGCAGCACTTCCCGAACCTTGAACACGTTGATCCCGTAGAGCTGCTGGCCGTCGAGACGGAACAACAACAGCTCCAGGCGATTCTGCCCCACCAGTTGCGTGCGCTGGTTCACCGAATCCATTACACCAGCCATGCCCAGACTCCTACACCAACGCCAAGTGTTGTTGCGACGCACATTCATTGCTAAACGGCACGGCGCTTGCTTTTTAACTCGTATGAACGCTCAAACGACATTTTTCCGACGCCTGACATCTCCCCTCCACAGAGGGCTTTGCGCGATGTCCGCCGTTTGCCTTTTTTTCGCTGGCAGCCCTGCCGGTGCTGATGCGGTTACCTTGCCTGACATGCTTATCGGCGTCACTCAGGGCTTTCTTGAATTCACCGTAGAAGACTATCTGGCTACCAGTCAAACGGAAGGCCGTTATGAAATCGAGGTCAACCAGCTCGATCCCCGCATGCGCATGCCTATGTGCGACAAGGAATTGACAGCGACACTGGAGAGTCCGGCACGCCCTCTGGGCCGTGTCACGGTCAAGGTCCGCTGCGAAGGCGCCTCCCCCTGGACGGTGTTCGTGCCCGCTCAAGTCCGCCTGTTTCGCGAGATTGTCACCACCACGCGGCCACTCAAACGCGCCGGCATCATCGAGCCTCAGGACGTGACCTTGCGCGAGCGCGACGTCAGCACGATCAATCAGGGTTTTCTGACGTCGGTGGATGAAGCCATCGGGCAGAAATTGACCCGACCAACGGTAGCCGATCAAGTCATCACCCTGGTGCATCTGGAACAGGCGGAAGTGGTTCGCAAGGGCGATCAAGTGGTGATCACCGCCCGCAGCGGCACCCTCGCCGTCCGCATGCCGGGCGAAGCCCTGTCGAACGGTGGCCTGAAAGAACAGATTCGGGTGAAAAACCTCAATTCCCAACGGGTTATCAAGGCGCAGGTTATCGCGCCCGGCCAGGTGGAAGTTGCCATGTGAACGGCCATGTAGCGGTGATGTGAGCGGCTGTATGAACGGATATTTGAAAAGCCCCTGAGTACTCAAGCAGAAAACTGGCGCTGACCAGAGCTGTTCCCTAAACTGTGCCGCAGCAGGTTCTGCAACGGCGCATGCAAGCTCATTGCTAAATGAGCCTAAAGTTTTCCAGGGGATGGCCGAGAACATGGCAAGCGTCCAAATTCCCAGAGGTTTTTAACATGGTCATCGATTTCAGCCGTTTGAACAGCTCCTCGTCACTTACGGGCAGTACGCGTACCAGCAACGCCAAGGAAACCGCCGAAACCGGCACCTCCGCGCCGCTGAATACCCCGGCCGAACAGGCCAGTACCGCAAAAAGCGGGGAATCGGTACACCTCAGCAATGAGGCTCAACAGTTGCAGAAGGTCACTGACAAGCTGCGCGATCAGCCTGCCGTCGATAAAGCCCGCGTGGCCGAGTTGAAAGCAGCGATTGCCGATGGCAGCTACAAAGTCGACAGCAACCGTGTAGCCAGCAAACTGCTCAATTTCGAAGCCCAGCGCTAGGCCTCGGTCAGCGCCAGGCTTTTGGACGCTTAAAACCCAAGGCCAGCCATGCACGACACTAATTTATTGCAACTGATCACCGACGACTTTGCTCCAGCTCAACAATTGCTGGAGTTACTGCAAACCGAGTCCCTCGCCTTGCACGGTCGCGACATGCCTCTGCTGGAAGAAATTCTGGCGCGCAAACAGGCATTGATCATTCTGCTCGAACAGCATGGCCGCAAGCGCAGCGAAATCCTCGCCAGTCTCAACCTGTCCCTCGACCGCGCAGGTCTGGAACAACTGGCCAGCCAGTCGAGCATCGGCGACCAGTTGCTGAGCCAGAGCGATGTCCTGACCGACCTGATTGCCCAGTGCCAGGCAGCCAACGTCAAGAACGGCCAGTCGATCATCATGCAGCAGGCCGCCACGGCCAATCAACTGAAAATCCTCACCGGCGGCGAGCCTCCCGCGCTCTACGATGCCAGTGGCACCTTCTCCAAACTGCAGAAACCGCGCGCGCTCAGCCAGGCGTGATGCTTTCTTCTATGCTTGCGCCCTATCAACGTGCGAAACATGCTGGCAAAATACTGGCCAGCCGTAGTCAAATTTTGTCTGGAGATTGATTTAACGTGTCCAACGATGACGCTCCGCAGCCCCCAAAGGTGCTCACCACGCCCCTGGAGATCTCCAGCAATCTGCGCCAGCTGCAAGAGAGCCACGATCCGCTGATCATCACCTTCCACGAGCGTAGCCAGCGCTTCCAGAGCTACCTGATTGAAGTCGATCGCGAAAACGGTTCGATCAAGCTTGATGAAATGATCCCGCGCGACGGCGAACGTTTTCTGGAAGCAGGCGAACCGTTCAAGGTTGAGGGCTTTCATGATGGCGTGCGCATCGCCTGGGAATGTACAGGAACGCTGAGCATCAAGGATTCCGACGGCGACCGCTTCTACACCGGCGACCTGCCCACCGAAGTGGTTTATCACCAGCGCCGCAATGCCTTTCGCGCCGCCCTGAAGCTGACCGACCTGGTCAGCGTCGAACTGGGTGGCGAAAAGCTCAAGTCGCCGATCGGCGGCAAACTGCTGGATATCTCTGCCACCGGTTGCAAGCTGCGTTTCGAAGGCGACATCACTGACCGCCTGCAACTGGGCCAGGTCTATGATCGCCTGATCGCCGCGCCGCTGTTCGGCAACCAACCGGTATCGGTCGAGCTGCGTTACCTGCACTTCGAAGAAAAGCTCAACATCACCTTCGCCGGCCTGCGCTTTCACAACATCAGCGGCCCGGCGGCCCGCAACGTCGAGCGTTTCGTTTATCAACTGCAGCGCGAAGCGCGTCGGTTCGATAAAGACGATCTCTGATCGGCAGGCATAAAAAACGGGCAGTCACTGCGGTGACTGCCCGTTTTTTATGCCCGGATCACGGCTTGGCGGGAGTGATGTCCGGCCCCTCGTCTTCGACTGTCGAGTCGGTGGGCGCGGCAGATTCTGGCTCTGGTTCAGGTTCTGGCTCCGGTTCAGGAGCGACCGTATTCTGCATCTGCTCCTGCACCACCTGCTCGTCAACCCGCGGATCAAGCGCTGCTACCAGCGGCGAACTGGACATGCTGTCCGGCATCGCCACGTGATGCAGCGGTGCATCGTCGACCTGGTGCAGATTGGTCACGGCTTTCGGGCGGATCCGCCACACCAGCACCAACGCGAAAAAGGTGAAGAACGCATACAGGCTCTGCGGCCCGAACAGCTTCATCAGCACCCCGGCCGCCAGTGGCCCGATACTGGCGCCTACGCCGTAAGTCACCAGCAGCATCGCCGTCAGCGACACCCGGCGCTCGCCTTCGACGTGGTCGTTGGAGAACGCCACCGCCAACGGGTACAGGCAAAACTGCACCAGCGAGCAGAGGAAGCCGACCACGAACAGCACCTCCAACGGCACTTGCGGCAGGATCGCCAGCGGCAACGCGGCAATCGCGAGGAACAACGCAAAGCAGCGAATCAGCAGCGCCCGGTCATAGCGGTCGGACAACCAGCCCAGCGGCCATTGCACCACCAGCCCGGCAAAAATGCAGCTACCCATGAACAGACCGACCTGCTCGGTGGACAGCCCCTGCTGCGAGGCATACAGCGGCGCCAGACCGTAGAACGAACCGATGATCAGCCCCGCCCCGAGCACCGTGCTCAGCGACTGCGGCACACGCTTGATAAAGAAGCGCGGCTCCATCGGCGCCGGGTGCAGCGGCGCCGGGTGAATCCGTCGGGTCAGCGCCACCGGCACCAGACACAGGGCGAAGCACAGCGCGACCAGCATCAGCAGTTCCAGGCCAAGGCCCGGGTGCATGACCAGAATCAGCTGACCGAGCACCAGCCCCAGGTACGACGCGATCATGTAGCCGCTGAACACCAGACCGCGCTGATTGGCGTCAGCCTGCTCGTTCAGCCAGCTCTCGATGACCATGTATTGGCACATCATGCCGAGGCCGACGATGGTCCGCAGCACCAGCCAGGCCGGCAGCCAGTCCACCAGCCCATGACCGAGCACCGCCGCACCGACGATCCCGGCACACGCCGAGTAGGCGCGGATATGCCCGACCCGGGCGATCAGGCGGTGACCGATCTTGCCGCCCAGCACCAGACCGAAATAGTTGGCCGCCATCAACGCACCGACCCACAACCCGTCGACATGGTCGGCAGCCAGACGCAAAGCCAGATAAGTAGAAAGAAGGCCCGAGCCGATCAACATCATCAGCGAGGCGAAATACAGCGCTCGAAAGGATTTCCAGATTTGGCGCATCGGCGTTCCGAGCGGCTCCTTGCGGTAAGTATCGGGCTATCAAACGATAGCCCGACGGCGACATGTCGTCAGGCCTGGGCTGCTAGAACACGGCGTTCCCAGGGAGTGATTTCATCAAAGAAACTGGTCAACTCCATGGTCTTCGAAGCGATGTAGCCTTCGATGAACTCCGTGCCGAACAGTTCCTTTGCAAGCTGGCTGCGTTTCAGACGTTCGAGCGCCGCGTGCAAGGTACACGGCAGCGAAAGATGGTCCGGCACGTCGAACTCGCCCTGAATCGCTTCGCTTGGCTCCAGCTCATGCTCGATGCCGTACAAGCCGGCGGCAAGGCTCGCAGCGATGGCCAGATACGGGTTCGCATCGGCGCCCGGCAAGCGGTTCTCGACCCGACGCGCAACCGGCGAACTGGCCGGAATGCGCAGCCCGGCGGCGCGATTGTCGTGGGACCAGCAGGCATTGTTCGGCGACGCAAACGGATGGCACAGGCGCTGGTAGGAATTGACGTTCGGCGCGAACAGCGCGGTGAAGTCAGCCATGCCCGCCTGCTGCCCGCCGATGAAGTGGCGGAACATCGCAGTCGGCTGACCGTCCGCATCGCTGAACACATTCTTGCCGCTGCCGATTTCGACGATGCTCTGGTGAATGTGCATCGAACTGCCCGGCGTGTGCGCCAGCGGCTTGGCCATGCACACAACGGTCAGGCCGTGCTTGAGCGCGACTTCCTTGAGCAGGTGCTTGAACAGAAAGGTCTGGTCGGCCAGCAACAGCGGATCACCGTGCAGCAGGTTAATCTCGAACTGGCTGACGCCCATTTCGTGCATGAAGGTATCGCGTGGCAGGCCCAGAGCCGCCATGCATTTATAGACTTCACTGAAGAACGGCCGCAGACCGTTATTGGAGCTGACGCTGAACGCCGAATGACCGTCCTCGCGACGGCCGTCGAAACCGACTGGCGGCTGGAACGGCTGGGTCGGGTCGGTGTTCGGGGCGAACACAAAGAATTCGAGTTCGGTCGCTACCACCGGCGCCAGACCGAGAGCTGCGTAGCGGGCAATGACTTTCTTGAGCTGACCACGGGTCGACAGGTTGGAGCTTTCGCCGGTCAACTCGTCGGCATCACAGATTGCAAAGGCCCGCGGTTCTTCGCTCCATGGCAACGGATGGATCTGCGCAGGATCGGCCACCAGCGCCAGATCGCCGTCATCGCTGCCATAGAATTTCGCGGCGGGATAACCGCCCATGATGCATTGCAGCAGCACCCCCCGGGCCAACTGCAAACGCCGCCCTTCGAGGAAGCCCTCGGCGGTCATTACCTTGCCACGTGGCACACCGTTCAAATCCGGCGTGACACATTCAATCTCATCAATGCCCGTCAATCGCTGCGCGAGTGAACGCTGGCCATCGGTTGTCATGACGCAATCCTTGTTATTGTGCGAGCCGCGAACGGCGACCCGGACAAAATAGGCTTCGGCTGTTCGGAATATCAAGCAGCAGCCAACAAAAAGAATTCCGGTCAATGAATCAGTGATTCAGGGCAGGTAAATACTGAACACGCCGCCGCCCAGCGGGCCGCCATTACGAATCTCGGTCCGGCCGCCAACACCGTTGCGCTGATGCAGCGCGGCAATGCGCCCGGCGAAGTACAGACCGAGGCCGGTGCTGCCACTGCTGTGATTGATGCCCTGCACGTAATCGGACTGACGCTCGAGCATTTCGGCCGGGTAACCGTCGCCGTCGTCATTGATGCTCAGCACCAGTTGCCCGGCTTCGTCGCTGACGGTGATCAGCAGCGATTCACGGGCGTAACGGATCGCATTGTTGATGCAGTTGCCCAGCACAGAGGCGATCAGTTCGCGATCAAAGAAACCCAGCGGACTGAGCGGATCGACTTCGTAAGTGGCGATGATTCCACGACTGGCGAACACTTCCTGATGCGCCGCCAGTTGCGCTTCGATGAAATCGTCCAGCTCGTGATAGGCCGGCTGCAACGGCATCTGATTCACCCCAAGCTTGTACAGCCCGAGCAACTGCACCAGCATGCCGTTGAGGTGGGCGAACTCGAAGTCGATCACGCCCTGCTCCGCCCCTTGGCGCTGCGTCTCGGGCAGACGCGCCAGCCATTGGCTGTGGGCCTGCATCAGCATCGCCAGAGAGTTCTTCATGTCGTGCACGGTGGAGGCGATCACCGTGGAAAAATCCAGTGCCTGCTCGTCTTGGTTCATTCGCCAAACGCCTTGCTTTTCAGCTTCTGATAACGCGGATAACGCGCGTCGGTATCGGGCATCATGCCCACCAGTTTCAGGCAGGCCCGACATTCTTCCAGCTCCGCCGACGGCACATTGGTGTCGGTGCCGTGCAGCAGCGACTGGGCCATGTTCAGCGCGATACTGATGTTCTTCGGTTGCATCTTCAGCGCCTTGCGGAACACCTCGCGGGCCTCCACCAGGTTGCCGGTCTTGTACACGCGCACGCCCTGCCGGTTGAGGTCGGCGGCGGCGTTGCTGGAGCTGAGAATAGTCGGGTCGTCGGTCAGCTTGGCGATGTCTTTCATCACCGTCGGGTCATCGCCGTAGATTTCCGCACAGCTCTTGAGCATCGAAGTGCCCGCCTCGGCCTGGCCGAGCATCTGCAATTGCTTGGCGACCAGCAACGCGGCCTCGGGGCTCATGAACTGTTCCATGCCGTCGAGGCGCATCAGCGCTTGTTCGGTGAGCTTCTCGGCGGTCTCGGCATCGTTGAGCAACAGGCTCGTGGCCTTCATCAGGCGCGCCCGAATCTGCAGGCCCGGATCGGTCGGGTTTTCTTTCGCCACCGCACTCAGTGTGGTGTTGATCTCCAGACGCGTGCGGGTGTCGAGCCCGCGTTCGCTGCCCTTGCTGATCAGCGCGTGAGCCAGGCCGAGATTGCTTTCTGGATCCTTGAAGCGCGATTGCGCGCCCTGATTCACTGCCTGGCGATAAGCCCGGGAGGCGGTGTCGAAATCTTCGTTGGCCATCGCCAGCTTGCCCAGCAACGCCTGACGGCGCACGGCCAGCGGCGACAGGCGAATCGCCTCCTCCAGCACTTGCTGCGCGCCTTTGGTATCGCCTTCGGCGACCAGCACGTCAGCCATGCCGTCATACAGCGCCGGCATCATCGGGAAGACCTTCAGGGCTTTTTCGTAAACGCCTTTGGCCTGACTGACCTGCCCGCGCTTGAACAGCAATTTGCCCAACCCGGCAAACGCCCACGGCAACGGCCGGTCGGCGATGATGCCGTCGTATAGGCGCTCGAGCGCTTCGTTCTGGTTCATGTCGCGCAGCGCATCGGCGCGATAGCGCAGGCACAGCGGCGAATAGCGGATGTCCTGTTTGCACAGGGCGATGCAGGCGTTGAGCACTTCGACCGGTTTGCCACGGTCGAGAGCTTGCAGAATCGGCTTGAGCAGGGTCTTGCGCTGCTCCAGACGCTCCAGCCGCTGAGCGAGGCCGGAGCGGTTGAACGGTTTGGTCAGGTACGCGTCCGGCTCGTGCTCCAGGGCACTGAGCACCATCGCCTGACTGGTCTCGGCCGTGACCATCACGAACACCGCTTCGTGGCTGATCAGCTTCTCCATCATCAGGTCTTCCAGCACCTGCTGACCGTTCTTCTTGCCGTCACCGAGGTGGAAGTCCTGGAGGATGAAATCGTAGGACTTCTGCGCACACATTTTCAGCGCCTGCTCACCGGTGTCGGCGGTATCCACATCCTTGACGCCCAACTCGCGCAACATCGAACGCACGGAACTGCGGAAATCCGAGAAATCATCGACGATCAGAAAACTCTTTTGGTGATACGACAGCATCGAGGATTTCCAGGCAATTGAAGAGGATGGACCATTTCCAGGCGCGCAGATGATAGCTGCCGGCCAAATGCTATCAAGCGATTTCGCGCGACTCTGAAGTCACCGAATGGGTTATCGGCCGGATCAGCGGTTCTCTTGAAGCGAGGGTTCAAGATTCGTTGCGCAAGGATTACCCTGCGCGGCGGTTCTCACCTTCCAACGGCAAAGGATTCATCGTGTACATCAAGGGACGCTACATCGTGTCGACCTGTGCTCTGCTGTTTTTTCAGCAGGCACTGGCGAGCGGAATGGACTGTACAAAGGCGGCGAGTGTTGTGGAGAAGGCGATTTGCGCGGACAAGCCGTTGTATGAGCTGGATGCGCGGATGGGGGCGGCCTACCGGAAGTTGATGAAGGCTGCACCGGCGCAGGCCGAAGTGAAAAAGGCTCAGCGTCAGTGGCTGAAGGAGCGTGATCGGTGTGGTGAGGAGGTCAGTTGTCTGAGCCAGCGTTATCAGGATCGTTTGCAGGTGTTGCACGCGCAGTGGATCGACGCAGTGGCCTACAAACCGGACGAGATCGATAAACAGGTCATGGAGGATCTGCAGCAGCGGATTCGGGAGATGAGCAAGGAGAATCCGGAGTTTGCGCTGGAGCGGGCGCTGAATTCTATGACCCTTGGCTACGTCGGCAGCTCGTTTTCAGCCGAGCTGGATGAAGATGAGCAACCGCTCTTCCCCACGACCATCCCCAAAGAAGTCACGCAAGACGAGTGGAAAGCACTGCAAGCATCCGACATCAAGGGAGCCGCAGAGTCCGGCCAAACCTCGTACACCCTGATGGATCTGGATGGTGACGGCCAGCGCGACCTCATCGTGGAAACCTACGCCGGCGGAACCGGGATGTTTCATTACACGGAAACCTGGCGTCGGAGCGACAGCAGATTTATCAGGAGAACTGCTGAGTTTTCCTCTCAGAACAGTAACGACAGCGTCCTTTTCTATACCAATGACCGCGGTGCCAATCAGTCCGCATACTTGATCGGCACTCACGGAAAAATCTATTTCGCCTACCAAAACGGCAGCTACGGCGAAGATCAGGTCTACCTGCTCAATCCCCTGAAGATCAACAGGCAGGTGCCGACGGTCAGCGTGCGCTATGACTACCAACTGACGGTTCCACACACTCAGTACATCGAGGACAGCGATAAAGCCTACGAACTGGAACCGTCCCTGCAGAAGGTGCTCGCCAAAGCTGTGACCGGTCTGGACGCAAATGCGGGGATGACGGGACAGCAGAAAAAGCCGCTCTGCCCCATCCCCCAATCCGCCAAGGACATTGAGGAGTACTACGGCTATGGTGCGAGCTACTACGCGGTCGAACCTGTCGCCGACTTCCCCGTGATCATTGGTGATGATTGTTATGTCGCAAGACTGATCAACTGGTTCGGTACCTACGACGAAAAAAACGGTCTTCCTGCGTTACTGTTGATGCGCAAGCCGGAGTCCGAAGATCCGCAGCGCAGTTATTCAGTGAACGGGCGCCGACATATCACCCAGGTCAGCACATCAGTCGGCAAAACCAAAGGCGGAGCTGAAAGTCTCTAAAGCTTCGCGCCCTTCGAAATACAAAAAAGCCCCACCAGTTTTCTCTGCATGGGGCTTTTCAATTCAGGGCGCTTCTCAGACCTCCGCCACCAACACATCGGCAATCCGGATACTCAACGCCGCACCTGTCAGCGTCGGGTTCACGCAGGAGGACGATGGCATGACGCTCGTGCCCGCGATGAACAGATTGGAATGGTCGTGACTGCGGCAATCGCGGTCCACCACGGAGTCTTTCGGGTCATCGCCCATGATGGTGGTGCCCATGATGTGCTGCCGATTCTGGAAGCCCGTGTCGGTGCTGAGGATGTCGGCGTCGAGCAGTTTCGCAAACTGTTTGAAGTCCTCCAGAGCCTTCTCTTTGCCGGCGTGCCAGTAGTCGGGAACGCTGTAGTAGATCTCGGGAACCGGCAGACCGATTGCGTCGAACTTGGTCTTGCTCGGGGTGACCCGGTTTTCCGGCAGTGGCAAGGTTTCGAAGTCGACAGCCCAGTTCAGGGAGCGCGCCGATTGCAGCCGGATCTGCTCATCGAGCTTCGAGCCCAGCACGCCTTTGGCAATTAGGTTCGAAGTGATCTGCGACGTCGGCACGGTGTTGCGCACCTTGATCTTGTAGCTCGGATAATCGTTGCGAAACGCGCCATCGCGGCTGTTCAGATAAACCAGCAATTGCGTCGGCCCTTCGCCCGGCCACATGTCTTCCTTGGTCATGACGTTCATGCTGATGCCGGTGTGATCCATCAGGTTGCGCCCGACCTGATCCGACGAGTTGGCAATCCCGTTCGGATACTTTTCCGAGGTCGACATCAAGAGCAGCTTCGGCGACTCGATACCGTAAGCCGCCAGCACAAAGGCCCGTGCGGTCAGTTTGTGTTTGGACTTGTCGGGGCGCATGTACCAGATCGCGGTGATCTTTCCATCGTCGCCCGCCTCGATCTTGTAGACCACGGAGTTGTCCAGCACCTTGGCGCCATGACGCTCGGCTTCATCGATATGCATCGAACCGTCGTACTTCGCCGCGATCGGGCACACCGGGTTGCAGTTGTTGTTGCCGGCGCAGGGAGGCCGTTTGCCATAGGGGCGGGTTGCCCGGCCATTCGGCTCGAGGATCGGGTTATACCCGCCCTTGCTGAGCAATTCGGAAAGGCGCTTGAACATGTAGCTCGGTTTCAGGCCTTCCATCGGATAGGGAATCGAGCGCGGTGGATAGGCGTCTCCGCCCTGCCCGCTTTCGTCCTGGCCGTCGACGCCGGAAACGCCCAGTTCGATTTCAGCTCGAGCGTAATACGGTTCCAGTTCGTCATAACTGATGGGCCAGTCACGACCACGGCCATACAACGACTTGAGACGAAAATCGTTGGGCAGCATGCGCCACAGCGATGACCCGAAATGCCAGGTGGTGCCGCCCACCACACGCAGATAAGAGGTGTTGTATTTCACCGGCCCTACCTGCTGCAGATAGTCGCCATAGGTAGAGGGCGCATGGGGCAGGCTCGGATAAGGCGACCCGGCACCCTGCAGCTTCGCATTGGCCAGCGAGAGTTTCACCGGAGCATTGCGGAACGTTTCCACCACATCACGGCGATTCACCCGAGGACCGGCCTCGAGCACGATCACCGACTTGTTCGCTTTGGCCAGGCCCGTGGCGATCAGGCCGCCCATGACACCGGAGCCGATGATCACCACATCGGCATCGAATTGATCGCTGCTCATACTGTCGAGTCCTGATTGACTGCTGGTTTGGGACCCCATGAATCCGGGCCGCCACCGTAGGTTGGAATGATGAGAATGCCGTGAGTGGGCTGATACATCATGGCGAGGGAATAGCTGATCAGCTCGGCATCCGCCGGCTCACCGACAATGCCCAGATACCAGGCGGAAATGATGCTGGTGGCCGTGGCTCGCAGCGATGGATCCGGATTCGGCTGCGCCAGGTATTCGTCGACATGCCTGTACCCCTGTGCGCCGATCAATTGCTTCAGGGCAATTACATTGGTCGAGAAATTCGGCGCGCGCTTGTCCAGTGCGGCGTAGTAACGACCGGCCAGAACCGGATTGACCGCACGACTGACCAGAAACCGGGAAAGCGCAATGAAATCGTCGCTGGAAACCTGGGCTGCCAGCACAGACTGCCAGGGCAGCGCACCACCGATCATCGCCGCCAGCCCCAGTGTCACGGAACCGCGCAACAGGTTGCGGCGAGTGAGCCCCGTCGAGCCTTCGGTTTGAGTTTTTACGTGTTTGTGCGTCATTGAAGTGTCCATTGCTCAGGCCTCCTTGCGCCGACGTGCAATCAAGGCCCATGCGCCCAGGCCGATCAACAAGCACACGAGAATGATGACCGGGATCGTAAACTTCGCCATCACTGCCAGCGGTGCCTTGGGACCACCTTCCCGTACCTGCGCCACATCGGCGGCGGTGACAATCGTGTCGGCATTGCCGTAGCGCGACAGCACGTAGTTGCTGACGTCGGCAATCTGCTGGTCGTTCAGGCGGTCGGTGAACAGCGCGTCCGGGCCGAATGCCGGCATGTCGATGGCCACACCGTCGACTTCGCGGTGCACGCCATACACGATGGCCGCAATCAGGTTGTCGCTGCGACTGGTGGCGGTGTTGTGAAACAGCGATGGATATTCCCGCGTGCCTTGACCGTCAGGCTGGTGACAGTTGGCGCAAGTGCCACTGAAAATGTGCCAGCCCGGGTTGTCCCCCGGTTTGCCTCCGCGCAGCGTCAATTCATCGACCGAAGCCTGACCGTACTCGTGCCGGGCCTTGCTCTCCCCGGTCTTGATCGGCGCGGTCTGCAACAGATAGGCCGCGATGGCCTTGAGATCCACATCGCTCAGATGCTGCAGGCTGTTCTCCACCGCCTCGGCCATCGGCCCCGCTGCCTGGGCCTTGCCCTCGACGTGACCGGTACGCAGATAGGCCACGATCTCGTCGCTCGACCAGGCACCGATGCCGCTGACTTTGTCGGAAGTGATATTGGGGGCATACCAACTGCCCAGCGATCCGCCGGCCAACGGCTTTGCGCTGTCGGCCGCCATCAGGACATTGCGCGGTGTATGACAGGTGTCGCAGTGAGCCAGGCCGTTGACCAGATAGTCGCCACGATTGACCTCGGCGGACTTGGCCGGATCCGGTGTGAAGCGTGTTTTGCTGTGGAACAGCGCGTTCCAGCCAATCATCGATGCACGGATATTGAACGGGAAATCCAGAGCGGTTTTCTGGTTCGGCGTATCGACCGGCGTCACCTCATGCATGAAGTAGTCGTAGAGCGCAGCAATGTCGCTGTCGGTCATCTTCGAATAAGAGGTGTAGGGCATCGCCGGGTAAAGCCGAGTGCCATCGGCCGCCACCCCGTCACGCACCGCACGGGCGAATTGCTCTGACGTGTAATTGCCGATACCGGCCGTTTTCGAAGGCGTGATATTGGTCGAATAAATGGTGCCCATCGGTGAGCCGAGCGGATAGCCGCCCGCAAAAGCCTTGCCGCCTGGCGCCGTGTGGCAAGCCACACAGTCAGCCGCTACCGCCAGACGCTTGCCCACCGACGCGGTGCTGTCGAGCGCCTCGCCATGCGCAGTTCCAGCCGCGGCGATCAACAGCGTAACCAATCCGGCAAAGGCGTACCCCCTGCGTTTCCCTTTATCAATGCGACGCGACATGAGTCCTACCCTAGGCTGCTTCGTTCTTTTTTTTCACGGTTCCGGCAAGCACGAACACGGCATCCTCGCCATCTCGTAAGCCGAGGACGAAGAGGTACGATGTCGTACGTATTTTTGGAATATTCCACATAATGTAACACTTTGCAATAAATAGAAAAGGCCAAGTGCCATCTTTTGTATGTATGTGCTGAATGCTCTAAACCAATGGTTACAAGGGGTTTTATGCAGAATATATTTAGATGAGAAACAACTAGTAACCCTACAGTTGTGGACTCCGCAGCCGAAAGATGTACGACGACACGCCATTTACCTACGAGCTGCGCTCGATATTGACCCGCCCCCACATGTCAGCAGGATGCCCCTTATGAGTTGGTTGAATGACGCAAGACTTTCCACGAAATTGATCACGGCCTTCGCGGCGTGCGCCTTCATTACTTTGGGGGTGGGCCTGCTGGGAAGCCGGGGAGTGACCGAGCTTTCGACGAGCCTCAGATCGGTGTTCGGCAACAACCTGGTCGCCGTCGCCAACATTGCGCAGACCAAAATCAAGGCTGTCGGACAGACCCGTGACATGTATCGGCTTTACGTCGCCACAGCCGCCAACCTGCCACAGAGCACCAAGGACGAATTCCTCGCCTCGATGAGCGCCAACCAGTTGGCGAGCGAAAAAGCCTTTGCCGAATACCGAAAAACCGAGCTTGCCGACGACGAACGTGCGGCCGGTGACCGAATGGAAAAAGCCTGGCCCGTTTACCAGGCGATCGTGCAAAGGTATCTGGCCCTGATGAAGGCCGGGGACCTGGAAAACGGCCGCGAATTGCTGCTCGGCGACCTGCAGAAAAACTACCGCGTCGTCATGGACGAATTGACCATCATGACCAACTCCAACGATATGCAAGTCAGCGAAGCCGCAAAACGATCGGTTCTGACGGAGTCTTCCGCCAAGACGTCGCTGTACATTGGCATCGTGCTGGCCTTCGTCGCTGCGATTTTGCTTGGCCTGTTCATCAGCCGACTGATCAGCCGCCCCATCTCCAAAGCCGTTGAAAGCGCCCGAAGCATCGCTGGGGGCGACCTGACTCAGCAGATCGTCAGCACCGGCCGCGACGAGGCCGGCCAGTTGCTCACGGCCCTGGCCGAGATGCAGGGCAGTCTGAAAAGCACTATCCAGCAGATCGCCAGCGCGGCAGATCAACTGGCTTCAGCTGCAGAAGAACTCACCGCCGTCACTGACAATGGAAGCCGTGGCTTGATACGTCAGAATGACGAGATCCAGCAGGCTGCGACCGCCGTCACGGAGATGACCTCCGCTGTGGAGGAGGTTGCGCGCAACGCGGTATCCACTTCCGAGGCCTCCCAGACCACCAGCCGGGAAGCCAGCAACGGCCGCGACCAGGCGCGAAACGCCGTTGCCGCGATCAACCATGCAACCACGGAAATCGCTACCTCCACGACCATGGTCAAGGATCTGGCAGAGAAAGTACGGGACATCGGCAAGGTTCTGGATGTCATCAGGGGGATAGCAGAGCAAACCAATCTGCTGGCGCTTAACGCCGCCATCGAGGCTGCACGCGCGGGTGAGCAAGGTCGAGGTTTTGCCGTCGTTGCCGACGAGGTAAGAGCCCTGGCGGCGAGAACCCAGGCTTCGACGGGGGAAATCGAAGGCATGATCAACGACGTTCGCAACAGTGCAGACGAAGCCGTTGGCGCCATGGGGAAAAGTCAGGCACTGGTCAGCGAAACCCAGTCACTGGCGCAAGCGACCGGCCAGGCCCTGGAGCTGATTGCCGACGGCATCTCGCAGATCAATGACCGCAACCTCGTCATCGCGACAGCCTCGGAAGAACAGGCACACGTTGCTCGTGAAGTGGACCGAAATCTGGTCAACATTCAGGATCTTTCCACCCAGACAGCGGCAGGCGCGCATCAGACCAGCGCCTCGACTCAGGAACTCTCCAACCTGGCGGCGTCGTTCAACACAATGGTCAGTCGCTTCCGCTTATAAATTCGTGAAAACAAAAAGCCCCGCGCAGATCACTCTGCGCGGGGCTTTTCAATAGATGGTGTCCCAGGGCAGGTTCGAACTGCCAACCTTCCCCTTAGGAGGGGGATGCTCTATCCAATTGAGCTACTGGGACACAGGACTGTCAGTGCGACAGACGGCGTGCATGTTAACGGCCGGGCCCTGATTTGTCATGTCGTCCGCAGGGCTTTTTAAGTGTAGGCAGGCGCCTCGCAAGGGGGCCGGATGTTTTACCGTGCAATTTGCATCACCGCAAAAAGCCATCATTGCAGAATGCAATGCGCCCTCTCCGAAAAACCCTGTTAAATGCTTGTTTTTAAAGGACTTAACAGCGGTTAGACTATTGGCACGACGGCTGCTTTACCGGTTCTTATACAAGAACAATCGGAGACTCGTCTCATGAACAGCGCCCTCGTGTTCGCAAACGCAATCGCACTGGCCGTCCTGGTGGGCTTTCACTTCGTCCCCGAGGACAACGAGAAAGTGGCCGGGCGCATGCCGCATTACCTGCAAGTGCAGAAGGCGCCGCAATGGGCGGTGTTGAGCGATCAGAGCTTCGCCCCGCAAGCGGTCAGCGAGTCTGAACAGGCGTTGCCGGCGCATTCGACTGAACGTCTGGTGTTTTGAAATATCTTCAGGAGTACAGCATGTCCAAGTCAGCTGCAGGATTTCTGATCCTCGCCTTATTGAGTGGCCTCGGGCATTTTTCGCTGTTCGAGGAAACCGAAATATCCCTGCCGCTGATCGGTTGCGGCGTCTTCTCGGCGCTGTTCGTATTGGCGCTGGTGGCCGGTCGCAAGATCAAGTTTGATCCGGTATTGCGCTAAGCCTGACCAGCTCCAGCAGATGATGGACGGCGTCGGCCAGGTCGCCCGAGTTGTCGATCAGATACACAGGGCTATCGGTTGATCGCCTGTCCTTGAATAGCGTGTTGCGGGCCAGCCTCGCATCGATCTGCTCAAGCGTCTCCCGGCCACGCCGGAGCAGGCGCTCACGCAAGACGTTATCTCGAACCGTCAGCAACACCGGCACCAGTGTCGGATAGCTTTCCAGCGCCTGCCGGAGGTTCGCCCGAGAGCCGTTCACCAAGACGTGTTTACCAGCTTTCAACCATTGGTCCATTTCCACCGGAATCCCGTAGGCGAGACCATTGGCCTCCCACGCCAGTGCAAACTCGCCGGCGCGCTGACGCTGCTCGAACTCCTGGGGCGTCACGCCGATCGCATCCTCACCCACGGATTCGGCCGAACGGGTGATCACTCGTCTGATGATTTCGCAGTTCAACGCCCGCAAGGGTTCCCGCGCAGCCTCGATCAGACTGTCCTTGCCTGAGCCGGAAGGTCCCATCAGGTAAATCAGCCTGCCATCCATCCTGAAAACGCCCTCCGGCGGGCATTTGCCCCTAGTAAATCGGCCATTTGCCACTATCCTGTACAAGGTAAGGAACAACGATTCAACCCGCATAGCATGCACGTTCTGACGCCTTCGGGCATCAGTCGACGTGTTTCAGGACGCGGTCAGCGATATGGACCGATGCTTTCTTTTCAAACCAGTCCGCATTTCTGATAATTGGTGCTGGCATTACGCCTTTACCCGGATCAATATTTGTCACAGAATTGACGCCAATGATCTGGCAATTTTGAGGCATGATGCGCGCCTCTTAACAATTCAGGTTGAACCATTTGGCGCGGATGCTTGTCCTACCACACATCCTGCGGCCAATCCCGAGAACCGCTCCCCTGAACTAACCGGTTAAATATATGCGCCCATTGAAACAGGCAATTTATTCCAGCCGTACGGCTGACAAGTTCGTCGTACGTCTGCCAGACGGAATGCGTGAACGCATTGCCGAGGTGGCTCGCAATCATCATCGCAGCATGAACTCCGAGATCATTGCGCGCCTTGAGCAGAGTCTTATTCAGGAAGGTGCACTGGGCGAAGAGCTGAGCATGCGCCTGGACAGCCCGGAGCTGTCGCTGCACGAACGCGAGCTGCTGCAACGCTTCCGCCAGCTCTCCCACCGCCAGCAGAACGCGCTGGTTTCTCTGATCGCCCACGACGCCGAAATGGCCGCAGACGCATCCTGAGTCAAACCGAACATCTCAAGCCAGCATGAATGCTGGCTTTTTTTTGCCTGCAATTTGAGTTTTCCAAGTGTCTAGTCCTGAAATAGGTTTACACCTGTTTCACCCTAACGCCCGATGCACCGCATCGGGCGTTTTGTATTTTAAGGACAGGTGCGGGCGCTCCTGGTTGTAGATCAAGATCGCCTCCCGCACCATTTGCTCCGCTTGCGCCAAGTCTGTCGGTCGGTGGAGCAAGAGCTCTGTCTTCAAGATGCCATTGACTCGCTCTGCCAAGGCGTTTTGGTAGCAGTCGTAGCCATCAGTCATTGAGCACGTGATGCCATGTTTGACATGGAGCTTTTGATATAGCGCCGAGCAGTACTGCACACCTCGATCCGAGTGATGAACCAGTTTCTGGCGTGTTCGACGCGTCTTCAAGGCCATACGCAAGGCTTGAGCCACTGAGTCGGCATGCAAGCTGCCATGCACGTGATAGCCGACGATCTTTCTTGAGAAGGCATCCGTCACCAGACTCAAATAGACCGGATCATCACGTTTGGTGGACAGATAAGTGATATCGGCCACCCAAACCTGTTCCGGACCGGTAGCGACAACTTGCGACGGGCCTGGTTTGAGCAGATTGGGATGGCAGCGGAAGTGATGATGACTGTCGGTCGTTTTGTGATAAGCCCGCTTCCTGCGGACCAGTTGGCGGTAATCACGCAAGACCGCCAATAACCGATCGCGGCCGACATGCAGCTCCTGTTTCTCACGCTCCGCGTGCATCAACGAGTGCAATTTGCGGGCGCCAATGCAGGGTTGGCGTACTCGGATTGTCTGCACAAACTGGATGAGTTTCTGATCTTGCTCGATGCGAGCCCGATAGACGCGATTACGTTTGTAAAAGGCTTGGCGACTGATCCCCATAAACTGGCAAGCCCTGCTGACACTCAGGGTTTGGGTTTGCGCAACGACTTGCCGGGCCGCTTTTTTACGACAGAGACGCCGTAGTCGTTCTTCAGTACATCCACCACGTCTTCAAAAAACTTGGCTTTCTGATTCGCCAGCGCCAACTGCTCCTCAAGTTCTTTGATTCTCTGCTCGGGTGTTAAGGGCAAAGTGGGCTCGTCCATCGGTCGGGTCCTTTGGGAACGAATGGAGGCGCCTTGGCTCCAGTCTTGCCGACCATGCTTGCGTAACCAAACCAACACCGTCGATCGACCCTGAATTCCGTAGCGCCGTTGAGCCTCTTTATAACTCAACTCGCCTTTTTCGACTTGGTCGACAACCGACAATTTAAAAGTCAGCGTGTAATCGCGTTGACTGCGTTTTGCGCCCGAATCCATTGCACACTCCTGATAAGAAGCCAGAAGGTGTAAACCTTATTCAGGACGAGACACCAGAAATACAAAAGCCCCCATCGAGAAATCGATGGGGGCTTTTTTATTCGCCTCGATCACTGGCCTTCATGGCAATCCGCTTGCCCGCACGACTGGCAATCCCGCTCGCCTGCCCGTTCTGCTGCTTGCCCATTCGTGCCTGGGTAATCAATCCGGGAATCAGTTCCCCCTCCGGCAGGTTCTTCCAGAACCGCGTCGGCAAATGCCCTTGCATGACTTTCTCGTTCAAACGCGCCGGGTTGAAGATGTGGCTGTAGTACGTCAGCCATAAATCACCGTGGGGATCATCGACGTTCTGCGCCAGTTGCTGCCATTCCACCGGGCACTGACGCTGATGGATCAATTGCTCGCCATCGTAATAAACCCCGTCGCGGGGCGTAGCGATCAGCCAGCGATGCCGACCCATGCGCCCGATGAAGTGTTCGCTGGCGCTGTGCAGGATGTCGTGGGCCGGTTCGTGCCACGCGACGTATTGCGGGCCCGGCAACTCTGGCGGGCGCTCGATGAAACGCACGAACGCATGCAGATGATGTGCTTCGCGCTGCACCTGCTTGATCCGCCGCTGCAACTCGCTGCCCAGTCTGTCGCCGGCCATCATTGCCGTGCGATCGCCATGGCTGACTCGCCACAGCACTTCATACAGCAGACTCCAGCGCTGATCGCCTCGGTATCGCGACGCTTGTTCCAGGGTGTCGAGCAACGCACGCGGGATGCGCGCCTGAAACGGCCCCTGCCCTTCGGGCACCGACACATCACTGGCAAACAGATCACTCACCCCTTCCGACGCCCAGCTCACCAGACTCGGATCGACTTCATGGCTGAGCAGCCAGCGCGCCTGTTGGCGCCAGCTGTCGAACAGGTCGTCGCAATCGAGATTGATCATCCCCACAGCCCCATCTGCTGTGGCATCGGCCGGTCGCGCAACTGCTGATAGAGCATCTGGCTGGTGACCTCGGCCTGCTGCGGGTGGTAATCGCTGGTGATGATGAACGGCTTGGCCTTGGCCAGCACACAGCGCATGCGGGCCACGTCCTCGTAGCGAATGCGCCGCTGCCGACGCAGCTCCACCAAACGTTCGGTGGTGCGCAGGCCGATGCCGGGGATACGTGAGATCAGCGCCGGTTCAGCGCGATTGAGGTCCAGCGGAAACACCTCACGATTCTGCAGCGCCCAGGCCAGTTTCGGGTCGATGTCCAGCGCCAGATTGCCCGGCCCCTGAAGCAATTCACCAGCGGTATAGCCATAACCGCGCAACAGAAAATCCGCCTGATACAAGCGGTGCTCGCGCATCAGTGGTGGTGCGGCCAGCGGCACGCTTTTCGGGCTGTCGGGAATCGGGCTGAAGGCCGAGTAATAGACCCGGCGCAGACGGAAGTTGCCGTAAAGCGCCTGCGCGCTGTGCAGGATGGTGCTGTCGTCGGTGTCATCGGCACCCACAATCATCTGCGTACTCTGCCCGGCCGGGGCGAACTTTGGTGCGCGGGGTTCGTTGAGCACGGTCTGCACACCGGTGTAGATGGTGTTCATCGCCTGCTTGATCGAACCGATGTGCTTCTCCGGCGCCAGGGTTTGCAGGCTGGCATCGGTGGGCAATTCGATGTTGACGCTCAAACGATCGGCATAACGTCCGGCCTCTTCGATCAGCGCAGGATCCGCATCGGGAATGGTCTTGAGGTGAATGTAGCCACGGAATTCATGCTCTTCGCGTAACAGCTTCGCGACACGCACCAGTTGCTCCATGGTGTAGTCCGCCGAACGGATGATCCCCGAACTGAGGAACAACCCGCTGACGCAATTGCGCCGGTAGAAATCCAGCGTCAGCGTCACCACTTCCTCGGGCGTGAAACGCGCACGCGGCACGTCGCTGGAGCGGCGGTTGACGCAGTATTGGCAGTCGTAGAGGCAGAAATTGGTCAGCAGGACCTTGAGCAGTGACACGCAACGGCCGTCCGGCGTGTAGCTGTGGCAAATGCCCATGCCATCGGTCGATCCCAGCCCGCTTTTGCCCTCGGAGCTGCGCTTGGGCGCGCCGCTGCTGGCGCAGGAGGCGTCGTACTTGGCGGCGTCGGCGAGGATGCTGAGCTTGTCGATGATTTGCATGGCACGGACTCGATACTGTTCGCATATACAGTATAGACAGCGATTGGCTCACACAAGGCGCAATGCCGCTCTTCGTCGGAATGTCGCGCCGCAGCAGTCAGGTCAATTTGACTCAAAGGCAGTCAGATTGACTCGATTACACAAGCGTCATAATGACTATCAACCCTGCGCACCCCTTGATATTAAAGGCTGTCCGGCATGGCCCGAAAATTGACTGACTCCCCGTAGCCATTTGGCTGAAGACCAAAAACGGGAGTCGAACATGGATCATGTTTTTCAGGGCAAGCTTGCCGTCATCACCGGTGCCAGTTCAGGCATAGGCCTGGCCGCTACCGAGCGCCTGCTCGATCAAGGCGCGCGCGTATTGGCCATGTCGCGAAAACTCGGCGCACTGGCCGAACTGCTTGAGCGGTATCCGCAACAACTGGTCTGGCATCCCGGCGATGTCACTCAAGCCTCTGACCTTGCCTCCTTGGCCGAGCAGGCTGCGAGTCTGGGCCCAGCGAGTTTCGTGGTGCCCAATGCCGGTATCGCAGAACTCGCCGACGGGCTCGACAGCTCGGCGTTCGATCGCCAATGGGCGGTGAACGGCGCAAGTGCCCTGAACACCTTGGCCGCCCTGCGCCCGCACCTTGCAGACAGCGCTTCGGTGGTGTTCATCGGTACTTTTCTGGCCCAAATCAGTTTCGCGGGGCTGGCCGCCTACATCGCATCAAAAGCGGCGTTGATCGCCCATGCCCGGACCCTCGCGGTCGAGCTGGCACCCCATGGCGTGCGCATCAATTGCGTCTCCCCAGGCCCGACGGCAACGCCGATCTGGTCGACATTGGGCCTGAGTGACGAAGCGCTCGGGGACGTCGCCCAAGGCGTCAACAAACGTCTTTTGAGCGGGCAGTTTCTCGAACCTGCGGCAGTGGCCGACGTCATTCTTTTCCAGCTGGGCAATGGCGCACGCGGCGTCATCGGTCAGGATTGGGTGGTCGATAGCGGATACACCCTGAGCTAACGCGCATGCAGCGCTCCGGGCGCGGAATCCGTCAGCTGGCGACCTGACGAATCCCGCCCGGACTCGGGCACAACCAGACCCCATCGAGACGCCAGTTCTCGGCGCCCTTGCACCGTGAATGTCAGCGCGCGGCTGTCCAGATCCTGCGTCACCCATTTGCGCTTCAACGCCGCCTGCAACAACGCCGCCCCGAGCGAACCGCCCAGATGCGGCCGACGCATGCTCCAGTCCAGACACGGGCAGGCGAACCGTCGGCGCATCGTCGACAGATCCTTGACCTCAATGCCCAGCCCCTCAAAAAACGCCTCGCCGCTGTCACTGAGGCGATAAACCTGCTCGTCGGTTTCCACCAGCCAACCGCTCTCCAGCAGGCGGTCATGCAGCAACACCGCGAGCGTCCCGGCCATATGGTCGTAGCAGGTGCGGGCGAATTGCAGGCGATCCGGCGTGTGCGGCTTGAAGGTCGGCGCGGGGTTCTGGCCGATCACCATCAGCGCTTCCAGCGCCTGGGCCACGCGTTTGTCGGCGAGGCTGTAATAACGGTGGCGACCCTGCACATGCAGGCGCACCAGCGCCAAATCCTTGAGCTTGGCCAGGTGCGCGCTGGCGGTCGAGGCGCTGACGTCGGCGAGGGTCGCCAGCTCCGTGGCGGTGCGGGCGTGGCCGTCCATCAGCGAGCACAGCATTTTGGTTCGCGCCGGTTCCGCGATGGCGGCGGCCACTTGCGAGACGCCGATGTCTTGATGTTCTGCGTGCATATTTCGCTCCCGGACGAATCATCGCCCTCAAGGACTGGAGATAGTAGCAACACTTTCCCCACCGACAAGGTTGCGATCCATGGACCCGATCATCGCTGCGACTCACGCCGATCCCTACCCCTACTACGCCGAACTGCGCGCGGCGGGTGGGCTGACCTTTCACCAAGAACTGAAACTGTGGGTTGCCAGTAGCGCCCGCGCGGTCTGCGCGGTGCTGGCGCATCCGGATTGCCGGGTGCGTCCGGTGCAGGAGCCGGTGCCCAAAGCTATCGTCGCTGGAATGGCGGGCAAGGTGTTTGGCCAATTGATGCGCATGAACGATGGCGAAGCTCAGCGCTGCCCACGTTCGGCCATCGAGCCGCCGTTGGGGCTGTTTGATCGGGAAGAAGTCGGCGCTTTGGTGTCCGCGCGGCTGATAACGAACGACGCCGACGGCCTCTATAAAGCCATGTTTCGCGGCCCGGTGTGCGTGGTCGCCTCGCTGCTCGGGTTCACCCCGGCACAGGCGCGGGTCATCAGTGAACTGACGGCGGATTTCGCAGCATGCCTGTCGCCGCTGAGCAATGAACTGCAGCTGGCGGCAGCCCATCGGGCGGCGGAGCAATTGCGCGGATACTTCATTGAATTGCTGGCGGATCCGAACCCGTTTCTCGCCGACATCCAACAGCGATTCGTCGGCGATGAGGACGTGCTGCTCGCCAACCTGATCGGCCTCTGTTCGCAGACGTACGAGGCCACCGCCGGGCTTATCGGTAATGCTCTGGTGGCGTTGCAGCGTCAGACTGAATTACGCGCGGCGTCAGTGGATTCGTTGCTGGCTGAAGTCCAGCGCTTCGATCCTTCGGTACAGAACACCCGTCGATTTGTGGCGAACAGCTGTGAAATCGACGGCGTGCGGCTGGAAGCCGGCGATGTGATTCTGGTGTTGCTGGCGTCGGCCAATCGAGACCCGGCTCTAAATGAAAACCCGGATCGCTTCATGCCGGATCGCCCGAACCGCCGCAGCTTCTCGTTCGGCAGCGGTCGGCATCAATGTCCCGGACAGACGCTGGCGATGACGATCGCCCGCGCCACGCTCACTGAAATCCTCGCCCGCAACATTGATCCGGGAAGATTCGCGTGGCACTACCGGCCTTCGCTGAATGGACGAGTTCCGATGTTCAGCGAGGTGCAGCCTTAAGCGTTGCGCAATTCGATGGTCAGGTGCGAAAGTTCATGCACCGGCGCCAGGCGCTCACGGATCGCGTCGGCAGTCACGCCCCCCACCGCGACCACACTGACAATCGCCGCCCGCGCCTGCGGGCCGACCTGCCAGACGTGCAAATCGCTGATGCGCACATCATCGGAGGTTTCCAGCAGTTCGCGGATCTCCTCGGCCACGGGTTCATCGGTGGTGTCGAGCAACACGGCGGCGCTGTCGCGCATCAGGTTCCAGGCCCATTTGGCGATGACGATGGAACCGACGATGCCCATCACCGGGTCCATCCACACCCAGCCCAGATAGCGCCCGGCCAGCAGCGCGGCAATCGCCAGCACCGACGTCAACGCGTCCGCCAATACGTGCACGTAGGCTGAACGCAGGTTGTTGTCGTGATGGTGGTGATGGCCATGATCGTGGCTGTGGTCGTGACTATGGCCGTGGTCGTGATGGCTGTGGTGACCGGCCAGCAGAAAAGCGCTGAGCAGGTTGACGCCCAGGCCGACCACGGCAATCAAGGTTGCTTCGCCGAACGCCACACTGGTTGGCTGGAACAGACGGAAAACCGATTCCCCGGCAATCCCCAGCGACACCAGCCCCAACACCATCGCCGAGGCAAAACCCGCCAGATCACCGACCTTGCCGGTGCCGAAACTGTAGCGTCGGTTGTTGGCGTTACGCCGGGCAAAACCATAGGCTGCCGCCGCGATGCCCAAGGCGCCGGCGTGGGTCGCCATATGGAAACCGTCGGCCAGCAATGCCATGGAACCGGTGAGATAACCGGCGGCAATTTCGCCGATCATCATCACGAAGGTCAGCGCCACCACCCACAGGGTGCGGCGGGCGTTTTCATCGTGCGAAGCACCGAGAAACTGGTGGTTGTGGGAAAAGTCATCAACCTTGAGGGTCATGATGTCGGCGCTCACTTGGAATATCGGCGGATGGCCAGCAGCAACTCTTCCACGCCCTGGGCGCGGGCTTCATCGCTGAGGTCGGGACGGGCGACATGCTCGCGGGTGTGGGCCTCGATGAACTGCTCCATCAAGCCATTGACCGCGCCGCGAATTGCCGCCATCAGGTGCAACGTCTTGGCACAATCGGCCTCGGATTCCAGCGCTCTTTCAACAGCCTGAACCTGCCCGGCAATGCGCCGAACCCGGTTGAGCAACTCGCCTTTGTGTTCGTGTGTATGCGACATACCTATACCCCCTATCCCTATATGGCGAGCATAGTCGCTGTTCCGATCGAGAGGGGCAAGGCCTGTTTTCGACCATCCGTCGCAGCTTGAATTTTTGACGTGAAAGGATTGAGGCGGAGCGTCAGTCGGCAACCGCCTCTGGAAGGTGTTTCAGAGGCAGGATCGTTGGGAACCCTCGTCTGTCAGGCCCATTGCAGTGGCGAGGACGACGAGAAGCAGAGGTCTATGTCCAGTTGCGCTGCAGCCGACAGGTTGACCAGCGCATCCAGAGAGAACTTGTCGATTTTGCCGTTGAGTACGTCGTTGAGGCGCGGCTGGGTGATGCCTAGACGCTTGGCCGCCTCCTTCTGCGGAAGCTCCCAGGCACGAATCGTTTCGCACAACGTGCGCATCAGCTTGGCCCGCAGGCGCATGTTGGCCGCTTCCTGCGGCGTGTCTTCCAGTGCATCCCAGACGCTTGCGAAACGCTGGGAAGAGTTTTGATGATCCGTCATGGTTCAACCTATTTCCTGGTATCTGGCCCGTGCCAGTTCTATGTCTCGCGTCTCGGTTTTGCGCGTGGTCTTTTGCAGGGCGTGCAGCACATAAATCGCGTCAGGCCGGTTGACCACATAAAACACTCGATACGCTCCTGAATCCTCGGTGATTCGGATTTCATTGACGCCCCGCCCGACGGTCTTCATGGGGCGCCAGTCAAAGGGTTCGTCACCCTGCTGCAACAGATCCAATTGGAATCCGGCAGCTCTGCGAGCATCGAGGGGAAAAGCTCTCAGATCCTTTAGCGCACTCCCGACAAATACCACGTCCTTGTGTCTTGGCATTGGCTTCTCCTGTGTTGGAAGGAAAAGCGTAATAGCCCGGACGGAATCGTGTTGCACAGGTGTGTTGCAAGGAATGGCAGCGATCACATACCAGCAGACTATATCGAAACCGATATAAATCAAGTTTGAATTGGCTTATCTGACATTTGGTATCACAAAGTAGAAATTCGCGAGCCAGCGCACCTGATATGCCGACGCAGAACCCTTGTGGGAGCGAGCTTGCTCGCGATGGCGGACTGAAAAATGAAGCATCATTTTGCCCTCATCCGAGAGGCTACATCGCCTTGCGCCTTTGCCTACAACTACGCCAGAATCCGCCGGCTTGTGCAGCTTGGGGCCTGCCAGTAACTTGATTCGCATCACTGAATGGTCAGTGAACGGGTTTAGTCGCTCGGTGCTTTTTCTCAAGTTCGCAAACTGTCATTCAGTCAGGTATCTCTACGCCTGTACTCAATGGTAGCTGTGCGCAGGGCGCCTTCGGGTGCGCCGGTAATGCTTGGGTACTGGTCGACTAACCTGCGTACAGCTGCCACCTATTGTTTAGTCGCAAGAACGTGTCAGCCTCATTTTGAGGTTACCCAGCAAATGTTCAAATACGTTCCCGATCCACCCGAAACTGACGTACCCAACGAGTCCGACCCAACCTCTCCTTACTCCACAACAGACTCAAAAAAACTCCACGAAGCCGCCGAGCGCGCCCTCGACCATTACCTGAAACCCACCGCCCCGAAACAACACTGCCCCGGCCGCATGTTCCACGTCGCCCCCGACCTGGATCAACATGCCCTGCTGGCCCACGCCTGCGAATCGATGACTTCGGCCAGCGTGATGCTCAGCGACTTCGCCGCACTGCTGGACCCGCCCTACCGCAGCACCGTGCTGGGCATCGCCCAAGTGGTGATGTGTGGCGAACTTGCGGTGAACCGGGCGCTGGACACTCTCGATGCCACGACCTGAGGAACACCCATGGAAAGCAAATCCGATGCACACATCGTCGCCGCCCTGATCTCCATCGGCCTCAATGAGAAAGACAGCCAATGGGCCCAAAAGGCCTGTCTGCTACTGCTCGAGAGCGAACGGAAATCCATCGTCAGCGCCGCACTCACCGCCCTCACCCAACTCGCCCGTGACCATGGCGAACTGGATCGCAACCGCCTGCTGCCGGCACTCACCAGCGTAAAACGCAGGTTTCCAAGCCTGACCGGCACGGTCGCCGCGACGCTGGATCAGATGGCGATGGCTGCGTAACACCTGGGGCATAAGGCAAGAAAAAACCCGCTGCCTCCGTTGAGGGAGGCAGCGGGTTTTGTGTTTACAACTCATAAGAAATCGCTCCACGGATCTTGCCGAGAGCGTCATTTTGTAACAACCGCTTGAGCTTCAGAACCGTCCTACATCTTTCAAATGCACATTCAGATAGCGTTCCCAACGCTTTAAAAGTTGGAACAAGGACGCTCATGGCTCGAAAATCAGATATTCCCCGAATACAAAATCCCCCCTCAGGCGACGGGCACCACATCACTACCCGCTACATGACTGCTACCGAACTGGCAGAGCAGAACGCCAGACAAAAAAAGTACGACGAGATGCAGGCCAGGCAACAAGACTACGAAGATCGCTTTCTTCGGCAGTCTCAACAACCGAATCAACACAGCGCCCTAGGGTGTGTATTTACCAAGAGCTGCAACCTCCCCGACGGCGTCATCAACCATGAAAGCCCCGCAGGGTTTATCCCGGTCGAACGACTGGCTGACTTTGGAGCATTCACCTTGCTCGGTGGCCGCGAATTAGACGCGGCGGGAAATATCACCCTCAAAAGAATAGGTGGTGCCAAGTTACCGTCTGCTATAGGCACGCTTCTCTTGGGAGGCTCGGCTTCTATTGGCACCAGCACAAGCGCCATATCCAGTGTGGGCGCAATCACGGGCGGTGTTGCCGCAGGTGCTTTGGCGGGCATGGTTGCACTTTTGTGGCCATCCAATCTTGGTGACAGTTCACTCTATACCGAAGAACAGCTCAGATCGCTGAAGGAAGGCCGAACACGTATTCGACTACAGGTAGAGCAACAGCCCGATGGCAGTCTCAAAGGGTACGGGTACAACACTCAAAAGCGCCCTGACTGGGAAATGATTCCGGTTGTGCAGTTCACAGCCCAAGGCTCTCGCCAAGTGGCTGACTTTGGCAATGGCGTCACGTTGACCTGGACGCCTGCCGTCGATTCATCCAGCACCTCGGGTATCCCACCGCTGGAAGGTGCCCCACAAACTCCGACTATCTGGATTTATCCGCCGACTGAGCAAGCAGACAAAATCATCGTCAACCCGATCTATCCGCCGGAGTACGAGGATTTCATCCTTGTGTTTCCGGCTGACTCCGGGGGGCAGCCTCTGTATGTTGTGCTCTCCAGGCCAGCACTGGGCGGTGATATCAAATACCACAGGCCCCCACGCACACTGCCCGCATTCCCGGATGCCCAACCAGTCAAATCAAAAAGCAGCGTTCAGGGTGGAGGAGGCAAGCGAAGCCGCTGGAAGGACCGGAAGGGGCGAATATATGAATGGGATAGCAAGACTGGCGCTATTGAGCTTTACAACAAACAAGGCAAACACCTTGGTGAATTCAACCACGAAACCGGTGAACAAATAGATCCCGCAGACCCCGAGAGATCTACCCCGAAGTAATACAGGAGGCTTTTAATGTTTTTATGGATAAGTGGCTTTTTGAAAGGTGATGAAGAGGACGACTCTTTGAAGTTTGAACTGACGGTGAAGCCTGAGGCAGAAGCTGCGGTTTTAGCGTTGCTGGGTTGGGAAAGCCTGGAAGAAAGCGAGGCCGGAGAATGGTTATTGAATGACGGTCAGGTCCGGCAAATTGCGTCAGTCCTTAATGAACACCTACCAACTGAACTAGATCTTTTTATCGGGGTTCGGGAATAGTTGAGTCTTTTCTATCAAGAACCAACAGTGAACCACGATGAAGCAGTGAGGATTCTTGAAAGCGGCGTGGAAAGGAATGTTGTCGCTGGATTGATTTCTATTGGCTTGAACGAATCAGACAGAATTTGGGCTCAGCAAACCTGCCTGAAGTATTTCGCCAGCAGCAATGAGTCGGTTGTCGCATCTGCCATTACCGCTTTGGGCCACATTGCTCGAAGGCACGGCAAACTGGACAAAGACATTGCCTTCGCGGCCCTGGAAGAAGCAAAGACAAGATTCCCCTCCCTGGAAGGCGTGATCGCAGACACGCTTGACGACATTGAGGCATTTACCTGATTCATCGGGCCCTTGCATGCAGGACGTTGTGATCAGGAACGCCCCTCATCACAACGTACTCCCCCACGAGCTTCAATCCTCCCGCGTCAAAACCTCAAGCAACTCAATCTCGAACACCAGATTCGAATTCGGCGGAATCTTGCCCATCGTGCGCTCGCCGTAACCCAGATGCGCCGGCACCAGCAGCTTGCGCTTGCCGCCCACCTGCATGCCCATGATCCCTTGATCCCAACCCTTGATAACCCGGCCCGTGCCGATCACACACTGAAACGGCTTGCCCCGGCTCCAGGACGAATCGAATTCGGTGCCGTCTTCCAGCCAACCGGTGTATTGGGTGGTGATCAACGCGCCTTTGACGGCGGCTTTTCCGTCACCGGGCTGAAGATCGATTATCTGCAGTTCATCATTCATAACATTCGCTCTATTGTTCCGCTGGCCGCCGTTTTCCCAGAAATGCCGGCCATTGGCAACCGTTTGACCCAAGGTTGCCGCTGTTTCCGGCGTTGGCCGTGAATTAAGATAGCGACACGCCATCACTCCCGGATCGATACGCCATGACAGCGACGCTTGAATGACTCAACTCTGGATCAGCTTCGCCATTGTCGTCGTGCTGATGGTCGTGATCGCCGTTCTGATCCGCCGAGTGCGCGAGCTTCGTCAGCAACTCGCCGAGTATCGCGCATTGCTCACCCGCGCCGCCGAGGGCCAGAACATCCGTCAGGATGGTGACGCTGACCGTTTCAAGCGCAGCCAGTATTTCGCCCGGATCGGCACCTGGGACTGGGAGGTCGACACTGACCGGCTCTACTGGTCGGACGCGATCTTCGGCATGTTCGGCTTCAAGATCGGCGAAGTGACGCCCTCCTACGCCCTGTTCTGCTCCTGCGTACACCCCGACGACCGCGCCCGGGTGCGCGCCGGGGAATTGCGCTGTCTGGAGACCGGTGAAAACCACGATGAGGAATACCGCGTGGTCTGGCCCGATGGCACGATTCGTTGGCTGCGGGAAACCGGCAATGTGGTGCGCAACGATCACGACGCGGTGATCAAGATGATGGGCGTGGTGCGCGACATCACCGAAGAAAAGGCCTCGGCCAGCTACCTCCAGCACCTCGCTCATTTCGACCCGTTGACCGGCCTGCCCAATCGATTGGTGCTGGAAGAGCGGCTATCGGAAGCACTCGAACATGCGCGCATGACCGAGACGCGGGTGGCGCTGGTATTTATCGATCTCAACGGCTTCAAGGCGATCAACGACCGCTACGGTCACGCCGCCGGCGACCGCGTTCTGATCACCACCGCCACGCGCCTGAAACGCATCCTGCGGGTCAGCGACACCGTCGCGCGGATCGGCGGCGACGAATTCGTGGTCATCCTGCAAGGCCTCGCCCCCGGCCTGAACCTGCAGGACGAAGCCCGCAGCATCTGCCAGAAAATCTTCATCGAACTGTCCCCGCCAATTCCCATCGGCAACGAACAACGCCACATCGGCACCAGCCTCGGCGTCGCCGTCTTCCCCGACCACGCGCCGACCATGGATCGGCTCCTGCACATTGCGGATCTGGCGATGTATGAGGCCAAGCGCAGCGGGAACAATCAGTATCGATTGGGCGGCGGGCAGACGCTCAGTCATGGCCGGGCTGATTGAATTTCAGCGCTCGGGCGTACCGAATACAACGCCATTGAAGGTATGCGTGCAGCACTGGCAACTGGGCGTCATGTCTTCGGCTTTGAGGGCGGGATTGACGATTTGCAGGCGCTTGTTCTCATCGACGTATAACCCGCTGTAGATACTGGACTCACCCACCCCCACCACATCCCTTCGCTCATGTTCATGCAGAGCGACCATCCAGAACACCGGCTCTTGCCGATCCAGCCGCGACACCGCTTCACTGAAAATCTCGTCCCAATCACCGCCGACACGCGACAACAGAAAGCGAAACAACGGCGTGTAATCGTAGCCATGATGCTTGATGCCATGCATCGAACCGCGAGTAGCCTCGCTGTGGATTTCAGCCTTGGTGTTTCGCTGATGCCGGTAATGCCCGCCCGGGTTATTGCGCCAAACGTTATGGGCGGTGGTGTTTTCTTTGCGATAAAGGGGTTTCTTGTCCAACGAATTGCTCCTGACATCCAGTCACTCGAAACGCCCCTCGCGTTTTACCGGAACGGCGCTCGAATGCAATCAACCGTCCATGGCCATTTGTTGCTTGAGGTCAGCGCTCCACCGGCTGAATCGCCACAATCGTCCCGTTGGTGATCATCACCATTACGTACTTGTCATTGATCTGCACCCACTGCGCCTGCGGTTCCGGCTGCTTGAGGCCTTTCTGTTTCCAGTTTTTGATGGCTTTTTCGCTGCGCTGGTAGATATCCGGGGCGCGGTCGTTGACGTTCAGTTCGCGGTTGCCGGTCGGTGATTGTTCGACGGTAGAGGTCGAGGTTTGCGCCGCTTGAACGAGGGGGCTGATCCCGGCGATGCCGGCGACGAGGGCCAGGCTGGCGATTAGGGTCTTGTTGTTCATCGGTGAACCTCCTGAGATTTGTGATACCTGAACTCCGACTGCGGGGTTCTGGAATCATTCCTTGTTTTTTGATGATGCTGAACCGGAGATTGTAGCCGTGCCCCGAAACGCGATCCGGGCTCGCCCGCCACCGGGTGAATACAGTCAACGGCATCCATTTGCGATAAGATCGCGCGCCCCCACAGAGTGAACAAGGACATCACCGTGAAAATCTATCTCATCGTCAATCTGGTGTTGCTGGCGCTTCTGGGGCTCTACGCTGTCAGTCTTTTCAACAAACTTGTTGCCCGGCGCAACGAGATCAAGAACGCATTTGCCCAGGTCGAAGTGCAGCTTAAACGCCGCTATGACCTGATCCCCAATCTGGTCAGCATCGCCAAGGGTTATCTGGCCCATGAGCGCGAAACCCTTGAAGCGGTGATCGCCGCACGCAATGCCGCCGTGGCCGGACTTGAAGCTGCACAGGCGAAACCGGGCAGCGCCCAGAACATCGCGCAATTAGGGCTGGCGGACAGCGCACTCAGCAGCGCGGTGGGTCGCTTGAACCTGACGCTGGAGGCTTATCCGGAACTCAAGGCTTCGCAGAACATGCAACAACTGAGCGAAGAGCTGAGCAGCACCGAAAACAAGGTGAGCTTCGCGCGGCAGGCGTTCAACGACGCGGTGATGACCTACAACACGCTCAAGCAGAGCTTTCCGGCGGTGCTGCTGGCGGCCAGTTTTGGCCATCGCGAGGATGCGGTTCCGTTGAAGTTTGCCGATACGCTGGCCATCAAGACCGCGCCCAACGTTTCTTTCTGACTTCTTCTCTCCATGGATGGCTCGATGAACTTTTTCGAACGACAAACCCAGGCCCGAAACCAGACGCAACGGCTGGTGTGCATGATGATTCTGGCGATTGTCATGCTGATCGGGATAACCAGCCTGCCCTTCGTCTTCAATGGTTTTGAGGATTACCTGAGCGGGACTGGCACGCTGGCGGACGCGTTTCTGGCGATGGCCGTTATCGCATCGTTCATCAGCAGCATCGTGGTGATTGGCGGTCTGCTGAAATACCGGCAACTGCGCGCGGGCGGCAAAGTCGTCGCGGAGAAACTGGGTGGTCGCCTGCTCAATGGCAATGTGCGAACCCTGGACGAGCAGCGGTTGATGAACGTCGTCGAAGAAATGGCGATTGCCTCCGGCACCTGCATGCCAGCGGTGTATCTGTTACCCGACGAAAGCATCAACGCCTTCGCAGCCGGATTTAAACCGGAGGACGCGGCCATTGGTGTGACCCGTGGCGCAGTGAAACTACTGACCCGGGAAGAACTGCAAGGGGTGATCGCTCACGAATTCAGCCACATCTTCAACGGTGACATGCGCCTCAACACGCAACTGGTGGCAGTGGTGCACGGCCTGTTGGTGTTGGGGCTGGCTGGCACTTACATAATGGCCAGCCTGCTCAAGCGCGACAAACGCGACGTGCGGTTGATGCTGGTGGTTTTTGCGCTCGGTTTCGCACTGTGCGTGGCCGGATTTATCGGAAATCTCTATGGCAATTTGATCAAGGCGGCTGTCAGTCGTCAGCGTGAATTCCTCGCCGATGCGAGCGCGGTGCAATACACGCGCAATCCGCAAAGCATTGTCGACGCCCTGAAAAAAATCGGCGCCCATAAACAAGGCTCCATCATCAACTCCCCACGTGCCGCCGAGTTCAGTCATCTGTTTTTCAGCACGGGCGGATCAGGTTGGCTGAGCCGGATGTTTGCGACCCACCCTGATCTGAGCGTGCGGATTCGTCGGATCGATCCGCAGTGGGACGGGAGTTTTACGACGGCTGCCGCAGCGGGCAAACCGGTGCCAGATCAGATGGCGGCAACCGCGGATTGATTCAGCCTCCACGTCCACGGATGGTCAGATGAATTTCTTTGAACAACAGTGCCGGGCCAAACGTCGCTCGGTGCAGCTCGTGATCTTGATGTTTCTCGCCGTACTCGGCTTGATTCTCGTGTCCTTCATGCTCCTGATTCTGCCGATCTCGTACGGCAAAACGCTCGAGGATCTGGCGGAAAACTGGCAGTTTTTCGCGATCATTGCAGCGCTGGTAACGGCTGTTGTGTTGCTCGGCGGACTGTTCAAATACGTCGAACTGACAGGGGGCGGAAAAGTGGTCGCGCGCCGTTTGGGTGGTCGTCTGATCAACCATGACGCGCGGACTCTGGAAGAGCGTCGCTTGGTCAACGTAGTGGAGGAAATGGCCTTGGCGTCTGGCACCGCCGTTCCTTGCGTGTATCTGTTGCCGGATCAGGGCATCAATGCATTTGCCGCCGGTTTCACCCCTCAGGATGCAGTGATCGGCGTCACTCAAGGTGCGATAAGCCTGTTGTCACGCGATGAACTGCAAGGCGTTATCGCCCACGAATTCAGCCACATCTATAACGGCGACATGCGCCTGAACACTCAACTGGTCGCGATCGTTCACGGGATCATGGTGATCGGGTTGGCGGGAAACCATCTCTTGCGCGGTCTTGAGGACACACCACACCCATCTGCCAATCGTAAGCAGCCGACCATTCTGGTCAGCATGTTTGGCACCGCGCTGTGCATTGTCGGATTCTCCGGGACGTTCTTCGGCAACCTGATCAAGGCTGCGGTCAGCCGGCAACGCGAATTCCTGGCCGATGCGACCGCCGTGCAATACACCCGCAACCCCGACAGTATCGCCGGGGCACTGAAGAAAATCGGCGGGTACAAAATGGGCTCGACCCTCAAGGCCGCCCGCGCCGCCGAGTTCAGCCACCTGTTTTTCGGCCCTGGCACTACAAGCTCTCATCTGCTCTCGGGTCATCCGGATCTGCGTGAACGCATTCGCAGGATAGACCCTGACTGGGACGGGATTTTTGTGAACATCGCCGCACCTGCGCAAGACTCGATGGTAGCCAGAACCGTGCGGGCAGCGCCGACCAAGGAGCTGCCATAGCACGCCATTGATCCGCTTGACACATCAATCCATGCCAACAATGCAATTAACAAATCGATCCCTGCGCGCCACTATCCGCCCCAATAAGAACCGTGCGCCGCCTCCCCGTCGCGCACGTCATAAAAGCGGTGGAGTATTTTTCGATGACAGCCTCAATCCCACACGGCGGCTCGCGGGCCGGCGCCATTTTCCGGGTGACCTCGGGTAACTTCCTCGAACAGTTCGACTTCTTTCTGTTCGGTTTCTACGCCACGCAGATCGCGGCGGTGTTCTTTCCGGCGAGCAGTGAGTTCGCGTCCCTGATGATGACTTTTGCGGTGTTCGGCGCAGGCTTTTTGATGCGTCCGCTGGGGGCTATCGTGCTCGGCGCGTACATCGATGATGTGGGCCGGCGCAAAGGATTGATCGTCACCCTGTCGATCATGGCCAGCGGCACGATCTTGATTGTGCTGGTGCCCGGATACGAAACCATTGGCCTGTTCGCCCCGGCGCTGGTGTTGATCGGGCGGTTGTTGCAAGGCTTCTCCGCCGGTGCGGAGCTGGGCGGGGTTTCGGTGTATCTCTCGGAGATCGCCACGCCGGGTCGCAAAGGCTTTTTCACCGCCTGGCAGTCGGCCAGTCAGCAGGTGGCCATCGTCGTCGCAGCCGCACTGGGTTATGGCTTGAACCAGTGGATGGCGCCGGAAGCGGTCGCCGATTGGGGCTGGCGGATTCCGTTTTTCGTCGGCTGCATGATCGTACCGTTCATTTTCTTTCTGCGGCGCAATCTCGCGGAAACCGAGGAGTTCGCCGCTCGTAAACATCGCCCGAGCATGAAGGAAGTGTTCCGCACCCTCGGCCAGAACTGGGGTGTGGTGCTGGGTGGAATGCTGATGGTTGCCCTGACCACCACCGCGTTTTACTTGATCACTGTATACGCACCGACCTTCGGCAAAACCGTGCTGCACCTGAGCACGTCCGATGCGTTGCTGGTGACGCTGCTGGTGGGCGTTTCCAACTTTTTCTGGCTGCCGATTGGCGGCGCGCTGTCCGATCGTATCGGGCGGCGTCCGGTGTTGATCGCCATGTCGCTGCTGGCCCTGGCCACCACGTATCCGGCGCTATCGTATCTGGTGCAGGCGCCGAGCTTCAGTCACATGTTGCTGTCGCTGTTGTGGCTATCGTTTATCTACGGCCTGTACAACGGCGCGATGATTCCCGCGCTGACCGAGATCATGCCGGTGGAAGTGCGGGTGGCCGGTTTCTCCCTGGCTTACAGCCTCGCCACTGCCGTGTTCGGCGGATTCACTCCAGCGATGTCGACCTTCCTGATCCAGTACACCGGCGACAAAGCCGCACCGGGTTACTGGATGAGCATCGGCGCGCTCTGCGCACTGGGCGCGACGCTCTATCTGTATCGCCGGGCCGGCGGTCGTCTGCAACCTGTTACTGCCTGAGAACATCACCATGAAAAAACTGTTTACCGTTACAGCCCTGCTCGCCGGTCTTGCGTTCAACGTTGCGGCCCAGGCCGAAGAACTGCGAGTCATGACCTCCGGCGGCTTCACCGCCGCCTACAAGATCCTCGGGCCGAAATTCGCCGCCGCCACCGGCAACACGCTGGACACCCAACTCGGCCCGTCGATGGGCAAGGCGCCGGAAGCGATCCCCAATCGCCTCGCCCGTGGTGAAAAGGCCGACGTGGTGATCATGGTCGGCTACGCCCTCGATGATCTGATCAAGCAAGGCAAGGTTGATCCGGCGTCGCGGGTGGAGCTGGCAGACTCGCGAATCGGCCTGGTGGTGCGCGAAGGCGCGCCGAAACCGGACGTCAGCAACGTCGATGCCCTGAAGAAAACCCTGCTCGACGCCCAATCGGTTGCCTACTCCGACAGCGCCAGTGGCGTGTACATCGAGCAGCAACTGTTCAAGAAACTCGGCATCGAAGATCAGCTGAAACCCAAGGCGAAGATGATCCCGAAAATCCCGGTGGGCTCGGTGGTTGCCACTGGCGACTATCAACTGGGCTTCCAGCAGGTCAGCGAATTGCTGCCGGTGCCGGGGGTGAGTTTTGTGGCGAAGATTCCGGAATCGGTGCAGTCCGTGACCCGGTTTGCAGCAGGGATTCCGGTGGGTGCGCAGCACCCGCAGGAAGCCAAGGCGCTGCTCGCTTATCTCGCCGCCCCCGCTGCCCAGGCTGACGTGCAGGCCACCGGGCTGGACTCGGTCAAGCGCTGACCGTAGGCGGCTGGACTTTCATTTCCACCACCAGCCGCTCCAGTTCCAGTGCCGCCGGGGTCAGCGTACGACCCCGGCGTTTGATGATGCCGACGCTGCGCATCACTTGCGGATCGGTCAGCGGCACCCGCGTCAGAATCGGATGATCCGCCGGCGGCATCGCCATCAATGGCACCGCCGCCACGCCCAACCCCGCTTCCACCAAGCCGATCATTGTCGTCACATGCCGCGTCTCGCAGATGCTCGGGCGCTGCGGCACCACTTTGGCCAGGGCCTGATCCAGCAGAAACCGGTTGCCCGAGGTCTTGTCGAGCGAGATGTAATCCTGCCGGTAGAACTCGTCCCAGGTCACGCTGCTGCGCCCGGCCAGCGGATGATCGCGACGACAGGCGACCACGTAGCTCTCCTGCACCAACGGTTCGAAATCCACGCCCGCCTCTTGGGTGCCCATGAAACTCAGGCCGAAATCCGCCTCGCCATTGACCACCGCGCTCAGCACGTCGTGGGCGCTGGAATCGAGGACTTTGACTTTGATTCGCGGGAACTGCTGGTGATAACGGGCGACTACGCTCGGCATGAAGTAATACGCCGCCGACGGCACGCAAGCGACGGTTACGTGGCCCTGCCGATTAGAGGCGACTTCACTGATGCCGAGCAACGCGACGTCCAGATCGTCGAGCAAGCGTTCGACGCTGGGCATGAAACCGCGTCCGGCCTGGGTCAGGCTGACCTTGCGCGTTGTGCGTTCGAACAGCTTCACGCCGAGGGCGTCTTCGAGCTTTTCGATGCGCCGGCTCAGGGCCGGTTGCGACAGGCGCACGGTGTCGGCGGCCTTGCGGAAACTGCCCTGCTCGACCACGGCGCGAAAGGCTTGCAGGTCGTTGAGGTCGAAGTTGATGGCCATGGAAGACTCGAGGGAATTGATTCGTTGAGGTTATAAATGTAACCAATTGATGCAAATTATTACAGAAGCACATCTGCTCAAGCAGGCTGTGCGCTGGATCTGCAATCATTTCAGCCTTTATCCTTGTCGCCCCCCGCCGTACCGCGTTACTGGAGTTCCGCTCATGCCCCATGAAGGCAATCTGTTGCAAGCCGCTGTCGTCTTTCTTCTGGCCGCCGTGCTTACCGTTCCCCTGGCCAAGCGCCTGCAACTGGGCGCGGTGCTCGGTTATCTGTTTGCCGGGGTCATCATCGGCCCGTCGGTGCTGGGCCTGATCGGCAATCCGCAAAGTGTCAGCCACATTTCGGAACTGGGCGTGGTGTTGTTGCTGTTCATCATCGGCCTTGAACTGTCGCCGCGACGCTTGTGGGTGATGCGCAAATCGGTGTTCGGCGTGGGTCTGGCGCAGGTGCTGCTGACCGGTTCGGTGATTGGTGTGCTGGCGTTGTCGGTGTTCGGCCAGCCGCTGAACAGCGCGATTGTGCTTGGGCTTGGCCTGGCGCTGTCGTCCACCGCGTTCGGACTGCAAAGCCTCGCCGAGCGCAAGGAACTGACCAGCCCACACGGTCGTCTGGCGTTTGCGATTCTGCTGTTCCAGGACATCGCGGCGATTCCGCTGATCGCCCTGGTGCCGATGCTCGCGGGCGTCGATCACCACACCAGCACCGCCGACGACGTGCGTCACAGTTTGCAGGTGCTGGGCAGCATCGCCGTGGTGGTGATTGGCGGACGTTATCTGTTGCGTCCGGTGTTCCGCGTGGTGGCGAAAACCGGTCTGCCGGAAGTGTCTACCGCCACCGCGTTGCTGGTGGTGATCGGTACTGCTTGGCTGATGGATATGGTTGGCGTGTCGATGGCGCTGGGTGCGTTTCTTGCCGGGTTGCTGCTGGCGGATTCGGAATATCGCCATGAGCTGGAAGCGCAGATCGAGCCGTTCAAGGGCCTGCTGCTGGGGCTGTTTTTCATCAGCGTCGGCATGGGCGCCAACCTCAGTCTGCTGCTCAGCGCGCCGATCACGGTGCTGGGACTGACGCTGTTGTTGATCGCCCTGAAGTTGCCGCTGCTGTTTGTAGTCGGGCGTCTGGCCGGTGGATTGAACAAGGTCAGTGCAATTCGCCTCGGCATCGTGCTGGCGGCGGGCGGTGAATTTGCGTTCGTGGTGTTCAAGATCGGCCGCGATCAGGGCCTGTTCGAACCGCGTCTGTATGACCTGCTGGTACTCACCATCACCCTGTCGATGGCGGTCACGCCGTTGTTGCTGCTGATCTGCGCACGACTGGTCAGCCCGAAGGTGCAGCCGGTGGAAGTGCCGGAGAAATTCCGCCAGATCGAGACCGAAACCCCACGGGTGGTGATTGCCGGCATGGGCCGGATGGGTCAGATCGTGGCGCGGATTCTGCGGGCGCAGAACATCAAGTTCGTGGCGCTGGACACCTCGGTGGAAACCATTGAACTGTCGCGCAGTTTCGGTGGTGTGCCGGTGTTCTACGGTGACCCGATGCGGCCGGAAATCCTAAGCGCGGCCAAGGTCGGTGAGGCGGAATATTTCGTGATTGCCACGGACGATCCGGAGACCAACATCAAGACCGCCGAGATCGTGCGCAAGCTCTACCCGCACATGAAGATCATCGCCCGGGCGCGTAACCGGCAGCATGTTCATCGGTTGGTGGATGTCGGCGCCGATCCGATCCGGGAGACCTATTACTCAAGTCTGGAAATGAGCCGCCGCACGCTGGTTGGCCTCGGTCTGACCCAGGCCCAGGCCGATGCGCGGATCAAGCGCTTCAAGCACCATGACGAACAGGTGCTCGAGGCTCAACACGCGGTGTACGACGACGCGGCCAAAGTGCTGCAGACCGCTCAGGAAGCGCGGGCGGAACTGGCCCGATTGTTCGAGTCGGATCAACTGGAAGAACAATCGGGCAAGTCCTGAGTTCTTGCTGATCGTTCCCACGTCGAGGCGTCGAACCGTCCGCGTGGGAATGCAGCCCAGGACGCTCCGCGTCCGTTCCGGAGCTGGAACGCGGAGCGTCCCTTGAGGCATTCCCACGCAGAGCGTGGGAACGATCAGGTGGGAAACTCCCACAGGTTCAGGCCATCTCCAGCGCCCGCTCTTCCTGCACGGGCGCCACTTCAAACCGGTCCGCCAGAAACGGCGTGATGTCCAGCGGCAGCGGTTCATCGTTGACCAGTTTGTCCAGCAACACCCCGGTGATCGCCGACGTCAGCACGCCGGTGCGGAAATGCCCGCAGGCGTTGAGATAACCCTCCACCCCGGCCATCGGCCCGAGAATCGGCAGCTCATCCGGCGAGCCCGGCCGCAGCCCGGCCCAGGTGCGCTTGAGGTTGATGTCCGCCAGTTCCGGCAGGCAACGCACGGCGCCCTGCACCAGCCCGGCGATTTCCGGCCAGGTGGTGGTGACGTCGAAGCCCTTGTCCTCGGTGGTGCTGCCGATCAGGATCTCGCCGTTGTCCTTCTGCGCCATGTAGCAATCGCTGGTGGTCAGGCAACCGTTGAGGATTTTCGGCAAACGTTCGGTCAGCAGGATCTGGCCTTTCACCGGTTTCACCGGAATGCGGATGCCCGTGGCCCACTCGCTCAAGTCCGCTGCCCAGGCGCCAGCGGCGTTGATCAGGGTCTTGCAGTGAAACACCCCGGCTTCGGCCGTTTGCACGCCAGTCACCCGCGTGCCGTGATGCAGCACTCCGGTGATGTTGGTGTTGACGTACATGTCCACGCCATTCTGCCGGGCGCCTTCGGTGTAGGCGTCGGCCAGGCGGAACGGGCTGACCTGATGGTCGCAGAGAAACTCCAGCGCGCCGCGCGCTTCATGGCTGACGCTTGGCTCGGACTCGCGCAATGCAGCCTGATCGAGCCAGCAAACCTGATCGGCCAGGTGCGGAATGCAGCCGACGATATGCTCGGCGTACAACCGGTCTTCATCGTCATAAATCACGAATTTGAGCCCGGTCTTTTCGAACTTGAAATCCATCCCGTGGTTGTCGCGCAGCTCACGGTGCAACGCCGGGTACAGCGCGTTGGACTGCAAGGCAAAATCGAAGAATGACGGCGGCAGGATGTGCGGCGTGCTGGAGTCCACCGCCACCGCCGCGCCCTGGGTTTCGCGCTTGCGGTTGGCCGACATCATGCGGAAGAAAATCACCCCGCAACCGAGGCCCACCGACTCGCCAATCGCCCATAGACCACCGGCCGAGGCGCGGGTCGCGTTGCCCGGGCGCTTGGCGTCGATCAACGCGACCTTGAGCCCTTTGCGCTTGGACAGTTGATAGGCGATGGACGCGCCAATCACACCGCCGCCGGCGATGACCACGTCGTAGAACTTACTCATGGGAAACGGCCTCCGTGCCGAGGGACTGGAACGCGGAAAAAGGAATCGGATCAATCGGGAAACGCGGCCGCAGCCAGCCGACATCCTTGCGCCCGGTGGCCTGTCGCAAGCGGTCGCTGCAATAGCCGACGCACATCCGCCCCTGACAGTCGCCCATGCTCACGCGAGTGCGCATTTTCAGGCTGGCGATGTCTTGCACGCCCTGCTCCAGCGCGCGGTCGATGTCGGCGCGGGTCGCGTGTTCGCAGCGACAGATCACTGTGTCGGCAGCCGGCAATGCGGTTTGCCCGACGCCGCGTTCGGTGTAGCGGTCCACCGCCGCACGGAAACGCACGATGGCTTTGAGTTTGCCCAGGTAACGGTCGCGACGGACGCGCGCCAGTTCCTCTTCAAGCACACCGCGTTGCAGCAGGATCGAAGTGGCGGCGATCTTGCCGGCCAGCATCGCCGCTTCACCGCCACGAATCCCGCCCATGTCACCGGCCAGATGCACGTGGGGCTCGCTGCTTTGCTGCCAGATGTTGGCGTTGGCGCGCAGGTAACCGTCGTCGCTGAAGCCGTGATCCAGGCCCATCTGCTGACTCAGTTGCGTGCGCGGAATGAAGCCGTAACCGACCGCGAGGGTCTTTGCTTCGAAGCGTTCGACGCGGCTCATGTCCGGTTCCCACGTTGCCGAGTACGGCGCCACGCTGACGCTTTTCAGTTCGCCTTCGCCGTGCGCTTCGACCACGCCCCAGCCGTAGTTCATCGGGATGCCGTGCAGTTTCAGGTAGGCGAGCATGCTCAAGCCATCGAGGAACAGCTGCGGCTTGTTCAGCAGTGCCAGACTTTCCTTGGCGATCTTGCCGAATGCGCAGGCCTCGTAGACCCCGGCCACACTCACGCCCGACGCATGCAACTGGGTCGCCACCAGCGGCAACAACGGCCCGGTGCCGGCAATCACCACCGGTCCCTGCGGTTTGACCACGCCACTTTTGATCTGCAATTGCAGGCCGCCGAGCATGATCACGCCGGGCAAGGTCCAGCCGGGAAACGGCACGCTGCGTTCGTGGCAACCGGCGGCCAGCAGCAACTGCGGGTATTCGATTTCGTGCAGACGCTCGTCACCGTCCAGCACCACCAGCGAGCGCGTGCCTTCGGCGCCGACCACGCGATGGTTGAGGCGCACGTCGATCAGCCCGGACTGCTCCTGGAAATCACCGTGCAGTTTGCCCAACGCCTCGGAATAGCGCGGCCCCAGATAATCCAGCTGCACACCGTCACGCAGCGGCCCGCGATAGACCACTCCACCCAAACGCGAGGCCTCTTCGAGCAAGGTGCAGCGCACCCCGTGCAGGGCCAGTTCGATGGCCGCGGCCATTCCCGCCGGGCCACCGCCGACGATCACCGGATGCAGGCTCATACCACCTCCTGCCCGTGAATACGGTTGACCTGGGTTTCGATCAGCATGCCCTCGCGCACCACGGTCTGGCAGGCGCGGCGCTTGTGCCGGCCGTTGATTTTCACCAGGCAGCACTGGCACACGCCCATGCCGCAATAGGCACCGCTGACCTGGTTGTGATCGTTGCGCGCGACCTGGCGCACGCCGAGGGACTGAATGACGCTGAGCACGGTTTCGCCGATGGCGGCGGTGACCGGCTGGCCGTTGATGTGGACAGTCATATCCGCCTGCGCCAAAGGCTGGATATCGAAGGTTCTTTCTAGGCAGTGCATTGCGATGATCATCCGTGAAAAGTTCAGGTGAGGTTGAAACAGCTCCTTGCTGCACTACACCTCGCCGGCTCGTGGGGGTTATCGCTCTCTATCGGGCCGGCAGGTTGGTTCCGCTCGCGCAGCAAAGTGCGCGCAAGCAATGTAGTCGATCCAGCGGCAAGGGCCTGGAAATTTCACGGTAGGGGATATTGCGCCGACGAATATTGATCCAGGCCATGGAAATGACTGTACGGTTCTGCCGCCGATCAGTTGGAGAAGACGAACTGGCCCTTGATCTTTTTCGACCCGATGAAACCAAGGTCGGGGAACAGTTTGGTTTTCAGCCACGCCACAAAAAACACCATGGCCAAGGTCAGGCCTGCACCGATCAGGGTGGATACCGGATCCTCGGAATAGCCTTTGAACAGGCGAGAAATCTGACTGAGCGTGAGGATCACGTAAATGGTGTAAGCCTGAGCGGAATATTTATAGAAGCCCCAGGCAAACAGCAGCGGAATACCGGCGGCGATCAGCGTGAATACCAGGGCAAATCCGACACCGATGTCCAGCCCCATGAAAAAACCGGCGAGCGCGCCGAGCAGTGCCTGAATACAGGTCAGGACGATCAGGATCGTGACCTTGCGCGCATGCTGCCGACGCAACTGGGGATCAATCCGCGAACCTATCCAGTAAGCCAGAACCCGATCCTTGACCGCTCCACCGGAAAACGCCTTGAAGGTTTCGTTTTTCGAGCGTCCTGCATCGAGCATCTCATCCAGCTGGCGTTTGATTTCCTTCTTGTCCAACGTCTTCATCCTTAAACAGGGTTCGAAGTGGCCGATCCACTTCCCGCACGGATTCTGGCCGCTGGCCTCTTAGAAAGCAAAAAGCCGCTTCAACCCGAAGGTGGAAGCGGCCAAGGCATGTGCCTCAAGGAATCAGTGCACGAACAGGGCGATCAGGATGATGATCGGGATTGGAACGCCGAGGAAAAACAGCAGTAGTGAGCGCATGGTGGTTCTCCTTGATTAACGGACTGGCGGCAGCGTGGTCGTGGTGTAGGTTTCGACTTCTACGTACTCGACCGCATCCCGGCGGCGACCGCCGAAGGTGGCCGAGAGGCTGGCGAAGAACGCACCGGCCAGCAGCGCGATGAACATCCACAGCGAGGTCAGGGCAGCGACTTTGGCGGCAGTGTCGGCGGCTTGTTGCGCTTTAACCTTGGCGTCGGCGATTGCCTTCTGGGTGCGGGCGTAGATTTCATCGACCCGACGTTCGGCGTCGGCCTGGGTCAGGTTGGTACGCTGAGCGACCAGTTGCGCTAGGTAGGTGCGGTCTTCGGCGCTGAGCTGACCGTTCGCCAGGCTCTGGGCGAAGATTCGGGTCACGGTGCCACGAGCGGCGTCATCGCTGACGGCGGCGGGACGATCGTCGCGGAACAGGCTGTCGACGAAGTAGCCGTACTGATCGCTGTCAGTGTTGGCCGCTGCAGTGCCGGCTGCTTGTGTCATCGCACTGGCTGCGCCACCGGCAACGCTTGCACCGGCCTGTACACCACCGCTGACGATGCTGCTGACCGAGCCAACCACCAGCGTCGCGGTGACCAGCGTCGCCACACACCAGGCGAGGAAGCCATGAGCGGTGTCGCGGAAATACACCTCGTCACCGTGCATGTTGGCCCATTTCACCCGCAGGCGACCGGCGATGTAGCCACCCAGTCCCGAGGCGATGATTTGTGTGGCGGCCAGCCAGATGATCGTTGAAATGCCCAGGCCCTTGGCGCTGACGCCCTCCCCGGCCCACGGTGAAACAGCGGAAAAGCCCAGACCGAAACCCAACAGCACCAGAATCAGCGACAGTGCCGCTGCAGCGGCAGCCCCTGCGAAGATCGCGCCCCAGGACACCCCTGAGACGTTGCTCGACTCTCCTTCGTAGGCAGGATAAAACCCATCAGAGGATCTATTCATTGTGGTAGTGCTCCAGGCATGAAAAATGGTGTTACAACTCGTCATCAGAGGAATTGCAGTGACCGTGCCAGTCGCCAACATTAAATAAATCGTTTGAATTCAATCGCTTAAAAAGTCTGAACTTCCTAAGACCATGCAAATTGCAACAACGGGTCGATAACAGCGGGTTTTATGCATTGGCACAAAAGCCCGGTCATTTGCGTTTGTAGCTTTTCTTGCCAATCGGAGTCAGGCAATACACGCCGCCGCGCGGCCCGGTGCAGAACGAGCCGGTGCCGCAATCACAGGCGTCGTTGCTTTGCAGAAATTGTTGCGGTCGCGCCTGTTCGCGGCTGCCGAACATGGCAGCGCAGCTCTTTTTCGAGCCACTGATGGAGCCGTCATTGCACAGGAACAGATCGCCGTCGCAGCGATCGATGCCGCCCTTCTTCCCGGAACACGGGGTGTTGGCGGCCAGTGCCGAAGCGCTCAGCAGCGCCAGCAACATCCCGGCCATCGGCATCCAGCCACCACGAATCAACCGGCTCACGGCTTCACTCCTTGAAAAATGTGGCCAGATGATATCAACGTTTCACAAAATAATTCGGCGACTGCGACTAATGACGGCTAAAACATGAAAGTTAATTTAAAGCGCCCGCGCAAAATCTTGGCAAAATGCTGCCATTGCGTTTGAACAGACCAGCAGGCCCACCATGACTCGCATCCTGACCATCGAAGACGACGCCGTGACCGCCCGGGAAATTGTCGCCGAACTGAGCAGCCACGGCCTCGACGTGGACTGGGTCGACAACGGCCGTGAAGGCCTGGACCGCGCTGTCAGCGGCAACTACGACCTGATTACCCTCGACCGCATGCTGCCGGAGCTTGATGGCCTGGCCATCGTCACCACCCTGCGCACCATGGGCGTGGCGACGCCGATCCTGATGATCAGCGCCCTCTCCGATGTCGACGAGCGTGTGCGCGGCTTGCGCGCCGGCGGCGATGACTACCTGACCAAACCGTTCGCCACCGACGAAATGGCTGCCCGGGTCGAAGTGTTGCTGCGCCGCCAGAACAGCAACGGCGCGCAGCCGACCACGTTGCAGGTGGCGGATCTGCAACTCGACCTGATCAGCCACGAAGCCCGCCGCGCCGAGCAGGTGCTGACGCTGTTGCCGACCGAGTACAAGTTGCTTGAATTCCTGATGCGCAACAGCGGCCAGATCCTGTCGCGGATGATGATTTTCGAAGAGGTCTGGGGCTATCACTTCGACCCCGGCACCAACCTGATCGACGTGCACATCGGCCGCCTGCGCAAGAAGATCGACCCGCCGGGCAATGTCCCGCTGATCCGCACGGTGCGAGGCTCGGGTTATGTCATTGCCGAACCCGTCTGACGGTTGGCGCTCTTCCAGCAGCCGTTTGCTGGCGCTGTACAGTTCGTTGTTCGTGGCCTGGAGTGCGATCCTCATGGGGGTCATGTACTTCGAGGTGTCCGGTTATCTCGACAATTTGGCCAAACACTCGCTGATGCAACGTCAGCATCTGTTTTCGCACTTTCGCGGCGATCAGCTGGAAGACGCGCTCGCCGCCAGCATGACCTTCGACATTCGCGGCATCGACGCCTACGGCCTGTTTGACGCCCAGCACCGCTACCTCGGTGGCGCGTTGCAGAAAATCCCCGAGGGCCTGCCGCTGGACGGCAAGATCCACATGCTCAGCGAATGCGCCGACTCCGACGACCCGACTCTGCCCACCGACAGCTGCGACGCGGTAGCCACCCCGACCCGCGACGGTCGCTGGCTGGTGTTGCTGCGTGACAACGGCTCGCTGTTCGCGGTGACGAAGATCATTCTGCATGCCTTGCTCTGGGGCGTTTCGCTGACGATTGTGCCGGGAATCGTCGGCTGGCATTTGCTGCGTCGTCGGCCGCTGCGGCGAATCCGGGCGATCCAGGCCAGCGCCCAGTCGATTGTCGCTGGCGACCTGACTCACCGTTTGCCGCTGTCCAATCGCCGCGATGAACTGGACATGCTCGCCGCCATCGTCAACGCCATGCTCGATCGCATCGAACGTTTAATGAACGAAGTCAAAGGCGTGTGCGACAACATCGCCCATGATCTGCGCACCCCGCTGACCCGTTTGCGCGCGCAGTTGTATCGCATGCAACAGCAGGCTGGCGAAGGCTCGCCGGAAGCGGCGCAGCTGGATCTGGTGCTGGCTGAGGCCGACACGCTGATGGCACGGTTTCGCGGGTTGCTGAGGATTTCCGAACTGGAGGATCGTCAGCGGCGTTCGGGGTTTGTCGAGCTCGATCCGGTGTTGTTGCTGCAGGAACTGCACGAGTTCTATCTGCCGCTGGCTGAAGACGACGAGCTGCGTTTCGAGCTGAACATGCCGGAAACCCTACCCATGCTGAACGGTGATCGGGCGCTGTTGTTTGAAGCGCTGGCGAACCTGTTGAGCAACTCGATCAAGTTCACCCCGGCCGGTGGCACGGTGGTGTTGCGCGGGGTCAATGATGCGGGACATACGCGGATCGAAGTGCACGATTCCGGGCCGGGCATTCCCGAGTCGGAACGGGAGGCGGTGTTCCAGCGCTTCTATCGCGCCGAGGGCGGGCAACTGCAGAATGGCTTTGGCCTGGGACTGTCGATCGTCGCGGCGATCGTCAACCTGCACGGGTTCAGTCTTGAGGTGGGACGCAGCGATCTGGGCGGGGCGAAGCTGGTGCTGGATTGTCGGCAGAGCCTGATTTCACAGTCCTGACCTTCATAGATCGTTCCCACGCTCTGCGTGGGAATGCAGCCCGGGACGCTCCGCGTCCCCTCCAGAGCTGGAACGCGGAGCGTCCCTTGAGGCATTCCCACGCAGAGCGTGGGAACGATCAGTTACGGGTTATGTTGGGTAGTTAGCGCGCAGCGCCTCGAGGCCACCCTGATAGATCCCGCTGAACAGCGCCACCACTTCCTCATCGCTCACGCCCTTGGCCGTGAAGCGTCCCGACCACGTCACCTTCGCGCCCTGCCCCTGGGCTTCCACACGAATCGTCGCCAGATAATCGGTGGCCGGAAACGGTGCCTGCAGAATCGAATAGCTGTAGGTTTTGCCCGCGTTATCGAACGTTTCCAGACGCTCGACCACCACTGCACCGTCAGCGGTTTGCAAAGTGCGCACGCGCCCGCCTTCGCTCAGTTCGCTGTTGGGAATGAACGGCAGCCAGTCCGGCAAGGTGTTGAAGCCGCCAATCAATTGCCAGACCTGATCGGCCGAAGCCGGGATGTCGATCGTTGCTGATGCTGTTGCCATAAATAAAAAGTCTCTCTCGATAAATTCAGATTGTCAGGCTGTCGACTACGCCGCCATCGACCCGCAACGCGGCGCCGGTGGTGGCCGAAGACAGCGGTGAAGCGATGTAGGTAACCAGGTGCGCGACTTCTTCGACATCCGCGACGCGCTGGATGATCGAGCTCGGACGGGCCCGGCGCACAAAGGCGTCGGCTTCGTCACGCAGGCTGCGGCCAGACTCGGCGGCGGCATCCTTGAGCATTTCCTCGACACCGTCGGTGAAGGTCGGCCCCGGCAGGATCGCGTTGACCGTAACCCCGGTGCCCGCCAGGCGTTTGGCCAGGCCATGGGACACCGCGAGATTGGCGCTTTTGGTCACGCCGTAGTTGATCATGTCCGCCGGGGTGGCCACGCCGGATTCCGAAGACAGGAAGATCACCCGGCCCCAGCCCTGCTCGACCATCGCCGGCACGTAATGCCGCGACAGGCGCACGCCGGAGATCACGTTGATTTCATAGAAACGGGTCCACTCATCGTCCGGTGCGTCGAAGAAATCCACGGCGTTGTAGATGCCGAGGTTGTTCACCAGGATGTCGGCTTTTGGTTCGGCGGCGAACAGTTTCTGCGCGCCTTCGGCCGTGCCCAGATCCGCCGTCAGACCGCGCAGTTGCGCGCCCGGCACCTTGTCGCGAATGCTCGCCAGCGCCTGTTCGACCTTGGCCGCGTCGCGACCGATCACCACCACCGTGGCGCCCGCCTCGGCCAGCGACTGGCTGATGCCCAAACCGATGCCCGCCGTGCTGCCGCTGACAATCGCCAGTTTTCCGCTCAGATCGATCTTCATGCTTTCACCTCGTCGATGGGTAATGGTGCACGTTCGGACACCAGTTTCGCTTCACGCATGGCCTGCCAGAAACCGGCCGGAATGACCGCCGACAGCGCCGCCACATCTTCAGCGATACGCCCCGGTTTGCTCGCACCGGGAATCACTGCCGCCACGGCCGGATTGGCCAGCGAGAATTGTAGTGCAGCCGCTTTGACATCGACGCCGTGGGCTGCGGCGATGCGTTTGATCTGCTCGACCCTGGCAACGATTTCAGGACTGGCCTTCTGGTATTCGAAGTGCGCACCGCCGGCCAGGATCCCCGAGCTGTAAGGGCCGCCGACCACGATTTCAACGTTCTGCGCCCGGGCCGAATCCATCAGGCGCTGCAAGGCGCGGTCGTGGTCGAGCAAGGTGTAACGGCCGGCCAACAGGAAGCCGTCAGGCTGCGCCTCGGTCAGGTCCAGCGTCAACTCGCACGGCTCGACCTTGTTCACGCCCAGGCCCCAGCCCTTGATCACGCCTTCTTCACGCAGACGGGTCAGGACTTTGAAGGCGCCGGTGCGGGCCTGATTGAAATACTCCAGCCATTGGTCGCCGTAGAAATCCTGAGCGATGTCGTGGACCCAGACGATGTCGAGGCGGTCGGTTTTCAAACGCTTTAGGCTGTCTTCGATCGAACGCAGCGTGACGTCGGCGCTGTAATCGTTGACGATCTTGTTCGGGCGGCCGTGCTCGAACACCCCGCTTTTCTCGCCCAGATCCCGGGCGGCGGCGTCTTCGACTTCATCGAGAATCACCCGGCCGACCTTGGTGCTCAGCACATAGTCGTCGCGCTTGTAGCGGGACAGTGCTTCGCCGAGGCGGATTTCCGAAAGGCCCGAGCCGTAGAACGGCGCGGTGTCGAAGTAACGCACGCCGGCATCCCACGCCGCATGCACGGTGGCCTGGGCTTCGTCTTCAGGAATGGCGCGGAACATGTTGCCCAGTGGCGCGGTGCCGAAGCCGAGTTGGCCGGGGAGTTTGTCTTTCAAGCTCATGATGCTGTCCTCGTAGTTCGTAGTCGGTGTTGACCGTTGAGCAGATCCTAGATTGCGCCACTCAGACCGTCCAAGACATAATCAGCAGCACTTGAGTCCCAAAAGGTCTGACATGATCGACATCCGCCAATTGCGCTACTTCGTCGCCGTAGCCGAGGAAGAACACGTCGGCCGCGCCGCCGAGCGCCTGCACATTTCCCAGTCGCCCCTGAGCCGGCAGATCGCCCAGCTCGAAGAGCGCTTGGGCCTGACCCTGTTCGAACGCAGCCAGCAGCGCATCCGCCTGACCCGCGACGGCCAGACCTTTCTCGCCGAAACCCGCGCCCTGCTGACCCACGCCAATCGCCTGGAATCCCTCGGCAAACGCCTGGGCCGTGGCGAAGAAGGCGGCCTGTGCATCGGCTACATCGAAAACGCGATGCACGCCGGGGTCTTGCCCAATGCCTTGCGCGTGCTGCGAGTGGATCGACCCAACGTGCATGTCGCGCTGTACAACCTGAGTTCCGCCGAACAACTCGAAGGCCTGCGTCAGCGTAGCCTCGATATCGCGCTGGTCAGTGAGCCGCCGACGATCGACGACCCGGACCTGCTGGGCTTTCAGGTGCTGGACGACCCGATGTTGCTGGCGCTGCCCGAACATCACCCGCTGAACCAACTGCCATTGCTGACCCCGGCGGATCTGGCCGATCAGGAATGGATCGGCGTGCAGCCACGCCAGGGGGCCGACGATGAGTTCGTCAGCGCCTGCATTCGCGCGGGCTTCACCCCGGATGTACGGATGCAGGCCACCGAGCCGTTTACCGCGTTGGGGCTGGTGGCCTCGGGGCTGGGTATAGCGATGATCCAGAGAGGCCTGAGCCATAACGCACCGCCGGGCGTGGTGCTGCGGGAAGTGCCGTGGCTGGCGTTCACCACGCCGTTGTGGGCGGCGTGGCACCGGATCAACCTGCGGCCGCTGGTGGAAACGTTTCGCAAGGTATTGACCGGGGTCGATCCCGCCCAGTGACCCGACAGTCCAAGACTTTGCTGCTTTACTGAGAAGACTCAAAAAACCAGCGAGTCTTCCGGCATGAACCGCAATGACCTGCGTCGCGTGGACATGAACCTGTTGGTGATTTTCGAAACCCTGATGTTCGAAAAGAACCTGACCCGCGCCGGGGAAAAACTGTTCCTCGGCCAGCCCGCCGTCAGTGCTTCACTGGCCAAACTGCGCGACCTGTTCGACGACCCGTTGCTGGTGCGCAACGGCCGCGTGCTGGAGCCGACCCAGCGGGCGCTGGCGATCCTCAAGGAGTTGCAGCCGGCGATGGACACCATTTCCGGGGCGGTCAGCCGGGCCAAGGATTTCGACCCGCTGAGCAGCCGCGACGTGTTTCGCATCGGTCTGTCGGACGACGCCGAGTTCGGCCTGCTGCCGCCGTTGCTCAAGCAATTGCGCGAAGAGGCGCCGGACGTGGTGGTGGTGATCCGCCGGGTGAATTTCCTGCTGATGTCGTCGATGCTGGCGTCCGGGGAAATTTCCGTCGGCGTCAGTTACACCACCGAATTGCCGGCCAATGCCAAACGCAAAAAACTGCGAGACCTGCGCTGCAAGATCCTGCGCGGCGATGATCGTGCCGGCGCACTGACCCTAGACGAGTATTGCGAACGCCCCCATGCGCTGGTGTCGTTTTCCGGGGATCTGGGCGGGGCCATCGACAACGATCTGGCGCGGATCAATCGATCGCGTCGCGTGGTATTGGCGGTGCCGCAATTCGCTCCGCTGCGGGCGATTCTGGCCGGCACCGATATGCTCGCCACCGTGCCGGACTTCGCCGCCTGCGCGCTGGTCGAAGGCAGCAGCGTGTTGCGTGCCGACGACCCGCCGTTCGACATCGTGCCTTCGGAGCTGTCGATGGTCTGGAACGGGGTCAACGACAACGATCCGGCGGAACGCTGGTTGCGCTCGCTGATTGCCCATCACATGTCGGCGCCTCTTCCACCTCAGGCGCACTGATCGGCTTGAACCCCGGGTCGACCTCGCGCAGGTACACCGGCAGATCAGTCATCGGCGGCATCTGCGGGATCTCGAAATACATCTGCACCACCCAGCCACGGTGGTAGTTGTTGTGGTTGATCACGTGCATCAGGATCGCCCCGGCATTCATGGTGCCGCCATCGCCGGAGACGAATTTGAAATCAATCGAGCGGTTCAGCGACACCTCGGTCTGCTGCGCGCTCCAGGTGCGATACCAGCCATCGACTTCCTGCTGGGCCTGACGCAACTCGCCGAGGTCGGCGTGCACCAGATCATGGGACGTCGTGAAACCGTGCTCGCGCCCTTCGAGGTGCGCCTGCCAGATCCGGTCGACCACGTAGATGTGGTTCAGCGTACCGATCATGTTCTTGAAAACCGTCTTGCGCTCCCTCGTCGTCTCCCCAGCCGGCAGCGCTTGCAGGCTATCGAACAGACGCTGATTGGCCCAGGTCTTGTAGTCCGTGAGCAGATGGGCCGTGGCCAGATTGATCATCGCGGGTCACCGTAGGCACGAAAAAGGGCTCCGCCTAGGATAGACCTCTCTTGCGGGAATGGCGGTGGTGCTGACTATTGGTCGGGTCTACAGTGAAATCTCCATCCCCTTCACAAGGACGTGAAGCATGCAAAATCGCCCGACGCTCGCTCAACGCCAGTTCGCCCGCCACTTGCGCACCTCCCAGACCGATTGCGAACAACTGCTTTGGCAGAAGCTGCGATCACGGCAGGTGGCGGGGCTGAAATTTCGCCGGCAGGTGCCGGTTCCGCCGTTTGTGCTGGATTTCTATTGTGTGGAATTGAAGTTGGCGGTGGAGTTGGATGGGGGGCAGCATTTTGAGGAGGCGGGAGAGGTTCATGACCGGCGGCGTACGGTTTATCTTCAGCGGCTGGGGATTGAGGTGGTGCGGTTTAGTAACCTGGAGGTGATTCGGCAGATGGGGGACGTGTTGGAGCAGATTGTAAGGATTGCGCAGGAGCGTCGATTGCGGCTCTGATCCAGAAGCCCCCTCACCCTAGCCCTCTCCCAAAGGGAGAGGGAACCGACCGAGATGTCTTGAGGGATGCATCGACCTGAGTCACCGAGTCGATTATGGATTCCAAGCATCGACTTGAGACTTCGATTCGATTATGGATTCACCGCAAATTTTTCAGGTCGATGTATTCCGACAATATCCCCCAATCGGCCCCCTCTCCCTCCGGGAGAGGGCTGGGGTGAGGGCCAGCGGTCGACGCGCAATCCCTGAGCATTCAAATCCCCAACCGCGCCCACCCCGCCACCAGCTGCGCACTGATACTCACCCCGCCACAAACAATGACCACCACATCATGCGCCCCCGCCAACGCCGGATGATCGAGGTACGCCACCGCCAGCGAAACCCCGCACGCCGGCTCCACCAATTGCCGCAAATCACTGGCATAACGCACCACGCCCATGATCGCGTCGTCATCCGACAGCACCAGACATTCATGATCGAACTCGCCGATATGCTCTACCGGCCAAGCCGCCACCTGCGCGGCACCGAGGGAGGTGGCGACGGTGTCGATGCGGCTCAGGCGCACCGGATGGCCAGCCTGGACGGCCGCAGCGAACGAGGCGGCGCCAGTGGTTTCGCAGGTGACGATGCGGCAGTCTCGGCGGTCATGGCGCAGCAGCCCGGTGAGGATGCCCGCCAGCAAACCACCGCCGCCGACCGACGTGACCACGGTATCGACCTGCGGGCAGTCGTCGAGAATTTCATCGACCATCGAGCTGTGCCCTTCCCACAACACCGGGTGGTCGAAGGCCGGCACGTATTCGGTGTCTGCCGCGCTGGCCAGTTCCCGCGCCCTCTGATTGGCTTCGTCCCAGACTTTGCCGTGGACGATAACCTCCGCGCCGGTGCGGCGAATACGTGCGCGGGTCGCTTCCGGTGTGGTGTGCGGCACCACGATGCAGGCTTGCAAGCCGAGGCTGACCGCTGCCACCGCCGTGGCCAGTCCGGCATTGCCGCCGGACGGACACACGACCTTGCGCTTGCCCTGCGCCGCTGCCTGACTGCACAACAAGCCCATCCCGCGCAGCTTGAAGGAGCCGCACGGTTGCAGGTTTTCCAGCTTCAGCCAGATGCGCCGGGACGCGGTCGACAGGGTCGGATGGAGGATCAGCGGCGTGCGGACGTGCAGCATGGCGGACTCCCGAAGCGGCGGATCGGATGATCGGAACGTCTCTGCCTGAAGTTTAGTCCACGCCCCTGCCGGCGGTTAAACGCCGGGGATCGTGCCGGGATCTACACTGAACGGAACAGCTGTGAGGTGCCTATGAAAATGTCTGCGCAAATGACCGTGGTCGCAGTGCTCGCCACCCTCGCCTATCTGGGCCTGGCGATGTGGGGCATTGGTGGCGTGGCGGTGTTTTTTTCTCACGGCGCGTTGGTCGTGGTGGCCCTGGCCACGCTGGCCATGGTGGTGGCGTCGTTGTTTACGGAAGTGAACCTGAGCACCGGCGAGCGCGAGGACCGGGCCAATCGCTGGGTGATTCCGGCGTTCGCGGTCATTGGATTGGTCAGTGCCTTTCTGCCGGCTTACTGCGACCGCATCGGTTTCTGGACCGTCGGCCGCGAAGGTACCCGTTGGCTGGGCGCGTTGCTGTTTATCGTCGGCGGCGGATTGCGTTTATGGCCGGTGTTTGTGCTGGGCCATCGGTTCAGCGGGCTGGTGGCGATTCAGCCGGGACATCGGCTAGTGACCGAAGGCATCTACCGGCATCTGCGCAACCCCAGTTATCTGGGGCTGGTGATCAATGCGATCGGTTGGGCCCTGGCGTTTCGCTCGGTGGTGGGCCTGTTGCTGGCGGCGCTGACGCTGATCCCGCTGATCGCCCGCATCCACTCCGAAGAGGCCCTGCTGCGCACGCAGTTCGGCGCCGAATACGACGCCTATTGCGCCCGCAGCTGGCGCTTGGTGCCGGGGGTTTATTGAGGTTGCAGGCGCAACTGGCCGTCGCTGTCGATGCTCGGCGCAATTTCGCGGTAACTGGCGATGGTCGCGTGGGCGGTTTCAAGGGGATGCTGGTGAGTCGTGGTGATGATCATCAGCGGCGCACCGGCGGCTTCAGCGGCCTGAATGCCGACGGTGGCGTCTTCGAAAATCAGGCAGTCCGCCGGTTCCAGGCCCAGACGTTTGGCCGCCAGTCGATAACCCGCCGGATCCGGTTTACCGGCGGTCACGTCTTCAGCGGTGATCATCACCGCCGGCTCCGGAATCCCCGCCGCCGCCATCCGCCGCAACGCCAGATCCCGTGGCGCCGAGGTCACCATGGCCCAGCGATCCGCCGGCAACGATTTGAGAAACGCCGCCGCGCCGGGAATCTCGACAATGCCTTCGACGTCTTCGATTTCCGCCTCGGTGATGAACGCCGCTTGCGCCTCGGCGTCCACGCCCGGCAGGTTCAAACGCGTGATGGTGTCGATGGCGCGCACGCCGTGGATGGTCGGCAGGAACGTCTCGACGTTCACCCCATGGCGCACGGCCCAGGCGGACCAGATCCGCTCGGCGGCGGCGATGGAGTTGAGGACGGTGCCGTCCATGTCGAACAGGAACGCGCCGAACGCGCGGTTGAAAACAGCATCGTGAGCAGACAAAAGATCACTTCCTCGCAAGGGGCCGGGCAACGATGCCCGGCAATGTAGCACTTGCGGGACGCTTCAGTGCAGACGCGGCGCCTTGGATTTGAACGCACCGTCCACACAGTCGAGCAACTGGCCGATGGCCCACGGCTTCTTGATGAACGCCACCGGATGCTTCACGCCCGAGGTTTCCGGTGTTTCATAACCGGACATGACCATCACCGGTTTGTCCGGCCAGCGCTCGCCGACCAGATTGGCCAGGTCCGCGCCATTAAGGGTGCCGGGCATGGTGATGTCGGTGAGCAGCAACGCGACTTCCGGCGCGTGCTTCTCCAGATATTGCGAAGCCGCATCGGCACTGGTCTGCGGCTCGACCTTGAAACCTTCCTCCTGAAGAATTTCGCACAGAAACTCCAGAATCAACGGATCGTCCTCGACTACCAGAATCAACCCGCCAGGAAGGTGCGCGCTCGACGTCGGAATTGGACACATGAACTGGCACTCCCTGAATTGCATGAACGATTTAGCGGCTTGATCCCGCTGCTTATCTGGTATGAGCAGCGCCTTCTACAGAAATTCATTTTTGATACAGGTCTTTTCAATAACACCCGTTCGACGGGCAGTCGCCGGCGCGTAATTGCGGTTAAAATGCGCGCCCTTTTGCTGGCCGATCCTGATTGATGAACCCTCAAGCCCTCGCCGTTCTCCATGCCCACCTGCTCACCGCGCTGACTTCGGCACCGGCCGAAACCCGGCGCCTGTTCCATGGGCGTGGGCGTTGCTGGCCGGGGCTGGAGCAAGTGACCGTGGACTGGCTGCAAGGCGTGGTGCTGGTGTCGTTGTTCAAGGAACCCGAGGCTGCGCAGCTGGAAAATCTCAAGCGTCTGTTGCTGGAAATCACTCATTCAGAGCAATGGCAGCAGTCCGGCGCCCACACCCTGCTGATTCAGCACCGTTACCTGCCGCAGAGCACCGCCGAATGGCTGCTCGGTGAAGAAATCGACGAAATGACCATCGTCGAGGGCGGGCTGAAATACCGCGTGGATCTGGGCCGCAAGCAGAACGCCGGGCTGTTCCTCGACATGCGTTACGGGCGCAACTGGGTGCGCGAACAGGCGGCGGGCAAACGGGTGCTGAACCTGTTCGCCTACACTTGCGGCTTCTCGGTAGCGGCCATCGAGGGTGGCGCCAGCCATGTGGTCAACCTCGACATGTCCCGCGCCGCGCTGAGCCGGGGCCGCGACAATCACCGCCTGAATGGGCATGACCTGAGCAAGGTGAGCTTCCTCGGCCACGACCTGTTCAAATCCTGGGGCAAGGTGATCAACAGCGGCCCGTACGATCTGGTGATCATCGACCCGCCGTCGTTCCAGAAAGGCAGTTTTCTGCTGACCAAGGATTACCAGCGCGTGCTGCGCCGTCTGCCGGAATTGCTGACGGCGCAGGGCACAGTACTGGCGTGCATGAACGATCCTTCGTTCGGCTCAGACTTCCTGATCGACGGCGTGACCCAGGAAGCACCGAGCCTGCGTTTCGAACAACGGCTGGAGAACCCGCCGGAGTTTCCGGATATCGACCCGGAAAGCGGTCTGAAGGCGTTGCTGTTCAAGCAGATCGGCTGACCCGCTCAGCGCGGCCGCAACACCAGCGCAAACAACTCGCCATGCCCGGTGACGTTGAGCTTGTGATAGAGATTGCGCCGATGCACCTTCACGGTCTCCGGCGAAATGTTCATGTGCTGGGCGATGGCCTTGCTGGAAAAGCCCTGAAGAATCAGACGCGCCGTATCGATCTCGCGCGCGGTCAGACGGGCGTCGAAGCGGTCGAGCAGCGCCGCAATATCGCCGACCGGCGCCTCGACCGCTGCGCCTTGCGGCGGCATCAACTGCACATGCCGACGCATCGCTGACAGCACCCAATCCCGCACGCAGAGCAGGCGCCCCTGCTCCTGCAAACTGAACGCCGTCGAGCGGCCCATCGACAAGCCGAGCACGCCGTCGTCGAGGTTGACCAGAAATTGCAGCTCATCCGCGCCGACCACCGAGCGGAAGTAACTCTGGTAGTACTCGCTGTGCAGAAACTGGTCCGGCGCCACGGATGCAAGGCTGTGCAAACCGTCGGAGATCCCGGCGCAGGCGGCCTGATAGAACGGATCAAGCAGGTACATACCGGCGCAGTAACCGGCCAGTTCTTCCTGCTCGTCGGCGCGGCCCTGGCTGTCGAAGTCGATCAGCAATTGCGGCGGCCGCCCCGTCTGCATCACCGCCACCAGCGCATTGTCCAGCGGCACCAGCAACCGCAGCGTATCGACCAGCGCCCGCCAGAAACCGTCCTTACCGACCGTAGCGAACACTCGCGACAGGCTCTGATGCACCGGCAATTCCTGCAGCAACGCGTCCACGCTCTACCCCTTTTGAGTAACCCATGATGGGAATGGGTGCGGTGCGGCCCGCCCGATAGGCTGACCACTCCTGTTCATCACCGGCCTGCCAACAGGCCAGGAGTGCCGCATCATGCGTGGTCATCGTGGGTATATCAACCTGGGTCTGATGGGCGTTTTGTCCGCGGCGCTGAGTGCGCAGGCGGCCGATGCGCCGAGCGTGCATGTCTATAACTGGTACGACTACATCGGCCCGAACACCCTGCATGATTTCAAGCGTGACAGCGGTATCGAACCGGTCTACGACACCTTCGACAGCGCCGAAGTGTTGGAAGGCAAACTGATGACCAGTCGCAGCGGCTACGACGTGGTGGTGGCGAGCAACTTCAGCCTGCCGACCCTGATCAAGGCCGGCGCCCTCGCCCCGCTGCCCCGCGATCAACTGCCGGGCTGGAAGAACCTCGACAACGATCTGCTGAGCAAACTGGCCAACAACGACCCCGGCAACCAGTACGCCGTGCCGTATCTGTGGGGCACCAACGGCATCGGCTACAACGTCGACAAGGTGCGCGCGGTGATGGGTGACAAGGCCCCGGTAGACTCCTGGGATCTGGTATTCAAGGAAGAGAACCTGGCCAAACTCGGCGAATGCGGCGTGGCGATGCTCGATTCGCCGTCGGAAATGCTCCCGGTCGCGCTGCATTATCTCGGCCTGCCGCCGAACAGCACCAAGGCCGAGGACTATCAGAAAGCCGAAGCGCTGCTGCTGAAACTGCGCCCGCACATTGCCTACTTCAACTCCTCGAAATTCATCAGCGATCTGTCCAACGGCAACATCTGCGTGGCGGTCGGTTGGTCCGGCGCGATGCTCGAAGCCAAGACCACCGCCGAGCAGGCCGGCAACGGCGTGAAGATTCAGTACAGCCTGCCGAAGGAAGGCGCGCCGGTGTGGTTCGACACGCTGGTCTTGCTCAAGGACGCGCCGCATCCGGCCCAAGGCCTGGCGTTCATCGACTATTTGCTGCGGCCCGATGTGATTGCGCCGGTCAGCGATCACCTGTCCTACCCCAACGGCAATCGCGCCGCCACGGCGCTGGTCGCCCAGGCCACCCGCGACAACCCGGCGGTGTACCCGTCAGCCACGGCGATGGCCACGTTGTACACCCTCGAACCCTTGCCCAAAGCCACCGAACGGGTGCGTACGCGGGTGTGGAGCAAGGTCAAAAACGGTCAGTAACAGCCCTTTGAATCACTGCCTTCAACAGAGAGAACATCAATGAAACCACGTGCCCGCGATCTCCATATCCGCATCGGTCAATTGCAGCCTGGCCCGCTCAACGCCATCACCGACGTACCCGGCGTAAGGGTCGGCCACAGCAACGTGCGCGGCCGCAGCGCCAGCGGTCGCGACATTTGCAGTGGCGTCACCCTGATCGAACCACGCGCCGGTTCGACCAACGCACAACCGTGTTTCGCCGGCGTCCACGTACTCAACGGCAACGGTGACGCCACAGGACTGGAGTGGATTCGCGAAGCCGGCCTGCTGACCAGCCCGATCGCCTTCACCAACACTCACAGCCTCGGCGTGGTGCGCGATGCCTTGATCGAACTGGATCGCGCGCAGCAACCGGACGACGGTCGGCTCTACTGGAACATGCCGGTGGTGCTGGAAACCTTCGATGGCTTGCTCAACGACATCAACGGCTTTCATGTGAAGCCCAAGCATGTGGCCGAAGCGATGAGCAATGCCGTTGACGGCCCGGTGCAGGAAGGCGCGGTGGGCGGTGGCAGCGGCATGATCTGCCATGAATTCAAGGGTGGGATCGGCACCGCGTCGCGCCGCTTGAGCAAGGCTCAGGGCGGCTGGACAGTAGGCGCAATCGTGCAGGCCAACCACGGGATTCGCAGCGAGTTGCGGGTCGACGGCTACCCGGTCGGGCGCTACATGGAACAGGTGGACTCGCCGTTCCTGCGGGCTTCGTTGCCGCATCCGGGCATGGGCTCGATCGTAGTGGCCCTCGCCACCGATGCACCGCTGTTGCCACATCAATGCACGCGACTGGCGCAACGGGCGAGTCTCGGTCTGGCGCGCACCGGCGGCGGCAATGAGGATCACAGCGGTGACATCTTCATCGCCTTCGCCACCGGCAACGGTCATATCCCGCCCGCCGCCTACGAAGGTAAAGGCGCATCGACCTGCGACGGCTTGCGGATGGTCAACAACGATCACATCAGCGAGTTGTTCCTGGCGGCGACCGAGGCGGTGGAAGAAGCGATCATCAACGCGTTGCTGGCCAGCGAGAGCACCGAAGGCAACGGGCATTCGGTGCCGGGGCTGGATGCCGCCACCCTGCTCGCGGCCCTGGATAAAGCCGGGTGGCCGGGCGCTCGCTGACACCGCTCCCAAAGCGCTTCAGCGAAACAGCCCCTGTCCGAGTTCGCGCGCCGCCTGCAGTTGCATCGCAGGATCGCTCGACTCGGACTCCAGCAACAAAGCCGAACCCGACACCGTCGCCCCGCAGTAATCGAAAATCCCGTGATCGATCTGCGTCTTCATCGCCGCGCCGTAGCCGTGGCGCTCGTAAGTGCGCACATCCGCCCCGCCCAGCGCGACCAAGTGCACGCGCAATCGTCCGAGCTTCTTCAGCGTCTTGTCACCGTCGAAATCGTACGCCCAGCCATTGCTGAACACCCGGTCGATCCAGCCCTTGAGGAGCGCCGGCATCGACCACCAGAACACCGGATAGACCAGTACCAGCGCATCGGCGCGGTCGATGCGCGCCTGCTCGGCCAGCACGTCCGCCGGTGGCGGGGATTCGCGATGATGCACCGCCCAGTCGGCCACGCCAAAGCGCGGGTCGAATTCCTCGGCGTGCAGGTCAGCGATTTCGAAGGTGTTGGACGGATCGCTTTCCGACAGGCCTTTGGCAATCTGCTGCGCCAACGCGTGAGTCAGTGAACGTGGATCATCGTGATCTACAACAATCAATGCGTGCATGGGGAAATCTCCGGTTGGTGATTGCTGACCAAGGGCTTACCCTTGCGAAAAGCTACGATTGGTAAGCTACTACTAATAAGTTACCTTCAGTAAGTTACGTTTGGTATATAAGCGATGTCAACCACTGAAATCCCAGAACCCGCACAACCCCGTCGCCGCCTGTCCCGGGAAGACCGCCAGCGCCAGTTGCTCGACATGGCCTGGCAACTGATTCGCGAAGAAGGCACCGATGCCCTCACCCTCGGCTATCTGGCGGAAAAGGCCGGCGTGACCAAACCGGTGGTCTACGACCATTTCACCACCCGCGCCGGTCTGCTCGCGGCGCTGTATCAGGATTTCGACCGGCGTCAGACGGCGCTGATGGACGCGGCGCTGGCCAATGCCGAAGCAACCTTGAGCGGCACCGCGACGGTGATTGCCACGGCGTATGTTGATTGCGTGCTGACCCAGGGCAACGAGATTCCGGGGGTGATTGCCGCCCTGGCGAGTACGCCGGAACTGGAGAAGATCAAGCGCGAATACGAGGCGATCTTTCTGGAGAAATGCCGCAGTGTGCTTTCGCCATTCGCTGACGGCGCAGAGATTGGACAAGCAGGATTGCGCGCCATGCTCGGCGCCGCCGAAGCCCTGTCGCAAGCGGCAGCCACCGACGAAATCAGCGCCGAACAGGCCCGTGACGAGCTGTTTTCAACCATCATTGCGATGGTCGAAAGAGCCGCCGCCCGCGCCACCCAGGCAGGTGACTGACGGTACTTGAGCGCATCACCCCACCTTCCTACGATGGAACTACGCAGTCGCTTGGTCCGCCAAGCCGTTGCGTAGGTGCGGGTGCTCTGAACCCCAATCAAGCCCGCACCTGGCTTCATGCGCATCTTGAGCCTCGCGGGCTCTACTTCCTCCCCATCAAAGAGTCTTGAGGCTCTTTTTTTGTCTCTGAAAATCAGCGTTCGGGTTCGCGGCGGATCGAACGCCACGTGGCCTGGGCCAGCAATTCGCGATAAGCCTTCGGACTGCCCTGCACTCGCCCGGACAACCACGCGCGGCAATAGCTGTCGGCCTGCCCGACGATCAGCGACGGCAGCAGTTCCGCCGGGCATTCGTTGAGTTCATTTGCGCGTCCGGACTCGGCCAGCCAGGTACGCAGGCCCAGGTTTCGGGTTTTGTTGCGCTCGGCCAGTTCATCCTTGTGCGGGCCCCGGGTCACGGCATAACGCGCGTGATACTGGAACCGCGCCCATTCCGGCTGGTTCTCGACCCAATCCACGTAGCTGTAGACCAGCGCCTGCACGCCTTCTTCGGTGGTCGTCGCGTCAGCCAGATAGGCGTCGCGCAGGCGCGCCTGATCCTCCAGCGCGGTGAAAAACAGCGCGGCCACCAGCCCCTCCTTGTTGCCGAAATGGTGGTAGATCGCCCCGACACTGGTGTCGCACTCGGCACGGATCATTTCGATGGTGGTGGCCTCGATGCCCTGCTCGTTGAACAGGCGCAGGGCCTTGCGAAAGATGTCGCGCTTGAGTTCGGCGCGGCGGCCGGGGTAGCTGCGTTCGAGTAGATCTGCGGTGTCCATGAGCCTTGAAAATCCGGGTAAAGGGCACGTCCGTGCCGGTGATCGAAACGCGCACAGGTTGACAGATTTCCCGCGGACAGAATACCGTTCCGTTACAGAACAATATTCTGTAACGGAACATGATTCTGTAAATCCCCTAACCGCGAGGCTTCACCCATGAGTCAGTTTCTCAGCATGTTCAACAGTGTCGGTTCCCAGGCGTTCAGCCAGATGGCCTGCCAGGTCGCACCGTACTTCAGCACCATCAATCCGCTGGTGACCGAGTTGCGGGCAGGTTCGGCGCAGGTGCAGGTGCCGTTTCGCCGCGAGATCACCAACCACCTCGGCACCGTGCACGCAATCGCCCTGTGCAACGCTGCCGAATTGGCGGCCGGGATGATGACCGACGTGTCGATTCCCGCCGGCGCGCGCTGGATTCCAAAAGGCATGACCGTCGAATACCTGGCCAAGGCCAAAACCGACGTGACCGCGGTGGCCAATGGCGAAGCGCTGGACTGGCAGACCGAAGGCGACAAGATCGTGCCGGTGGATGTCCACGACGCCGAAGGCAAGAAAGTGTTCACGGCGCGGATCACCATGAACGTGAAACTGTCCTGAAATCACCGGCACAAAAAAGCCCTTGCTGCGCTGATCGCAACAAGGGCTTTCGTCGTTTCAAAGAGAAGGGATCAGTGAACGGTCAGGCGCTGGCGGACAAATTCTTCAGTGCGGCGAGTGACCTGATCCAGATGCCGGTCGCGCTGTTTCTCGGCATCGAGCATCGCCCGCTTGCCGTGTTTTTGCAGCAGGTAGGTGTGGATCTGCTGCACTTCCAGCGAACGGTAGATCGGCGTAGTGTCGATAAAACCGCGCAGCCCGTTGCTGCGGTAATGCCGGGTGCTCATCAGCACCTGCGTCTCCAATTGGCCCAGCACTTCAAAGCCCAGCGCCTCGAAATACGGCACCTTGCCGATGCTGCAGGTCAGTTCGGCATGGGGGTAACGCGCCACCATGTCCGCGATCAACGAACGGGCCACGCCCTGACGCCGATGCCCCTCGCGCACCGCCAGATAGGCCACGTTGCACGCCTCCCAATCACCCTGCACCGGTAGGTACAACAGGAAGCCGAGCACCTGCTCCGGATCATCGTCGTCGGTGGCCACCAGCAGTTCCACCTCGGTGCCCTTCTCGCCGTTCAACGCCTCCAGATACAGATGCACCTCGTAGCCGACCGCGTACTGATAGACGTTGTACAGCAGGTTGCTCGGGCCGAGGCCGATGGCACTGATGTCAGTCAGGTTGTCGACGACCATCTGCAGGATCTGGCTGTTGACGCCTTCGGGGCATGGGGATTTGTAGTGGGTGATGCGGGGCATGGCGGGCGGACTCCAACGGTAAAACACAGGTTGCCGGGCGAGTTGAGCGACCGGCGAACCGCGACATCATACCTTGTGCACGCCTGACAAAAATTTCATCTGCCCGAGAACGGATCTTTCGCCGATTTGGCGTCCAATTTTTCAGCTGCGTTCATTCCCGACGCACGCCTTGAGGAGTTGCCATGAACGTTCTGCGTTCCGCGAAAACCATCAAATCCTTGCTCGCTGCCGCGCTGGTAGCGATCACCCTCTCGGGTTGTGTCGTCGAACCGGTTCGCCCGCATCGGCCACCACCGATCGTTGAGGTGGTTCCGGTCATGCCTGCGCCGGGTTATCACTGGGTTGCCGGACATTACCGCTGGGCCGGTAACCAATGGCGCTGGATGCCGGGACATTGGCGGGCGTATTGAAGCCGGTCACTGCGCGGGGGCAACGACCTTGAACTTGATGTCGATGTCCTTCGACACCACGGTGTCCGCCCACTCCCCTGCACCGAGGCCGAACTGGTCGCGCTTGAGCACCAGTTCGCCGTCAAAAATGCCGATGCTGCTGTCGGGTTTGAGTTGCACCGGCACCTGCACTTCACGGGTGATGCCTTTGAGGGTGAGGTGGCCGTCGACCAGATAACGGTTGTCGCCGGCCGGGCTGAAGCGGGTCGATTCAAACACCGCCACCGGGAATTTATCGGTGTCGAACCATGCCGGTTTCACCAGTTCTGTGTTGGCGTCTTCGCTGCCGGCGTCGATGCTGGTCAGGTCGATGTGCAGCGTGGTGCGGGCACCGGCGAGGTTGTCGGTGTCGAAATCCAGCGTCGCGTCGAACTTGCCGAACGTGCCATACATCCGCGAGCCCATCTGGTTGTAGGTGAAACTGATCTGGCTGGCGGTGGTGTTGACCCGGGTGTACTCCACCGCATTTGCAGCAGGGACGACAATCAGGCAAAACGCGGCAGCCAACAACAATCGAATCGACATGGAAGGCTCCGGCGCCCGATGGGTCTCGAATGACTTAAGCAAACATCCATCACTTGCGCCAGTTCCGCCAACGCCCACCCGGATCAGTCCGTCACACCAACCGCTCGATCTTCTGATGCTTCCAGACCCGCGTGTAATACAGCGTCTGCAGCACCAGCATCCCCAGATACGCAATCGGGAACGCCATCCACACGCCCTGCAAACCGAACTGCCCGTCCAGCCAGTAGGCCGCCGGCAACTGCACGCCGAGCACGCAGATGATCGCCACGCCCACCGGCACCAGCACCGTGCCGCTGGCGCGCATGATCCCGCCGATGATTGCCTGGAAACCGAAGATCAGCAGGCTCCACAACATGATGTGCAACAGATGCTCGGCCATTGCCCGGGTCGAGTCTTCGGTCAGGAACAGCCCCAGCAACCAGTGCGATAACAGGTAACCCGCCAGGATCAAACCACCGGTCAGGCACACGTTGATCCACAATCCTGTGCGCAGGATCGGGCCCATCCGCTCCAGCCGTCCGGCGCCGATCGCCTGGGCGCCGAGGATCGACGCGGTGATTGCAATCGACAGCGCCGGAAACTGCACGTAGTTGACGATCTGCGTCACCGCGCCATACGCCGCTGTCGCCTGCGAGCCGTGCTGGTTGACCAGCGCCAGAATCACCAGCTCCGACAGCGACAGCACGATCATCTGCACCCCGGTCGGCAGACCGATGCGCAACACCTTGCCGAGAATCGCGCCGTCCAGACGCAACGCCGCAAAGAACTCGCGATCCGGCGCCAGCGGATGGCCCTTGCGGATCAGGCTCCATGACAGCCACGCCATCGCCGCCAACGTACCGGCCAGACCGGCGAACGCCGCGCTCTGAATCCCCAGTTGCGGCAAGCCGAACCAGCCGCGAATGAACGCCGGGGTCAGCGCCAGCCCGACCACGGTCGACAGCAACAGCGCCAGCATCGGCGACAGCGTGTCACTCACCCCGCGCAACAACTGGGTGAACAGCACGTACACCAACACAACCGGCAAGGTCCACATCATCACCCGGGCATAGGCCACCGCATCATCCAGCACATCCGCCGGCGTGCCCAAACCCTGCAAGGCCTCACGCGCAAACACACTGCCCAGCACCGCCGCCACCAGTCCGATCAACACCCCCAACAACAACGTCGCCCCGGCAATCGCCTTGACCATATGCGACTCACGCGCCCCCCACGCCTGACCGATCAACACCCCTGCCCCGGCGCCCAGACCGATGACCAGCGCGATGAAGAAAAAGATGATCGGAAACATCCCGGACACCGCCGCCAGCGCCTGCGTGCCGAGCATCTGGCCGATGTAGATGCTGTTGACCGTGCCCGACATCGATTGCAGGAAGTTCGACAGCACCATTGGGGCCAGGAACAGCAGGTAGGTTTTCCAGAGGGGGGATTGAGCGGGGGTTTGCATTGAGGTCCGTCTCGGGTGGGAGCTGATGACAGAGTCTAAGGTATGCGATGCCGTTCAGGTCGTACCGGTTTGCATTAAAACTTCGTAATCTGCACCCCGACCAATCTGCATTGCCTCTCCATCACGACAGGAAGTGAATCCCTCCCATGCGCCGTTCCCCGTTTCTGCTGAGTTGCACCCTATTGACCGCTCTGGCGACGACCGTCCACGCCGGCCCCGCGCCCTCGCCCGAAGTCGTGCAAGGATTGGTGAACACCCTGAACGAACGCCTGAACATCGGCGACCTCGTCGCCCTGACCAAATGGGACAGCGGCAAGCCGATCCAGGACAGTCCCCGTGAGGCGCAGGTGATCGACAACGCCCGCAAGCTGGCCGCCGAACGCAAGCTCGACCCGGAAGACGTCGCGCAGTTGATCGCCGCACAGATGGAGGCCAACAAACTGGTGCAATACGGTTTGCTCGCACAGTGGCAGGCAGCCGGTGCCGCGCCGGACACGCCGCGCCCGGATCTGGGCAAGCAGATTCGACCGCGTCTGGATGAGTTGCAAACCCGTCTGCTGCAGCAATACGCCGACTTCACGCCCTATCGCCACGACCGGAACTGCCCGGCGTGGCTGGCCAAGGCGCGCACCGGTCTGACCCGTGATGCGCTGCATGAACTGGCCCTGACCCGCGCCACCGGAGAACTGTGCATTCGGTCGCTGGTGCCCTAGAACAAGGGTCTTGGCATTCATTGCTGGCGTCGATAGTCACCATCAGTTCAATGAAGTTCTCATAAAAAATCCGCGGCGTAACATCGGCTCCATACCAAACAAACAACACCCTTGGAGCACACGATCATGAAACGCCAAATCCTTCTCGGCATCGCTTTCTCGGTTCTTGCAGTCAACGCTTTTGCAGCCAAACCCGCCCACACCATGATCGCCGAAGGCGGTTCGGATCGGTTGATTGAAAGTCGCTTGGCCGAGGGTGGATCGGATCGTTTGATCGAACGCCGTGTAGCTGAAGGTGGCGCTGATCGTCTGATCGAACGTCGTGTGGCTGAAGGTGGCGCTGATCGTCTGATCGAACGTCGTGTGGCTGAAGGTGGCGCTGATCGTCTGATCGAACGTCGTGTGGCTGAAGGTGGTTCCGACCGTCTGATCGAACGCCGCGTTGCATAAGTAAGCAGCGCATATAGAAAAACCCGGCCTGATCAGCCGGGCTTTTCTTTGCCTGCCTTATTCACTCCTCGGCGTCCCAGAAACTGTAACTACTGGTGCCCGCCAGATGATGGGTCCAGGTGATATCGCGATAGCGGATGGCGATGCGCTCCTGTGGAGCAACGTCGTTTTGCTGGATGGCATGGGGAACGTCCAGGGTGATGTCGGCAATCACTCCCCCGCCGATCTTTATCGTGAAGTACTTTTCCTCGATGCCATACGGCGAAGTTCTATAGAAGCTGACAGAGCAGTCGATTTCCTCTCTGTTGGAGAGTGCCCGCGCCAACAAAGGCGAAGACGGGTCAATCCACTTGGTGATTGCGACAGGACTGTGGATCAGTTTGTCGGTGTTCATCCGATTGTGGGCGAAAGCCAGCACTCGGATTTCATCGTCATGTCCGGCCTGACCTTTGTTGTCCAGAGTGTCCGGTGTCGAGCACCCTGCCGAAATAAGTCCTTGAGTTTTCCCTTCGATGGTCATGTAACTGTGATTGGCCATACCTGTCACTCCTTGTGCAAGAGCAACAGATTAGTGGATGTAACCAACACTTTATGTAGGGTGCTTCCGAAAGTGAAAGTCGTTAACTGACAGACACTTCCCATAACTTCAAGCGTGTTTTAACCGCGACATCGTTCAACTGTTTACTATCGATTTCGCTGCATCGCCTGCGTCGATAGTCACCATCAGCGCAATGAAGTTCTCTTAAAAAATTCCCGGCGTAACATCAGCTCCATACCCAACAAACAACACCCCGGAGCACACGATCATGAAACGCCAAATCCTTCTCGGCATCGCTTTCTCGGTTCTTGCAGTCAACGCTTTTGCAGCCAAACCCGCCCACACCATGATCGCCGAAGGCGGTTCGGACCGGTTGATTGAAAGTCGTTTGGCCGAGGGTGGTTCGGATCGTTTGATCGAACGTCGCGTTGCTGAAGGTGGCTCCGATCGTCTGATCGAACGCCGCGTCGCTGAAGGTGGTTCCGACCGTCTGATCGAACGCCGCGTCGCTGAAGGTGGCTCCGATCGTCTGATCGAACGCCGCGTTGCTGAAGGTGGTTCGGATCGTCTGATCGAACGCCGCGTCGCTGAAGGTGGTTCCGACCGTCTGATCGAACGCCGCGTCGCATGAGTCAAACGCTCTACCGCTGCACAAACAAAAAGCCCGGCCTGATCAGCCGGGCTTTTTCACGTCCAACCGGTACTTATTGAACGGTTTTCAGTTTGACCACGTCACCGGAGATCTTGGTGGTGTAACCGGTCAGAACCCATGCCCAGAACCAGTTTTCCTGAACCTGGGTGTTGATCATGGCGTCGCCGCCCTTGGCTTTGATCGCGGCAGTCTGGGCGCGCACGAAGCGGTTGTTCTGCTGGATCGGGATGACGCCGAACAGCAGCAGACCGGTGGCGGTGGCTTCGCTGTGGCCAATCACGGTGTATTGGCTGCTGTCGTATTGTTTAGTGTTCATCGGGGTGCCGGTGCAACCTGCCAGAACCGCACCGATCAGGGCGGCGGCGACGACTTTGCTGAGGTATTTCACTTCAAGACTCCATGGGAAAACGCCCGGGATCCGTCTCTCGGGCGGCGCGCACTTTACCGCAAGTGATGGCGCATTAGTATCAAACCAGGCCATGTTTCATATTCAAGTGTTGGTTTTAAGCCGGGTCCACAAGCGTGTCGTCAGTCGGGCAATCGCCGCCGGCAGTTCTTCCACGGTGAACAACTTGTCCATCACCGCTTTCGGCGGATAGATCGCGAGATCCTGTTTCACCGCCGGCGTCAGTAACTCATCGACCGCCACGTTGGGGTTGGCGTAGTGAATGCTGTTGCTGATATTGGCGATCACCTTCGGCTCAAGCAGATAGTTCATGTAGGCGTAGCCATTCTTTTCGTGGGGCGCGTTTTTCGGCATGACCACCATGTCGAACCACAGGGTCGTGCCTTCTTCGGGAATCGAATAAGCGATGTCGATACCGTTCTTCGCTTCCCGGGCACTGGCCGCCGCCTGCACAACATCACCATTGAATCCAATCACCGCGCAAACATTCCCGTTGGCCAGATCGCTGATGTACTTGGACGTATGGAAGTACTGCACGTATGGGCGAATCTTGAACAAGGCGGCTTCGGCCTTTTTGTAATCCGCCGGTTCGTGGCTGTGCGGCGGCAAGCCCAGATAGTTGAGCGTGATCGGCAACACTTGCGTCGGGTTGTCGATGATCGCTACACCGCACTGGCTCAACTTCTTGATGTTGTCCTCTTCGAAAAACAGCTTCCACGAACGCGTGACATCGGTGTTGCCGAAGATCGCCTTGATCTTCTCGACGTTGTAGCCGATACCGGCGGTACCCCACATGTACGGATAACCGTATTGATTGCCCGGATCGTTGACTTCAAGTTTCTGCATCAACTGCGGATCGAGATTCTTCCAGTTCGGCAGCTGCGACTTGTCGAGTTTCTGGATGGCGCCCGCCTTGATCAGCCGCGACAGAAAGTGGTTCGACGGGCTGACCACGTCGTAACCGGTATTGCCGGTCATCAACTTCGATTCCAGCACTTCATTGCTGTCGTGGATGTCGTAAGTGGTCTTTATGCCGGTGTCTTTGGTGAAGTTCGCCAGGGTGTCGTCGGCGATGTAACTGCTCCAGTTGGAGATGTTGACGGTTTCATCGGCCAGGGCGAACGAGGAACCGGTGGCGAGCAAGACCGCCAGGGAAAGTGTGTGGACGCGCATGTTCTGTCACCTGAATTGAGTGGCTTTTGTTCTTGTGGGATGTGCGAATTTTCAGATTTCTGTTCTGGCCCTGACCGCCTCCACGCGCATGCGCACCATGGCGCCGATATCGAAGAAAGGTCGCGGCGGCAGCCAGCCGGGCTGGGCCCGTTGCCTTACCGATTGCAGCAGTGGCGAATCGACGCCGCATGCCAGTTCCGCCAGCAGTCGCCCCCACAAGGTTCCGCGCGCCACGCCCGAGCCGTTGCAACCGGCGACGGCAAACACGCCCTCTTCCACCTGGTCGAAATACGCCTGACCGCTGCGGGTCGCGCTCAAATGGCCGGTCCAGGTGTATTGGATGTCGTGCTCGCCGAGGAACGGAAAGCGCCGTTGCAAACCCCGGACATGGTGTTGACGACGCAGCGCAAGTTCGCTGCTGGAGAGGTCCCGCGTGCGGTATTCGGCGGTGTTGCGGATCATCACCCGGCGATCCGGCGTCAGCCGAACCGTGGCGCCCAGCGGACGGGTCGACAGCACGCCCCACGGTTCGACGGCGCCGATGGCGGCGAACTCCTGGTCCGTGAGCGGGCGCGTGAGGCTGGCGCTCAGCTCCATCGGAAACGTGGCGCTGTCATCGATGCCGACCCGTGGAATGAATGCGTTCAGGCAGACCAGTACTTTTCCTGCCTCGATGCTGCCATCAAGTGAATTGGCCCGAATCCGACCCTGACCCAAACGTTCGAGCCCCGTGATATCGGTGTTTTCGTACACGGTGACATTGCCCGGAAGCGCATCGAGCAAGCCCTTCACGTATTTGGCCGGTTGCAGCAACGCGTTGCCGTTGCCGCACCAGATCGCAGCCTGATAGTGACGGGTGCCAAGTTTTCGGCTCAGTTCTTCGCCTTGCAAAAACTCCGCGCGGGCACCGAGCACCCGCAGTGTGGCGAGTTTGGCATCGACCTGATTGAGCTTGGCCGGATCGTTGACCGCAAAGAAATAGCCGCTGTCCCGAAAGTCGCAATCGATGGCGTGCCGGGCAATGCGCTGTCGGACTTCTTCACTGGCCGCGCGGGAAATCATCGTGTCGACTTCAAATCCGGCAAAGCCCTGCCCGCCGATCAATTCGTTGTCCGTCGGATGTTCATGGGCGACGACAAAACCCGAATTGCGCGCCGAAGCGCCCTGCGCCGCTCGCTGACGATCAACCAAGACAATCCGTGCCTGCGGGTGCATCTCGGCCAGATGATGGGCGGCGCTGAGACCGGTGATTCCGGCGCCGATCACCAGCCAATCGGCCTTTTGCGCGCCGCTCAGGCGATCCCGCTGCGCAGCGCTTGCGGTTTGCGCGATCCAGCCACTGACATTTTCCATGCATCACCTCATTCGACGGTCATTCGGCGGCTTGCCTTCCAACCATGGCCATGCGTGAATCGCATGCCCACGTTGTGAAGATCACCACCAGATCTAGAATCTATAAGGTCTTCGAACGCCTCACCAACGCTAAGAAATCATCGAGCCATTCGGAAAACGCATGGATAAAATTCGCCACGTCCCGTCGCTGCAAGCCATGCAGGCGCTGGTAGAGGTCGCCAACTCCGGCAGCTTCACCCTGGCCGCGCAGAAGCTGTGCCTGACTCAAAGCGCCGTCAGCCGGCAGATCCAGCAGCTGGAAAGCCACTTCAACGTCCCGTTGTTCTTGCGCACCAGCCGCAGCCTGCGCCTGACCCCGGAAGGCGAGCAGGTTCTGGCCAGCGCGCGGAGCATTTTCGAGCAGCTGAAAACCCTCGAAGAACGCCTGACACCGCAGAAACGCCCGTTCCGCATTCGCATGCATGTGTCGTTGGCGGTGCGCTGGCTGTTGCCCAAACTCAGCGACTTTTACCTGCGTCATCCCGAGGTTTCGCTGGCCATCGAAACCGTCGCCACCGAAATCGTCGAACCGACCAGCGACAGTGACGCCTACATCCTTTACTTGCCGACCGAATCGAGCGATCCGGATTGCCTGACCCTGTTTCAGGAAACCCTGGTGCCGGTCTGCGCCCCGAGCCTTGCCGATGCGCCGCGCTCAGTGGAAGAACTGCTGCGCTTCCCGCTGCTGCATCGCTCGGCGGATCGTCAGGCGTGGATCGAATGGCTGGCGGCGAACGACGGCAAACCGCTGGAGGATTACCGGCATATCCCGTTCAACCTCGATGAACTGGCACTGGATGCGGCGGCGCGGGGATTGGGCGTCGCAGTGACGGACATGACGCTGGCGGCGGAATCCATCGAGCGCGGCGTGCTGGTGGTGCCGTTCGGGCAACCGCTGAAAACCGGGGGGATTTACTCGTTGTGCTTGCAGCCGTCGGCGGCTGCGCATCCGGCTTGTGCGGTGGTGATGGGGTGGTTTGCCGGGCAGGCCGAGCGCGCGACATGAGTGCCGTCGTCACGCGGGAGCTGCCTTGAGCAGCTCCCGCACCGGATCTTCATTACTGAGAAAACGTCTGCAGATACGCCAACAGATTATCGATCTTCTCCTCGTCACTCAGTCCCCAGAAGATCATCCGCGTCCCCGGCACCACGCCCTTCGGATCCTTCAGATACGCCGTCAGCGTTTCACGGTTCCAGGTCAGGCCGGAGTTTTTCATCGCGTCGGAATACACGTAATTCGCCGACGTCCCGGCCGGGCGACCGATGATACCGTTGAGTTCTGGGCCGAAGCCCGGGCGTGCGGATTCGCCGACCTGGTGGCAGCCGCCGCACAGGCGCGGGAAGATTTTGGCGCCGGCCTCGGCGTCACCGGCAGCCAGTGCTGGCGTGCTGAGCAGGCCTGCGTTGAGGATCAGGGCGAACGTTAATGCAGCGTTTTTCATCAGGGTTTTCCAGATCGTCGGCGGCGCCAAGGGTAATCGTGCGCGGCAAGTTGCGCTACAGGTAGGCGCCCACGACCTTGCGGACTTTGAGCAAGGCTTGACGCAGGACAAGCATGTCCACCGAGCCCAGCGCCAGACGAATCGCGTGGGGCACATGGGTAGACACGGTGAAAGGTTCGGCGGTGGTAACGGAAACCTGTTCCTGCATCAATTCGACCACGATGTGGTCGGCCCGGACGTCTTCCGGCAGCGGCAACCAAAGGAAATACGAAGAAGGATGGCCCACGGTCGGCAGGCCTTCGAGGATCTGCGCAGCTAAAGCTTGCCGGGCCTCGGCGTCGCTGCGCTTTTGTGCTTCGAGCAAGGTGACGGTGCCGTCGTCGAGCCAGCCGCAGGCGATGGCCGTCATCACGCCGGGGGTGTTCCAGGTCGTCGCGCGGATGATCCGTTCCAGCGCCGCCACCTGCTCGACCGGCGCGGCGATGAAGCCGACACGCAGGCCGGTGGCGATGTTTTTCGACAGGCCCGAAACGTAGACCGTGCGCTCCGGTGCCAGATCTGCCAACGGGGGCGGCGGGTTATCGACCAGAAAGGCGTAGGCCGCATCCTCGATGATCGTCAGATCATGCCGGCGGGCAATCTCGATCAAATCCTCACGTTGTTCCAGAGGCATCACCCAGCCCAGTGGATTGTGCAGGGTCGGCATGCTGTAAACCGCACGCACCGGGCGTTGGCGGCAGAGTTTATCGAGGGCCGCCAGGTCGGGGCCCTGCTCATTGACGGGAATCGCCACCACTTCCAGGTGCAGCGCTTCGGCCAGCACTTTGAATCCCGAATAGGTCAACGCGTCGGCAGCGATCACATCGCCAGGCTTGAGCAGCGCCATCAGCGTCACCGCCAGCCCTTGCTGGGCGCCGTTGACGATCAGCACCTGCTCGGCCTCGACACTCAAACCCCGCATTTGCAGATGCCGCGCCACCGAGGCACGTTCATGCTGGCGACCGGCGTGGGGCTGATAACGCAACAGCGCTTCAAGGTCGCCGGACAACGCCAGTTGCCGCAACGCGGTGCGCAGCAGCTCGGCCTGCCCCGGCAATGACGGGTAGTTGAAGTTGAGGTCGATCATGCCGACCGCGACGTCTTTCTGGTCGATGCCCAGCCCCGGCAACAACGACGTTTCCCGCACAAACGTGCCGCGCCCGGCTTCGCCGCTGACCAGCCCCATGGCCTCAAGCTCGGCGTACACCCGCGAAGCCGTGACCAGCGCCAGCCCTTCGCTGGCCGCCAGTTGCCGGTGGGTCGGCAAACGCGTGCCGGGCAGCAGTCGGCCTTCGCGAATGTCGGCGGCATAGGCGTCGACGAGGGTCTTGTAACGGGAGCGCGGCATGTCGGGCTGTATCCATGACAATTCTTTGATTGTCCTGATTCTCGTCCCTAGGATTGCTTCAACGCAACCCACCTCTGAGCGCAACGCGTATGGAACGAACCACCCAACTCGGCACCCCGGCCCTGGAAAAAACCAGCGGCTGGATCAATGGCTTCATCGGCGTTGTGATCTTCAGCGGCTCGCTGCCGGCCACGCGGCTGGCGGTGCTGGAATTCGACCCGGTATTTCTCACCGTCATCCGCGCGACCATCGCCGGCGCCCTGGCGTTGTGCTTGCTGTGGTTGTTTCGCGAACGGCGTCCGGCGCGGGATCAGTGGTTGTCGTTGCTGATCGTCGCGCTGGGCGTGGTTGTGGGTTTTCCGTTGTTGACGGCTTTGGCGCTGCAATACGTGACGTCAGCGCATTCCATTGTGTTTGTAGGATTGCTGCCGCTGGCGACGGCGATTTTCGGCGTGTTGCGCGGCGGTGAACGGCCGCGTCCGGTGTTCTGGATTTTTTCGGTGCTGGGCAGTTCGCTGGTGGTCGGCTTCGCTATCTCGCAAGGCCTGACCGCCTCGCCCACTGGCGATCTGCTAATGCTGGCGGCGATTCTCGCCTGCGGCCTCGGTTACGCCGAAGGCGCAAAACTGTCGCGCACCCTCGGCGGCTGGCAGGTGATCTGTTGGGCGCTGGTGCTGTCGCTGCCGGTGATGGCCGTGCTGAGCGTGTGGCTGGCGCCCGCCTCGTTCAGCGGTATCAGTGTGTCGGCGTGGGTGTGTCTGGCGTACGTTTCGCTGTTCAGCATGCTGATTGGTTTTGTGTTCTGGTATCGCGGGCTGGCTCAGGGCGGAATTGCGGCGGTCGGACAGCTGCAATTGCTGCAACCGTTTTTTGGCCTGGCACTGGCCGCGACCTTGCTGCATGAACATGTCAGCGTCGGCATGCTCGTGGTCACCCTGGGGGTGATCCTGTGCGTGGCCGGGGCGAAGAAATTCGCCAAATAGTTTTCAGCTCGCACCGGATTTCCATTCTCGCGGGCTGAGCCCGGTCTTACGCCGAAACGCCCGGGCCAGCGCCGAAGGGCTTTCATAACCGACCTCTTCGGCGATCAGGGCAATCGGCCGTCCCTCGCGCAGGCGTTTTTGCGCGAGGCTGATCCGCCAGCTCACCAGATAATCCACCGGCGTCTGCCCCACCACCCGCCGGAAGTGTTCGGCGAAACCGGCGCGGGACAGGTTGGCGGCGCTCGCCAGTTCAGCGACGCTCCAGGCCTTGGCCGGTTGGTCGTGCATCAGGTTCAAGGCTCGGGAAATCTTCGGATCGGCCAGTCCCGACATCATCCCCGGCTGTTGGTTGCGACTGCTGATGAGGTGGCGCAGCAGCAGAATCACCAGCAATTCGAACAGCCGATCCATCACCGCTTCGCGCCCGCAGTGCCCATCGAAGGCTTCCTTGAACAGCCACTCCAGGGTGTTGGTCATTTCCGGAAGGTCGGCGAGTTTCAGCACCAGATAATCCGGCAGCGCCGCCGCCAAAGCATTGCCCGCGCCGCCGTCGAAGGTCAGGGAAGCGCACACCAGTTGCGTGCCCATGGCTTCGTTGGCGAACAAGCGATGGGCCATGGGGCGGGGGAAAAAGATCAGGGTCGGTTCGTTGAGCGAGATTTCAGGATCATTACCCGGTTTGAGCAACAACTCGCCCGCCTGCAACAGGTGCACATGCCCGCACACCTGGTCACCGCCGTAGGCGCTCACCCCGCAAAACGTGCCGCTGTGAAAGGTGCCGGCATTGACGCCGAAATGGCTGAGCAACGTAGAAAGGCGATCCATGACTGATTCTCGCAAGGACAGGTTTGGACGATCTGTCGCATATCCTCGACGATTTGCACCCAAGGCACCAGTCGCGCTCCGTAGCATTCACTCCATCCCCGGCGCACTTCGCACCGGACTTTCGGAGAATCACCATGAGCCGCATCGCCCCTCTTAGCCTCGAAACCGCTACCGACGCCACTCGCCCGACACTTGAAGGCGTGCAGAAAAAAATCGGCTTCCTGCCGAACCTGTTCAAGACCCTGGCCACTGCGCCTGTCGCGCTGGATGCCTACGTGCAAATCTCGGCCACTCTGGGCAAGACCTCACTGAGCGCCAAGGAAAAAGAGGCGGTGTATCTGGCCACCTCACAAGTCAACGGTTGCGATTACTGCCTGGCGGCGCACACCCTGTTCGCCAGCAAGGCCGGGCTGGCAGCAGAAGAAATCATCGAAGCGCGTCACGGTCGGCTGAATGCTTTTGCCACCCTCGCCCATCAACTGACCGAAACCCGTGGCCATCTGAGCGATGAACAGATTGCTGCCGCCCGCGCTGCCGGTATCGACGACAAGAAGATCATCGAAGTGATCGCCATCGTCGCCGCGCAAACCCTCACCAACTACCTGAACAACGTGGCGCTGACCGACATCGATTTCCCCGCAATCGAAAATCCAGCGTAATGCAAAAAACAGTGGGAGCGAGCTTGCTCGCGATGGCGGTGGATCAGTCAGCATCTTTGTCGATTGATACTCCGCTATCGCGAGCAAGCTCGCTCCCACATTGAATTTTGTACTGCGTCGGACGCGTCAGTCGTGATCGACCCCGGCGCGTTTCAGCAACTTCTTGCAGCGCTCGGACAGGTGAAACACCTGCAATTGCTTGCCGGCCTTGGCGTAGCGTTCGCGCAAGGTTTTCAGCGCGGCGATGGCCGAGTAATCGACAAAGCTCAGGTGCCGGCAATCCAGCGTCACCCGTTGCGGGTCACTGGCCGGGTCGAATTGATTGAGGAACGGTGTGGTCGAGGCAAAGAACAGCGTGCCGTGCAGGCGATAGAGTTTGCTGCCGTCCGCTTCCATATGCTCATCGGCGTAAAGTTCGCGCGCTTGCTGCCAAGCAAAATTCAGCGTGGCGATGATGATCCCGCACAGCACTGCCGTGGCCAGGTCGGTAAACACCGTGATGGTAGTTACCGCGATGATCACCAGCACATCGTTGAGCGGCACTTTGTTCAGCACCCGCAGCGAAGCCCAGGCAAAGGTCTGCTGCGACACCACGAACATCACTCCCACCAGCGCCGCCAGCGGAATCCGCTCGATCAGCGGCGACAGAAACAGAATGAACAACAGAATCAACACACCCGCCACGACGCCGGACAAACGCCCGCGCCCACCAGAGCTTAGGTTGATCACGGTCTGGCCGATCATCGCGCAACCGCCCATGCCGCCGAACGCACCGGAAACCACGTTTGCCGCGCCCAGTGCCACGCATTCGCGATCCGGATAGCCACGGGTTTCGGTGATTTCGTCGGTGAGGTTGAGGGTCAGCAGGGTTTCCAGCAGGCCGACCAGCGCCATCAGAATCGCGTAGGGCGCGATGATGCGCAGGGTGTCGAGATTCCACGGGATGTCCGGCAGCGCGAACGTCGGCAGACCGCCGGCGATGTGCGCCATGTCACCGAGGGTACGAGTCGGCAGGCCGAGCAGGTAAACCAGCAAGCCGACGCCGAGGATCGCCACCAGCGCCGGCGGCACGGCGCGGGTCAGGCGCGGCAGGATGTAGACGATGGCCATGGTCAGCAGCACCAGCCCGGTCATCAGGTACAGCGGCGTGCCGCTGAGCCACTGTTCACCGCTCTTGAAATGCTCCAGTTGCGCCAGCGCGATGATGATCGCCAGACCGTTGACGAACCCGAGCATCACCGGGTGCGGCACCATGCGCACCAGTTTGCCCAGCCGCAACAGCCCGAACGCCATCATGATCAAGCCGCCGAGCAACACCGTCGCCAGCAGGTACTGCACGCCGTGTTGCACCACCAGCGCGACGATCACCACCGCCATCGAACCGGCCGCGCCGGAGACCATGCCCGGTCGGCCACCGAACAACGCAGTCAGCGTGCAAATGATGAAGGCGCCGTACAGGCCCATCAGGGGGTTGAGGTGAGCCACCAGCGCAAACGCAATGCATTCGGGCAACAGGGCAAACGAGGTGGTGAGTCCGGCCAGGACATCGGCGCGCAGACGAATCGGTTTCATGGCTTACCTGACAGAGCGGCCGACGGGCGCGGCCGCATGCATTTGCGCAAAAGAGCGCCGCGGAAAAAGAGGGTTGCAGATGTTACGCAAATGCGCCGGCGTGGGCCAGTGATCACTGACAGGAAGGGGTTGGCGCTCTATGCTTGCGCGCTCCATCGATCAACGGGGTTGAGCATGTCACCGCTATCCACTCGCGAAGTCTGCCAGCGCTTGCGCGATGCTGCGTTGGAGGTTTGCGCGCTACAGCGTGTTGCGCAGAAATCCGGGCCCGGCCAGATCTCGGTCGAGATCGACGGCTGGCAGCTGTTGCTCGACTTTGACGGTCAGCGCCTGCACCACTGCCTGCAATGCCGGTGCCCGGAAGATCGGGTGTGGCGACTCGACACGACTCAGCGTTTCGGCACCGACCCGGTCAGCCTGCTCAGCACCTGGGAGCTGGCGCAGATCGAGCGGTTGCTGAGGGCCGACTGAGCGGATCAGCCCTGCCGCAAGTCCAGCAGGTAGGTGTAATAGCCGGTGTCACGTACCCAACCGAGCGATTCGTACAAACCCTGGGCGGTGAAATTGTCGGTGGCGGTTTCCAGCACCAATCCCTTGGCGCCGGTTTCGACGACGAAGTCGCGGGCGGTGTTCATCAATAGTCGCCCCACTCCACGGCCCCGGGCGGCCGGCGTGGTGTACAGGTCGCTGAGCAACCAGGTGCGATGGGCATCAATCGAGGAAAACGTCGGATACAGCTGCACGAATCCCAGCGCCTCACCGCTTTCATCCTCAACCAGAAAAATCGCCGATTCATTAAAGGCCATGCGTTCGGCGATGAAGGTCCGCGATTGCTCGAGATTTGACGGCTGGCCATAAAAACCGCGATAGGCGTCGAACAGCTTCGCCACCGCGTCGAGGTGAATCGTCGTGGCGTGCAGTGCCTGAAGGGTCATTGTCACTTTCCTGAGGTTACCGAAATTGAAACCAGCATAGCGCTGAGGAGCGAGTTCGCTGGCTTATTCGCTATATAGTTTTGTATATTGCGAGCCCGAAATGGCCAGACCCTCCATGCCGTCCATGAGCAGCATCCGCGAACGCAACCAGCAACTGATCCTGGCCGCCGCCAGTGAAGAATTCGCCGCCAACGGCTTCGACGCGACCCAGACCCGCGACATCGCCGCCCGCGCCGGTGTGCCCAAGGCCAATCTTTATTACTACTTCCAGAGCAAGGAAAACCTCTACGGCAAAGTGCTGCTCGGCTTCGTCGAACCGTTGCTGGAAGCCTCGGCGGTGCTGCGCGAAAGCGACGACCCACTGATCGGCCTGCGCGCCTACGTCGCCGCCCGCATCCGCATCGCCCGCGAGCACCCGGCGATCGCCAAGGTTTTCAGCGGAGAGTTGCTGCTCGGTGGCCGCCAGTTGCCCGACGAATGCCGCGACCTGCTGCACGGTGAGGCACGGCGCAATGTCGAGTGCCTGCGCAGCTGGATCGACCGCGGGCTGCTGGCGCCGGTGGATCCCGAGCACTTGATGTTGTTCATCTGGTCGGCGACGCGCACCTACACAAACATTGGCTGGCAGATGGGGCGCATCACCGGACGGGAGGTGCCGCAGGATGAGGATTATGCGGTGGCGGCGGAGACGATTACGCGGTTGGTGTTGAGCGGTGCGGTGTCCGAGCCGGTGAGTGATGTTCGCAGGTTGATGTTTGCGACCTGAACGGGAGAGTCAGGGCATCAGGTCCAGAGGTAGTGTCGCATCCCCCGCCAAACGTTCACGCCATGCCAGCAGGACATCAGGCACCCGCTTTTTCCATTTGGGAACGTTGGTGTAATACCGCGCCCTGACTTTGCGTTGCTCATCGAAAACCAATAACACCAGCCAAACTCGGCCGCCCGGCGCGCTCATTAGAATCGCCGCGTTGCTGGAAGCCAGGCCTCGCAGCCAGAACTCATTGACCTGCCCCCCCGGCACATCACCAGAGGTCTCGCCGGCTGCCATTGAGCCACTATTTTGCAGCAGCGTCTGATAGTCATTTTTTAGCAACGTGCGTAATGCCTGATCTTCTTGCTGCGTACGTACAACGCCAAGGCTCAGCAAGTCGTATTCAATCGCGATCGGTTGGTCAGATGCCACATACCTTCCATCGTAGTAAACGCCCATCCCGCCACCACAAGCCCCCTCACCTCCATCGGAATCCACATCCAGCAAACCGTTGAGCGCGCTGAACTTCAGGGTGCAGTTGCCTTCAGCGAAATGCGCTACGGCACCGTCAATTGTGGCCACACCCTCCATGTCACCAGAGTTGCCACCATTTGACGCAGAAACATCAAAGGCAATATGCGTGGCGTCCACCCGCTTGGTTGTGACTTCTGCCGCCGATGAAACGCCCCACGGAATCATCTGCCAGGTGGCATCCCAGCTGAAAGGCTTGGCCACGTATTCAAGCGCTTTCAGACGCATCAAATATTCACGGCGCAGGCAGGAGCTATTGGCGGCACATTGATTGCGTTGTTTCAACCATGAACGCTGATCAGCCTTGAGCGCTTGCGGATCAGCAACCTGCACCACCGCTGTCCGCCAGAGCGCCCCGAGTTTTTCATCGAGACTCGAGGTATACGGATCCGCACAAACGGCTTTTTCAACCGGGCTGGAAGCGCCAGCACAGTCGAAACTGGCAGCGTGCGAGGAGGTAGCAAATACGAGAGAGGTCAGCAGCAAGGCGTGACGGAGATTGAAAGCGAGCATCGACAGATTCCATTCCTGAGGCGGCGGCAGTATGCCGGGCCCGGGCTGTCGATGCTCTGGATTTTTCACTGGTTGCTGGCGGACAACCGGGCTCTTGCGCAAGAAAGAGTCAGAATGTGATCCCGGCCGCCGGCTTCACATCGATCCGCGCCACGGAACCGGTCAGGTGCGCCCAGTCCTTGTTGTGTTCGGCGATGATGTCTTCGGCGCTCATGTTGCCGTTGTCGACGGTGGAGTGCGCATCGGCCGCCAGTTCCACGTCGTAGCCCAGTTGATGGGCCTGGCGCACGGTGGCGTTGACGCAGTAATCGGTTTGCAGACCGCAAATCACCAGGCGGTCGAAGTCTTCCCGGGGGATCAGCTTCTGCAGGTTGGTCTGGTAGAACGAGTCGTTGGCGGTCTTGTCGACGCGCAGATCGCCGGGCGCAGTGGCCAGGCCGTCAGCCAGTTGCCAGCCTTCGGCACCGTGAGCTAACGGACTGTCCTTTTCGTTGTGCTGGATCAGCACCACCGGCACACCCGATTGACGCGCGCGGGCGCTGAGGCCGTTGATGGTATCGATCACCCGTTTGATGTCGTGGCATTCGTATTCGCCTGTGCACAGGGCGCGCTGGACATCGATGATCAGCAATGCGGTGGTCATGGTGAGCCTTCCTTGATCGGTCCTTGAGACAGGGGCGGACGTGTGCCCGCCCCCTTTTTACTCTGCTCAGTAACCCAATGACAACCCGGTGTTGCGCCGTGGATCGTTGGCGCCGTAGAAGCGGTTCTTGCCGACCGGTTTACCCCCCAGCGACGGTGCACCGACCAGAATCGCGGCGATGTGGTTGGCGTCCTGCGGGCCCGCGAACTTGTGGCCCCAGCTCTCGAGAATCTTCTTCGTGTCGGGGCTGGCGGCGAAGTCTTCGAGGTTGGTTTCCTCCGGCATCCACTGCTGGTGGAAGCGCGGCGCATCAACCGCTTCCTGCAGGCCCATACCGTAGTCGATGACATTGAGCATGGTCAGCAGGGTCGCGGTGATGATGCGACTGCCGCCCGGCGTACCGACCACCATCACCACCTTGCCGTCCTTGGTGACAATGGTCGGGCTCATCGAGGACAGCGGTGCCTTGCCGGGAGCGATGGCGTTGGCTTCGCCCTGCACCAGGCCGTACATGTTCGGCACGCCGACCTTGGAGGTGAAGTCGTCCATTTCATCGTTGAGAATCACCCCGGTCTTGCTCGCCATCACGCCCGCGCCGAACCAGTCATTGAGGGTGTAGGTGACCGAGACCGCGTTGCCCCATTTGTCGACGATCGAATAGTGCGTGGTGTTGCTGCCTTCGTGGGGCGCGACGCCGGGTTTGAGTTCCGCCGACACACCGGCCTTCTGCGGCTGGATCGCGTTACGCAGCTTGGTTGCGTAGTTCTTGTCCAGCAGGTGTTCGATCGGGTTCTTCACGAAATCCGGGTCGCCCAGATAGCTGTTGCGATCCACGTACGCGTGGCGCATCGCTTCGATCTGGTAGTGCATGCCCTGGGCCGAATGGAAGCCCAGATCTTTCATCGGATAGCCTTCGAGGATGTTCATGATCTGGCAGATCACCACCCCGCCGGAGCTTGGCGGCGGTGCCGATACAACGTGATAACCGCGATAGTCGCACTCCACCGGGGCCAGTTCGCGGGTCTTGTATTTGTCGAGGTCGGCCTGGGTGATGATGCCCTTGTTGGCCTGGCTGGAGGTGACGATGGCGTCGGCCACCCAGCCTTTATAGAAACCGTCGGCGCCTTTTTCGGAAATGGTGCGCAGGGTCTTGCCCAGGTCCTTCTGCACCAGTTTCTGCCCGACCTGCATCGGTTCGCCGTTGCTCAGGAAGATCGCACCGGAATCCTTGATGTCTTTCTTGAACACGTCAGTGGCGTACTCCAGCAACTCGACGTCGCCCTGTTCCAGCGCAAAACCTTCTTCGGCCAGTTTGATGGCCGGGGCAATCATTTCCTTGCGCGGTTTGGTGCCGTACTTGCTCAGCGCCAGCTCCATGCCGGACACGGTGCCCGGAACGCCGACCGCGAGGTGGCCACGGGTGCTCAGATCCGGAATGACGTTGCCGTCCTTGTCGAGGTACATGTTGGCCGTTGCGGCCAGCGGGGCTTTTTCGCGGAAGTCGAGGAAGGTCTTGCGCCCGTCCGCCAGTTGAATGGTCATGAAACCACCACCACCGAGGTTGCCCGCCGCCGGGTAAACCACCGCCAGTGCATAGCCCACGGCGACCGCCGCATCCACCGCGTTGCCGCCACTTTTCAACACGTCGACACCCACGTGAGTGGCCAGGTGCTGGGCGGTGACCACCATGCCGTTTTCGGCGGCGACCGGGGCAACCGAGGCGGCGTGGGCCATGAGGCAGCTGAGCGCCAATGAGGTCGCAATCAGCGATTTGGCAAAAGGTTCGTACTTCATGAGTCGGTCTCTTCTTTTTATAAGGTAGGAAAGCGCTTCAAGAGCATCAGCCAGTATGGTCGCGATTACGGTTTGCGCCTCCCTGATCCGGCAGTATGCTGGGCGCAGTTTTCGCCCCCGTACCGGAGTTTTTCCCATGGCCTACACGTTCATCACCCTGCCCTCGCCTGTCGGCGAGTTGAAGCTGGTCGCGAACGGCTCACGTCTGGCCGCCATCCTCTGGGAAAACGACAAACCGAACCGGGTGCGCCTCGGGCCGATGAGCGAATCACCGGACAATCCGGTGCTGATGAAAACCGCGCGTCAGCTGGAAGAATATTTTGCAGGAACGCGAAACGCGTTCGATCTGGAGCTGGACTTTGCCGGCACCGAGTTCCAGAAAAAGGTCTGGGCCGCGCTGCTGACCATTCCGTTTGGCGAAACCCGCACCTACAGCCAGATCGCCGAACAGATCGGCCACCCGAGTGCGGTGCGTGCCGTCGGCGCGGCGAACGGGCGCAATCCGATTTCGATCATTGCGCCGTGCCATCGAGTCATCGGCGCCTCAGGAAAACTGACCGGGTTTGCCGGAGGCCTTGAAGCCAAAGAGCGCTTGCTGAGCCTGGAGGGTGGCCAGTGGTCGGACATCGGTAAAACCGGCGATCTGTTTTAACCGCCGAACAGGTTATTCATCGCCGCGTATTGCAGCAGCATGATGGTCTTGGCATCGCAAATCTCGCCGCGCTGGAACGCCGCCAGCGCGTCGTCGAAACGCCACTCCAGCACTTCCAGCTCTTCGGTTTCCTCTTCCAGACCGCCCCCTTCACTGACCTTTGACGAGGCATCGTACTCGGCGATGAAAAAGTGCAGTTTCTCGGTCACCGAGCCGGGGCTCATGTAGGCCTCGAAGACCTTCTTCACGTCATGCACGCGGTAACCGGTTTCTTCCTCGGCCTCGTCGCGGATGCGCTGCTCTGGCGCCGCGCCTTCAAGCAGTCCGGCCGCCACTTCAATCAGCAAACCGTCATGACCGTTGACGAACACCGGCAGGCGGAACTGCCGGGTCAGCACCACGGTCCGTTGCTCGCGGTTGAACAGCAGAATCGCCGCGCCATTGCCACGGTCGTAGACCTCGCGCGTCTGACGCTGCCAGTCACCGTTGTTGCGGTGATAGTCGAAGGTGATTTTCTTCAGCAGATACCAGTCGTGGGACAACACCTGGGTATCGACGATGTTGACCCGCTCGGCTGTGTTGGACATGACGCCTGATCCTTTTTTGTCATCGGAAGATGGCCATGGTAGGTGAATTGATGCGAACCGCCGACGAAAAAAAAGCCCGGCAGCGCTACCGGGCTTTTCGTTCATTGACTACTGATGTGCCACGTTCACCGTTGCTGCATCAGCGCCCTGCGCCGCAGACGGCGCCCCGTGAATCAGCGGTCCATAACGTCGACTGAATTCCCAGTTGTACGGCACGCGATCCTTGCTGGTGCCGTTGTCCCAGTTCACCGACCAGGTCATCAGGCCCTTGATCGGATGTCCTTTTACCGCCAGGCGTTTCATCGCGTTGCCGACCACGGTCTTGTCGATCACGTAACCGGTGGCGGCGGCATCGACGTTGGCCGGCAGGCCGATGACGAACTTGTCCGCCGGGATCTTGGTGAAACCGCGAGTACCGGTCACCAGGCTCTCGGTCAGGTAATAGAGGAAGTCCTCTTTCATCGCGTCGTTGTTCTGGGCAATCCACGCTCCGTTGCCGTTATTGGCTTCCGGCACCCAGACCCCGTCGCCGCCCTGGTTGTAGAACTGCGGAGCGATGAAGTCGTAATAGCCTTCCAGCGCTTGCAGGTAACCAACGTATTTGCCGGAGGTGGTCAGGTACGGAAACTCCGGCGCCATGCTGATGATGAAATGCTTGCCCTGGCCGGCGTAGTGATCCTTGACCAGTTTCAGCGCGGCCGGCAGGACGGTCTTGTTGGCAGCGAAATCAATCGCGCTCTGTTCAAGATCGATGTCCAGGCCGTCGAAGCCGTAGGTTTCCACCAGACGGATGATTTCATTGGCCAGCGGTTGCTCCTGACCGGCGCGCAAGTCGATGTGCGCATCGGCACCGCCCAGGGAAATCAGCACCGCCCGCCCCTGACTGTTGAGCACGCCGACCTGACGACGGAACTCGGCATCGGAAACGTTGAACGGCTTGAAGGTCGGAATCCCGCTGCCCTTCATGAAGGCCACCGCGACCACGTTGTATTCCTTCGGCACGTTTTCCAGCGCGATGTTGGCGAACTGGCCGCGCTGGTAACCATCGCTCGGGCCGGCCGGCCAGTTGTGCCAGAAGCCCATGAGGATCTTCTTGCCGGCAAGAGTCGGCATCAGCGACGCCGCGTCGCTGGCCTGGTTTTTCAATAGGGTGAAGTCGATGTTTGACATGTTCTAATCCTTCAGAACGTGTGGGATTGACGTTGCGGGCTTATTTGAAGTCCACATCGAAGGCCTGATAGAAGGCGTTGCCGGTGTTGGCGACGATCCACATCAGGACGATGACGTGATGACCCTGCTTGTTGCCCGGAAGTTTCACGGCGTGATTGACCTTGGCTTTCAATTCCGCCGAATGACTGTAGTACGGCACTTGCGGATAGAAATCCTCGGCGAACGGTTGCGCTTCCAGTTGCGCTCGGGTGATGCGTTGTTTCGGGTCCCAGCCATCCTTGGTGATCAGCCAGCGATAACCGCGGGTGGTGTGCGGCGCGGTGTACTCCCATTTGACCTCAAGGGTCTGACCGGGGGTGACATTGAGCAGCGGCCAGGAGAACGGACGCCCGAGTTTCTTGCTCATTTCTTCTGCGGTGAAGTTCACACAATCACGTGCGTCGTTCTTGCCGCCACTGAGAATATAGCCGTCAGCCGGCGGTACGACGCTCGGGTTGTCGCTTTCGAATGGCGCCGGGAACGGGCCGGCCGCGAGTGCCGGGAAGTTCTTGCCGCCTTCCATTTCATTGACCTGCCAGCCGCCGAGCAATCCTTGCTCGATGGCCACCGCGCCGCGGCTTGCAGGGGAAATGACGCGACCGTGTCGCAGTTGGGTTTGAGCTTGTGGTTGGTTCATGTTTTTCACTCCGTTGATTTAAGAACTCTCCTGTCCGAGGAGAGGCCTTCAAGCTAACGGAGGGGGATTTTTTGTCCATCGGTGGTTTTGTCGCAGTCGGCCTCGGCGAAACTCGAAAACGCCGAAAATACTGTATATAAACACAGTGCTTTGCGACGACGCTCACCTGACGCATGGCAAAAAGACTACACCGCGTCATTACAAAAACCTGCATTCACCGGTTCAGGGAAGCTGCGCCTCGAACTCCTTTTGATACTGCCCGGCGAGCTGTTCCTTTTGTTTGTCGTCGAGCAGCTTGCCGGCCATCTGGAAGAACTTCTGCTCTTCTTCCTGCAGGTGGTGATGGACCTTCTCCGAGAGCTTTTTCGCCGTGGCCAGCCAGGCCGGGCTGGACATCTCGGTCTCGTCGAGCTCTTCCATCATTTCGTCCATTTCATGGTGCTCGGCGATGGCATGGCGGCTGAGGTCGACACCGTTGTCGAACTCCATCAGCGGGATATAGAAATGGCGCTCTTCGGCCGTTTCGTGAGCCTGAAGCTCAGCCTTCAGTTGCTTGTAGGCCTCCACCCTTTCCGGGGTGTCACCGCTGGTCTTGATCAACGATTTCGCGTAGGTCCGCTGACGATCGTGGCTTTCACGCAGGGCTTCGAAAATGTTCATGGAATCTCCCAGGCAAACGCGTTCCGGATGGACGCCCTAAAGGGCTAGACCCCGGCGCAGCAGCGACGGTTCCAAGCGATTGCTTCAATCGGCTGCGGCGCGATAGGCTGCCGATTCATTACTACAAGGAAGACAACATGACGTTGCGGATCGAGCTGTCACAGGACCCCACCGAAGAACAGCGCGCAGCCATCCTGGCGCCCCTGCGTGCCCATAACATCGCCAAAGCCGGGCCTTCGCTGTACGAACCGGTCGCGTTGCTGGTGCGCGACGATAACGACGCGATCCTCGGTGGCCTCTATGGGCACACGTTCTATCGGTGGCTGTTTATCGAGTTGCTGGCGGTGCCGGAAGAAGGCCGGGGACAGGGAATCGGCTCGAAGCTGATGAACATGGTCGAGGAATTCGCCCGGGAAAAAGACTGCGTGGGGATCTGGCTCGATACCTTTGATTTTCAGGCGCCCGGGTTCTACAAAAAACTGGGGTATACCGAGTGTGGCGAGATTGTGGATTATCCGCTGGGGCACAAGCGGCATTTTTTCCAGAAGCGTTTGATTGATTGAGTTCAGCGCCCCCCGCCCGCAGGCTGGCGAGGGTCGCAAATTTCAACGCATTCAGCTGCCCGTTACAGACAGGTCGCCAGCGCCGCCAAGCGGCGCTTGGCCACAAAATCATCCTTCTGCGCGTAGTAATTCAGCACGGTGCCGGACGCATCCGTGGTCAAGTCGACGAACGACTCCGCCGAACGCGTGTAGACCGTCGAACCGCCCTTCTTGCCCGGTTGCAGATAAGCCGCTGCGTCCACGCCGAACACCGCTTCGTCCTGCCAGGCGAATTGCACGCACTGGGCCACGACTTTTTCGGGTTTATCCGAATTCAGGGTCTTGTAAGGGGTTTGCGTGCGGGCGTCTTCCATCGCCGAACCCGCGCAACCGGCCAGCAGGGTTGCCGCCAGTGCCACCATCAGCATTCGCATTGCATTCGCTCATTCGGAAAAAAGCGGACTGTATCACCGCAACGCCAAAAATCGTTCTGCTTTACTGCATTTAGAACGCGACACATACCGGCCGCTGCGGCACATTAACGGTCATCAGCCTTACAAGGAAAGCCCATGGCGCCTACTGACCAGCGACACGAACAGGCCCTGAAACTGTTTCTCGATGCGCGTCCGGAACTGCGCGAAGCCCTTGACCACCTCAACCCGCTGCTGGCCCAGGCCAAGGGCGAAACCCAGGCGCAGTACCGCGAAGAACGCCTGCACGAAGCCTTCGAAGCCGAGGCCGAAAGCCAGGGTTTGTTTGCCTGGGAGCTGACGTTGCAGCTCACCGCTGCGACGCCCGAGGAGTATCAGGCGCAACGCCTGGAAGTGCATCGTGAAGTGGCGGAAATGGCCGGGATGGACTGGCTGGAGTACTGCGATCTGTATGGCATAGAACCGTAAACCCCGCTCAAGGACGCTGCCTCGATGCTGCCTTCCACCTCGACCCACCGCGCCAGCCCCGGACATCTTCACATACAGAAATGGCGCGGCCGTGTAGGCCTGGCGCTGGTTGCCAGCCTGTCGGTACTGGCCGGCATGACCGACGCCATCGGCTTCATGGCCAGCGGCGATTTCGTTTCCTTCATGAGCGGCAACACCACGCGGCTGGCGGTGGCGATCAGTGATGGCGACAGCGCACTGACGTTAAGGCTGATCCTGCTGGTCGCCACGTTCATTGTCGGTAATGCCCTCGGGGTTGTGGTCAGCCGACTGGGTGGTCGGCGGGCGCTGCCGTTGCTGCTATCCATCGCCGCCCTGCTCTGTTTGGCGGCCTGGCCCTTTGACACGCAACTGCCGGCCCTGCTGGCGGCGATCATTGCGATGGGCATGCTCAACGCGGCGGTGGAAGAAGTGAACGGTCTGCCGGTCGGGCTGACGTACGTCACCGGCGCCCTGTCCCGATTCGGCCGTGGATTGGGCCGGTGGGTGCTCGGCGAACGGCGAAGCGGCTGGCGGGTGCAACTGGTGCCGTGGAGCGGGATGCTGGTCGGCGCCATTCTGGGGGCAGTGCTGGAACATCATCTGGGGCTCAAGGCGATGTTGGTCAGCGGACTGTTTGCCGCCGTACTGGGGCTGCTGACCCTGAAGATTCCGCGGCGTTGGCAGTTGGGCTACATGCCGCGTTGACGGACACCTGCTTGCATCGAAACGGGCGCGGGAAACATCCGCTTCGCCGCCCCACCGAGAAAGCTTTATCATGGCCGCAGTTTTGCTGATCGAGTCCGTCATGAAGTTCGCCATTGCGCTGTTTTCCGCCGCCCATGCGCCCTCCTCGCGCCGCGCCCTGCTGTTCGCTCAGGCCGCGCTGGCCGGCGGGCATGAGATTGTCCGGCTGTTTTTCTATCAGGACGGAGTCCACAACGCGTCCGACGCCGTGGTCACGCCGCAGGACGAACTGGACCTGCCCAAACAGTGGCGAACCTTTATCACCGAACAAAACCTCGACGGCGTGGTGTGCATCGCCGCAGCCCTGCGCCGTGGCGTGTTGAATACCGAGGAAGCCGGGCGTTATCAACGTGACGCCGTGGCCGTCAGCGCACCGTGGGAATTGTCCGGCCTCGGCCAGTTGCATGATGCGGTGCAGGATGCCGACCGCCTCATCTGTTTCGGAGGCGCATGACATGGCCAAGTCCCTTCTGATTATCAGCCGCCAATCGCCGTGGTCCGGCCCCGGCGCCCGCGAAGCGCTGGACATCGTGCTGGCCGGTGGCGCGTTCGATCTGCCGATCAGTCTGCTGTTTCTCGACGACGGAGTGCTGCAATTGGCCGCCGGGCAAAACGCCAAGGCCCTGCAACAGAAAGACCTGAGCGCCAACCTGCAAGCGTTGCCGATGTTCGGTGTCGAAGAGCTGTTCTACTGCGCCGAAAGCGCCAGTGCTCGCGGCCTCGGCGATCGTTCGCTGGACGAGGCGCAGCCTTTGGCCGCCGAACAAATCACCGCCCTTATTGACCGTTACGACCAGGTGATCACCCTCTGATGTCGACTTTGCATGTTTTGTCCCACTCCCCGTTCGGCGACGAACGCCTGACCAGTTGCCTGCGCCTGCTGGGCGCTGCCGATGCGCTGTTGCTGTCTGGCGATGCCGCTTATGCGCTGCAACCCGGCACTGCGCCGTTCAGTGCGCTGGAATCGCGTAAGGTGAAATTGTTCGTGCTGGCCGAAGACGCGCAAGCCCGTGCCGTGCAGATTCCGGACTGGGCCGAAGCCATCGATTACCCGGCCTTCGTCGAGCTGTCGATTCACCACGACAAGGTCAACAGCTGGCTATGAATGCGTTGACCGTCGGCGCCCGCGCCATCGAACTGGACAAGGACGGCTTCCTGGTCGACCTCAACGACTGGTCGGCCGAAGTCGCCAGCGCCCTCGCCGCTGCCGAAGACATCGAGCTGAGCCCGGAACATTGGGAAGTCCTCGAACTGCTGCGCAGCTTCTATGCCGAATTCCAGTTGTCCCCGGCCACCCGGCCGCTGATCAAGTACACCGCGCTCAAACTCGGCGCGGAGAAAGGCAACAGCCTGCACCTGAACCGACTGTTCAAAGGCACCCCTGCCAAACTCGCCGCGAAACTGGCGGGCCTGCCCAAACCGACGAATTGCCTATGACCGACTATCCAGCGCTGACCCTCGAAACGCCCGCCGAGCACCCGTTCGCCCAGTTCGTGCGCATCCTCGGCAAGGGCAAGCGCGGCGCCCGCGACCTGACCCGCGAGGAAGCCCGGCAAGCCATGGGCATGGTGCTCGACGAAGCGGTCGAAGAAACCCAGCTTGGCGCTTTCCTGATGCTGCTGCGGCACAAGGAAGAAAGCGCCGAGGAAATGGCCGGCTTCACCGAAGCCCTGCGCGAACGCTTGCAGGCGCCAGAGTTGAAGGTCGATCTGGATTGGCCGACCTATGCCGGCAAGAAGCGTCACCTGCCGTGGTATCTGCTGGCGGCCAAGTGCCTGGCGCAGAACGGCGTGCGCATCTTCATGCACGGCGGCGGCGCGCACACCGCCGGGCGCTTGTACTCCGAACAACTGCTCGGTGAACTGAACATCCCACTGTGCCGCAACTGGCAACAGGTCGGCGCGGCGCTGGACAACGGCGGTCTGGCGTTCATGCCACTGTTGGACTGGGCGCCGCAGCTGCAACGGATGATCGACCTGCGCAACACCCTCGGTCTGCGCTCGCCGATCCACTCGCTAGCGCGGATCCTCAATCCGCTGGGCGCGCGTTGCGGTTTGCAGAGTATTTTTCACCCTGGCTATCAAGCGGTGCACCGCGATGCCAGCGGCCTGCTTGGCGACACGGCCATCGTGATCAAGGGCGACGGCGGCGAAATCGAGATCAACCCGGATGCCGACAGCCACCTGTACGGCACCACCGGCGGCGAGAGCTGGGACGAGGAGTGGCCGCAGCTGTCGGCGCAGCGTCACGTCAAACCTTCTTCGCTGGATATCGAGCATTTGAAGGCCGTCTGGCGTGGCGATGTGGTCGACAGCTATCCGCAAATGGCGCTGATTTCGACCATGGCGCTGGCACTGCGCGGCCTAGGTCAGAGCCGTGAACAGGCTTTCGAAACCGCCGAGCAATACTGGGCTGCGCGGGACAAATCGATTTAACCGATCATTAACGCCCGATCTTTGCGCTTTTTGTTCGAACTCATCGGAATAGACTCGGCTCCAACGAATATTGGTTTCTGGAGTCTTGATCATGGGTTTACTCGTCGACGGCCGCTGGCAGGACAAGTGGTACGAAAGCAGCAAGGACGGTGCGTTCCAGCGCGAACAGGCGCAGCGCCGCAACTGGGTCACTCGCAACGGCGAGCCGGGCCCGAGTGGTGAAGGCGGTTTTGCCGCCGAAGCCGGGCGTTATCACCTTTACGTCTCCCTCGCCTGTCCATGGGCGCATCGCACGCTGATCCTGCGCAAGCTCAAAGGCCTGGAAAGCCTGATCGATGTTTCCGTCGTTAGCTGGCTGATGCTGGAAAACGGCTGGACCTTCGACCAGAACCTCGGTTCGACCGGCGACAAACTCGACCACTTCGATTTCATGCACCAGCGCTACACCGCCGACACCGCCGACTACACCGGCCGCGTCACCGTGCCGGTGCTGTGGGACAAGAAGCTCAAGCGCATCGTCAGCAACGAATCGGCGGAGATCATCCGCATGTTCAACAGCGCCTTCGATGACTTGACCGGCAACGATCTGGACTTCTATCCAGCGCCATTACGCAGCGAGATCGATGCGCTGAACAAGCGGATCTACCCTGCCGTGAACAACGGTGTGTACCGCGCCGGTTTCGCGACCTCGCAGAAGGCCTATGAAGAAGCGTTCGACGACGTGTTTGCCGAACTGGATCATCTGGAGCAAGTGCTGGGCGCCAACCGTTATCTGACGGGTGAATACCTGACCGAGGCCGACGTGCGCTTGTTCACCACGCTGATTCGTTTCGACGCGGTGTATCACGGGCACTTCAAATGCAATCTGCGGCGGATCAGCGATTATCCGAATCTGTCGAACTGGCTGCGTGAGATGTACCAGTGGCCGGGCGTTGCCGAGACCGTGGATTTCCAGCACATCAAGAATCACTACTACGGCAGCCACAAGACCATCAACCCGACCGGCGTTGTGCCGAAGGGGCCGAAACAGGATTTCACTGTGGCCCATGACCGGAACCGGTTGGGCGGGAAAGGGGTATGGCGCAGAGGTTGAAAGCCGGATCGTTCCCACCGCGTGGGAACGATCCCCTCAGAGTCGTCAGATCTGACCCTGAGCGCCCTCGAACCACGCCAGTTTCTCGCGCAGTTGCACCACTTCGCCGACGATCACCAGCGTCGGCGCATGCACTTCATGCTCCGCCACCAGACGCGGCAGGTCGGCCAGCGTGCCAGTGAAGACCCGCTGATTGACCGTGGTGCCCTGCTGGATCAGCGCGGCCGGGGTTTCGGCCGCACGACCATGTTTGATCAACTGCTCGCAGATGATCGGCAACCCCACCAGGCCCATGTAGAACACCAACGTCTGCGCCGGCGCGACGAGGTCGGCCCACGGCAGATCGGTGGAACCGTCCTTCAGGTGCCCGGTGACGAAACGCACCGACTGCGCGTAATCGCGATGGGTCAGCGGAATCCCGGCATACGCCGCGCAACCGCTGGCTGCCGTGATGCCCGGCACCACCTGGAACGGAATGCCATGGGCCGCCAGCTCCTCGATCTCTTCGCCGCCACGGCCGAAGATGAACGGATCCCCGCCCTTCAACCGCACCACACGCTTGCCGGCCTTGGCCAGATCCACCAGTTGCTGGTTAATCTGATCCTGCGGCACAGCGTGATCGGCGCGACGCTTGCCGACGTAGACACGCTCGGCATCGCGGCGGCACAGCTCAAGAATCGCGGGCGCCACCAAGCGGTCGTACAGCACCACATCGGCTTGCTGCATCAGGCGCAAGGCGCGGAAAGTCAGCAGATCCGGATCGCCCGGCCCTGCGCCCACCAGATACACCTCGCCGGTCGTGACCATGGCTTCGCCGTCAATCTTGGCTTGCAGCAAACGTTCGGCCTCGGCGCCCTGCCCAGCCAGTTGGCGATCGGCAATCGGCCCCTGGAACACGTCTTCCCAAAAACCGCGACGCTGCTGTACATCGGGAAACAGGCCTTTGACCTGATCGCGAAACCGCGCGGCCAGCCCGGCCAGATGGCCGTAGGTCGAGGGAATCCAGGTTTCGATCTTGGCGCGGATCAGCCGGGCCAGCACCGGCGCATCGCCGCCACTGGAAACCGCGATGATCAGCGGTGAACGATCGACAATTGCCGGGAAGATCACGCTGCACAGCGCCGGCGCATCGACCACATTGACCGGCACGCAGCGCCGATGGGCATCGGCGGAGACTTGCGCGTTCAACGCTTCGTCGTCGGTGGCGGCAATGATCAGCCCGCAACCGTCCAGATCCGTTTCGGCGTAGCCACGCAGCAGGCATTCGCCATCGCTGGCGGCAACCAGTTCGCGCAGTTGCGCTTCGATTTCAGGTGCGACCACCCGCAGCAGCGCACCGGCATCGGCCAGCAGGCGGGACTTGCGCAAGGCAATCTCCCCCCCACCGACGACCAACACACGACTGCCGCGCAGGTTGTGAAACAGCGGCAGATATTTCATTTAGCCGATGACCTCAAGGCCACCCATGTACGGTTTCAGCACGTCCGGCACGCGGATCGAACCGTCGGCCTGCTGGTAGTTTTCCAGCACGGCCACCAGGGTACGACCGACCGCCAGACCGGAACCGTTCAGGGTGTGCACCAGCTCAGGCTTGCCGGTTTCCGGGTTGCGGAAACGCGCCTGCATGCGGCGGGCCTGGAAGTCGCCGCAGTTGGAGCAAGACGAGATTTCACGGTACTTGTCCTGGCTCGGAATCCACACTTCGAGGTCGTACGTCTTGACCGCGCTGAAGCCCATGTCGCCGGTGCACAGCGCCAGGGTGCGGTAAGGCAGCTCCAGCAGTTGCAGGACTTTCTCGGCGTTGGCGGTCAGGCCTTCCAGCGCTTCCATCGACTTCGACGGCTCGACGATCTGGACCATTTCAACTTTGTCGAACTGGTGCTGACGGATCATGCCGCGAGTGTCACGACCCGACGCGCCGGCTTCGCTGCGGAAGCACGGAGTGTGAGCGACGAACTTGATCGGCAGCTGTTTCGAATCGACGATTTCACCGGCCACGATATTGGTCAGCGACACTTCGGCGGTCGGGATCAGGTACAGATCGGCCTCGCCTTCGCGAGCGATCTTGAACAGGTCTTCTTCGAACTTCGGCAGTTGACCGGTGCCTTGCAGCGCCGGGGCCTGAACCAGATAAGGCGTGTAAGCCTCTTCGTAGCCGTGCTCGGTGACGTGCAGGTTGATCATGAACTGCGCCAGTGCGCGGTGCAGACGGGCAATCGGGCCACGCAGCAGCGCGAAACGCGCGCCGGACAGCTTGGCGGCGGTTTCGAAGTCGAGCCAGCCGAACTTCTCGCCCAGGGCCACGTGGTCCTGAACCGGGAAATCGAAGGCAGTCGGGGTGCCCCAGCGACGGACTTCGACGTTGCCGTCTTCGTCTTCGCCGACCGGTACCGATTCGTGCGGCAGGTTCGGAATGCCCAGCAGGATCGAGTCCAGTTCGGTCTGGATCGCGTCCAGCTCGACTTTACCGGCGCTCAGTTCGCCCGCCATGCGCTCGACGTCGGCCATCAGCGGCGCGATGTCTTCGCCGCGCTGCTTGGCCTGACCGATGGATTTGGAACGCGCGTTACGCTCAGCCTGCAGTGCTTCGGTGCGGGTCTGGACGGTCTTGCGCTGTTCTTCCAGCGCTTCGATGCGCGCGACATCCAGGGCAAAACCACGGGAAGCCAGGCGGTCCGCTACGTCCTGAAGGTTGCTACGTAACAGTTTGGAATCGAGCATGTCGGTTTCTCGTTATCAAAGTTTGGTCAGGGACAGGCCGGCCCAGGTCGCGAGCAGCCCGCCGAATACGCTGATGGCCGCATAGCCCAGGGCCAGCGGCACTTGCCCGCTTTCCAGCAGGCGCACCGTATCCAGTGAAAAGGATGAAAAAGTCGTCAGCCCCCCGAGGAAGCCGACCATCAACCCGGCACGTACCTCGATCGGTACTTCCGGGCGTATCAAAAACAGGCCGTACAGCACGCCAATCAGCAGACAGCCCACGATATTAACGGCCAGCGTCGCGGTATAGAAGTGCCGCGGCCAATTGGCGTTGACCCAATTGCCGGTGGCGAAGCGCAACAAGGTGCCGGCAATCCCGCCGACGGAGACTGCAACGATCAATGGAACCACTATTTTCTCCGCTGCCGGGGGCTTAAACGATCAAGTTGGGCAAGGTGGTTGAGCTTTTCGCCGATCTTCAACTCCAGGCCACGGGGCACCGGTTGGTAGAACGGAATCGGGTCGAGTTCTTCCGGGAAATAGTCTTCGCCGGCCGCGTAGGCGTCCGGTTCGTCGTGGGCATAACGGTATTCGTCGCCGTAGCCCAATTGCTTCATCAATTTGGTCGGCGCATTGCGCAGGTGCAGCGGCACCTCCAGCGAACCGTGTTCGGCGGCGGCGCGCAGCGCGGTCTTGAAGCCCATGTACACCGCGTTGCTTTTCGGCGCACAGGCCAGATAGGTGATGGCCTGAGCCACTGCCAACTCACCTTCCGGACTGCCGAGACGCTCCTGCACTTCCCACGCGGCCAGGCACAGGCTCAGTGCGCGCGGGTCGGCGTTGCCGATGTCTTCACTGGCCATGCGCACCACGCGCCGAGCCAGGTACAGCGGATCGCAGCCGCCGTCGATCATTCGCGCAAACCAGTACAACGCGCCGTCCGGATTGGAGCCGCGCACCGATTTGTGCAGCGCGGAAATCTGGTCGTAGAACGCTTCGCCGCCCTTGTCGAAACGCCGGCGAGTGTCGCCGAGCAGGCTTTGCAGCAGCTCGGTGCCCATCTCGCTGTGGTCTTCGGCCAGGTCCGAGGCGTTTTCCAGCAGGTTCAGCAGGCGCCGGCCATCACCGTCGGCGGCGGACAGCAACATCTGGAAGCCTTCATCGCTGAGAGTCAGATGACGCTTGCCCAGACCACGCTCTTCGGTGAGCGCGCGGTGCACCAGTTTGCGCAACGCCGCTTCGTCGAGGCTCTTGAGTACGTAGACCCGCGCCCGCGACAGCAATGCGTTGTTCAGTTCGAAAGAAGGGTTTTCAGTGGTGGCGCCAATGAAGATCAGCGTGCCGTCTTCAACGTACGGCAGGAAGGCGTCCTGTTGAGACTTGTTGAAGCGGTGCACTTCATCGACAAACAGGATAGTGCGCTTGCCGTACTGGCCGGCCTGCTGCTTGGCGATTTCCACCGCCTGACGGATCTCCTTGACCCCGGCCAACACCGCCGAGACCGTTTCGAAATGCGCATCCGAGACTTCCGCCAACAACCGCGCCAGCGTGGTCTTGCCCACGCCCGGCGGGCCCCAGAAGATCATCGAATGCAGGGCACCCTGTTCCAGCGCTTCGCGCAAAGGCTTGCCGCGAGCGAGCACGTGTTCCTGACCGACGTACTCATCCAGATTGGTCGCCCGCAAACGGGCGGCCAATGGCTGGGCAATCGGTGCACTGCGAAACAGATCCATCACGTACCGTTGAAACCTCTGTGTTTATTCCTGGATCACATCGGCACCCTTCGGGATGTCGAACTTGAACTTCGATGCAGGGACCGCTTCGTTGGCCTTCACACCGGTGAACAGGATATTGGTGCGCTGGCCGACGCTGTCGATCAGCTGCATGTCATTGACCAGACCATTGCGGAACGACAGGCGCAGGCTGTCGAACAAGGTGTCCTTGGTTTTCGGCTTCAGAGTGAAGTCGATCACGCCGCCCGCCTCTTTCGCGCTGATGTCGAAGCTCTGGCTGATCTTCGATACGTCGCCGGACAGCAACAGGGCTGGAGTCTGGGTCAGGCGCTCATCGAGCTTCTTGATAGTGGCCTGTTCCAGATCCGGGTCCCACAGGGTGACTTTCTTGCCGTCGGACACCATGGTCTGCTCGGCGGGCGCATTGGTGTGCCAGTAGAACAGGCCTGGACGCTGCAGGGTCATGTCGCCGGTGGTTTCCTGCAACTGGGTGCCGCTGCCGTCGAGGGTCAGCTGGGAAAAATTGGCGGTCAGGGTCTTGGATGTTTCGAGCAATTGGGTCAGGCGAGCCACATCCTTGTCATCGGCGTGAGCCGTGAGGGTGGTCAGAGCCAGTACCGGCAGCAACATGCGGATAAGACGCATGGGAGTCCTCTTGAATACTCGTGGGAAAGTGGACGGCGCTTCATGCACCGTCCATTGCATTTGGATCAGGGTATCGAATCAGTCGCGTACCGGGCCAGGGGCCAGGACTTCGCGGGAACCGTTGGTGTTCATCGACGTCACGACCCCGGCCATTTCCATGGCTTCGATCATGCGCGCGGCACGGTTGTAGCCGATCTTCAGCTTGCGCTGTACAGCGGAGATGGAGGCGCGACGGCTTTCCAGCACGAACTGCACGGCTTCGTCGTACAGCGCGTCGGCTTCCGGATCGTCGCCGTCACCACCGCCGCTGCTGCCTTCGAAACCACTGCCCGCCTCTTCGACACCATTGAGGATGTCGTCGTTGTATTCCGGTGCGCCGCGCAGTTTCCAGGCTTCCACCACCCGGTGAACTTCATCGTCGGACACGAAGGCGCCGTGAACACGGATCGGCAGGCTGGTGCCCGGCGGCATGTAGAGCATGTCACCGTGACCAAGCAGTTGTTCGGCGCCGCCCTGGTCGATGATGGTCCGGGAGTCGATTTTGCTCGATACCTGGAACGCCATCCGCGTCGGGATGTTGGCCTTGATCAGACCGGTGATCACGTCCACCGACGGCCGCTGGGTCGCGAGGATCAGGTGGATACCGGCCGCACGCGCCTTCTGCGCGATACGGGCGATCAGTTCTTCTACCTTCTTGCCGACGATCATCATCATGTCGGCGAATTCGTCCACGACCACGACGATGGTCGGCAGTTTCTGCAGCAGCGGTGCTTCGTCGTGGATGCTTTCGCGTTTGTACAGCGGATCGCTCAGCGGCTCGCCGGCGTCCTGGGCTTCCTTGACCTTGGCGTTGAAGCCGGACAGGTTTCGCACGCCCATCTTCGCCATCAGCTTGTAGCGACGCTCCATCTCGGCAACGCTCCAGCGCAGGGCGTTGGCGGCGTCCTTCATGTCGGTCACGACCGGGCACAGCAGATGCGGAATGCCTTCGTAGATCGACAGTTCGAGCATTTTCGGGTCGATCATGATCAGCTTGGCGTCGTCCGGTCCAGACTTGAACAGGATCGACAGGATCATCGCGTTCACGCCCACCGACTTACCGGAACCGGTGGTACCGGCCACCAGCAGGTGCGGCATCTTCGCAAGGTCGGTGATGACCGGCTTGCCGCCGATGTCGTGGCCCAGGGCCAGGGTGACCGGCGATTTGAAGTTGTCGTACTCAGGCGTCGACAGCACTTCGGAGAAGCGCACGATCTGCCGGTCTTCGTTGGGAATCTCGATACCGACCGTGGTCTTGCCCGGAATCACTTCCACCACCCGCACACTGGTCACGGCCAGCGAACGTGCAAGGTCTTTCGCCAGGTTGGCGATACGGCTGACCTTCACGCCCGCAGCAGGCTGGATTTCGTAACGGGTAATGACCGGGCCGGGATGGATCGAATCCACGGTGACTTCGACGCCGAATTCCTTGAGCTTGATCTCCAGCAAGTGGCCGACCGCCGCCAGGGATTCGGGCGAATAATTGAGTTGTTTCTTTTCTGCAGGATCGAGGATCGAGATCGGCGGCAAGGTGCCTTCCACGGCGCTGTCGACGAACAACGGCACCTGCTTCTCTTTCTGCACGCGCTTGCTTGGCTCCGGCGCCTTGACCGGGGCCGGCGCGATGACCGGCGGAACCTGTTTCTCGCGCTCGGACATGTGCTTGCTCAGAGCCTGTTCGCGCTCGATCAGACGTTCCTTGACCTTGGCCTGCTCACGCTTGTCGGTCACCGTCGGTGCAACCACGTCATGCACGCGATCGTCGACTTCACGCAGTTGCGCGACCAGTTGCTTGCGCTCGGTACGCGCCGACCACCAACGGTTGACCGCGCCCTGGAACAGTTCGAACAGGTCGAGGGTGATCTTGCCGGTGATGTCCATCACCTTGAACCACGACAGGTCGGTGAACACCGTCAGGCCGAACAGGAACAGTGCGATGAACAGCAACGTGCTGCCCTGAATGTTCAGAGCATTGCGGGCCAGATCACCGAGGCTTTCGCCCAGCGCACCACCGGCGCCAGCAGGCAAACCAGTGGCTGCATGGAAATGGATGTGCGCCAGCGCGGCGCCGGACAACACCAGGAACACCAGACCGATCAGGCGCCAGGAAAACAGCCAGCCGCTCCACTGCCACGGTTCGTGACGCTGACGGAAGATCTGATACGCCTTGATCGCCAGCAACAACGGGAAGATGTAGGCGAAGTAACCCAGCACCATGAACAGGATGTCGGCGCTGTAGGAACCGGCCGGGCCGCCGAAGTTCTGCACGTCGTCGATCTTGCTGTTGTGGCTCCAGCCCGGATCGTCCTTGCCGTAGGTCAGCAACGCCATCATCAGGAACAGGCACAAGGCGCCGATGGCGATCAATGCACCTTCCTTGAGCCGGTAGTGCAACTGTTGACGCCAGAGCGGAACGACTGTTTTTGGTGCTTCCGTGGATTTCTTCAAAACGCTTCTTTTCCTGCGCCAGAGGCGCGTCCATCTATTGAATGACGATAAAAAACTGCCCAATCCAGGCAGGTAAAAAAATTGACGGGCGCAACGGAGACTACTTTTAACACTGCGCCCCGCCTTTTATAAACACGGCACGCGGCGAATATTCTGTAACAGCCCGGCATTGTACGGGTTTGCGCGTTCGATGCCATGCTTCCAGGCCCCAGGTTCAAGCATAGCCAAACGCACAACACCCGGCGTTCAATTTGAGCATGCATTACCTTTTGTGACAAAGGCTTATGAGGTGTATTTGATGAACGTAGCGAAGCATTTGCGCCTCATCTCCCCTGAGTGCCACACATTGGCATCGACAACCTTGCCCGCACCGGTGCAACGCCCGATTACGACCGCATCCGGATGCTCAAGTTGCAGCTACGCAAAAGCCGCACTGCAACGGAGGACATTCGCGTCATTTCCCGGCACACTTTACCGCGGGCCCAGCGCCCACCGCCCTCCCCTTCTGCAAGCCTGGACGCCATGCTGACTTGGTTACAACGCAACTCACTGACTTTCCCGCCACTGGAAAAGGCCATGCGCGATCCCAACGGATTGCTGGCGGCCGGCGGTGACCTGTCTGCCGATCGCTTGATCCAGGCCTATCGCCATGGCTGCTTTCCATGGTTTTCCGAAGGCCAGCCGATTCTCTGGTGGTCGCCGGATCCGCGCACCGTGCTTTTTCCCGACGAACTGCACGTCTCGCGCAGCCTCGGCAAATTGATGCGCAAACAGCGTTATAAAGTGACCTTCGATCAGGATTTCGACGCCGTGATCCACGCCTGCGCCGCTCCCCGGGAATACGCCGACGGCACCTGGATCACCGAAGCGATGCAGGACGCCTATATCGAACTGCATCGACGCGGTTTTGCCCACTCGGTGGAAGTCTGGGATGAGGGCGAACTGGTCGGCGGCCTGTACGGCCTGGCGATGGGGCAACTGTTCTTCGGCGAGTCGATGTTCAGCCGCGCGGACAATGCTTCCAAGTACGGCTTTGCGACGCTGGTGCAACATCTGAAAGAAGCGGGTTTCGTGCTGATCGACTGCCAGATGCCGACCGACCACCTTCACAGCCTTGGCGCCCGGGCGATTTCCCGCTCTGCATTCGCTGAATATCTGGCCCGACACCTCGATCAACCCAATCACGCGACCTGGGTTTGCTGAGCGACTTTTGCGCGCGTGGCTTACACTTAATTCACCAGCTTACCCTTGAGGGTTGATCATGACCGAGTTGGCGCGGTTGAAGTTTTATGCCACTCAGCCTCACTCTTGCAGTTATCTGCCCGAGGAACAGGCGACGACCCTGTTTCTCGATCCGAGCCAGCCCATGGATGTGCATGTCTACGCAGACCTGTCAGAAATGGGCTTTCGTCGCAGCGGCGATCACCTGTACCGCCCGCATTGCCAGAACTGCAATGCCTGCGTGCCTGCGCGCATTCCTGTGGCGCAGTTCAACCCCAACCGGCAGCAGAAACGCATTTTCAAGCGCAACATCGATTTGCAGGTGCGCCCGGTCAAGCCGGCGTTCAGCGAAGAGTACTTCGACCTCTATCAGCGCTACATCGAACAGCGCCATGCCGACGGCGACATGTACCCGCCGAGCCGCGATCAATTCTCGACTTTTCTGGTACGCGACCTGCCCTTCTCACGCTTCTACGAGTTCCGGCTCGACGGACGGTTGCTCGCAGTTGCCGTGACCGATCTGCTGCCCAACGGCCTGTCGGCGGTCTACACCTTTTACGAACCGCAGGAAGAACGCCGCAGCCTTGGGCGCTACGCGATCCTCTGGCAAATCGCCGAAGCCCAGCGCCTGGGGCTTGAGGCGGTGTACCTGGGTTACTGGATCAAAAACTGCAAAAAGATGAGCTACAAGACCCAATATCGGCCTATCGAACTGCTGATCAATCAGCGCTGGGTCATCCTGAACTAAACGCAAACCCTAAACCCCTTGGCGTAAACCCCATTTTTCGGGCACAATGCACGCCGCTTTTGCCTGGCGCAGTTGCACCGGGCCATTCATTGGATACCGAGGGCTTTACTGCATGTCGAAAGAAGACAGCTTCGAAATGGAAGGCACTGTCGTCGACACCCTGCCCAACACCATGTTTCGTGTGGAGTTGGAAAATGGGCACGTCGTAACCGCGCATATTTCCGGCAAGATGCGCAAGAACTACATTCGTATTCTTACCGGTGACAAAGTGCGCGTCGAGCTGACGCCCTATGACTTGAGCAAAGGGCGTATTACTTACCGCGCTCGCTAATCAAGTCAATACAAGACGCCCGGCATTTGCCGGGCGTTTTTGTATCTGTGTGTTTTTTGGTTTTGGGTGAATATCCGTTGCTGCGGTAACGGCTTCTTAGGGTTCCGCCCTTACGGCGGGTCACTTTTTCCAAACACCGAAAAAGTAACCAAAAAGGCTGAGCCCCGGCGTACGGCACTTCGCTTAGGCTCAGTGTTCCCTCGCTACGGTGTCCATCAGGGGGCATCGCCTACGGTTTGCTTCGCTGCACCTCCTCTCGATGTATGCGGCTGCGCCGCACGGCGCTGC
>NZ_JAIHBA010000012.1:34273-161034 GCF_019718735.1 Pseudomonas sp. RIT778 | reverse complement strand
GATGGCCGCGAGATCTGCGCCCAGCGCATCGTGCTCAGTGCCGGTGCCGGTACCGCCGACCTGCTGACTGCTTTGGGCCTGACTCATCCGGCCATGCAACGCCGGCCACTGCACATGATCATCGCCAAGGGCCCGGGCCTGAAGCCGCTGTACGCGCACTGCCTCGGTGGCGGCACCAAGCCGCGCATCACCGTGACCACCCACCCGGCCGCCGACGGTCAGTGGGTCTGGTATCTGGGCGGCGACATTGCCGAATCCGAAGGCGTGGCCCGTGAGCCGGCCGAACAGATCGCCACCGCCCAGAAAGAACTCGGTCAGCTATTGCCATGGATCGACCTGAGCACCGTGCAATGGGCGACCCTGCGCGTCGATCGCGCCGAACCACTGCAAACCGGCCTGACCCGTCCGGACAACGCCTTCCTCGCTGAAGAAGGTCGCCTGCTGGTGGGCTGGCCAACCAAACTGGCCCTGGCGCCGGACTTCGCTGACCGGGTGATCGCGTCCCTGCAACGCGACGGCATCCAGCCGAGCCACTCGGCTCCGCTACCAGAATTGCCAAAACCACCGATGGGCGTTCCCGCCTGGGAGCAACTGCTGCCATGAGCCTGCCGACCCTGCACGATCTGCATCGCCCGCTGGGCAGCACCGGCCTGCTGGTTTCGCCGCTGGGCCTGGGCACCGTCAAACTCGGTCGCGACCAGGGCGTGAAATACCCCAACGGCTTCCAGATCCCCGACGACGATGCCGCGCGCATGCTGCTCAAACAGGCGCGGGAGCTGGGTATCAATCTGATCGACACCGCCCCGGCCTACGGCCGCAGCGAAGAACGCCTCGGCCCGCTGCTGCGCGGTCAGCGTCAGGACTGGGTGATCGTCAGCAAGGTCGGCGAAGAATTTGTCGACGGCCAGTCGACCCACGACTTCAGCGCCGCTCACACACGAATGTCGGTGGAGCGCAGCCTGCAACGTCTTGAAACCGATTTTATCGACCTGGTGCTGGTGCACTCCGACGGTAACGATCTGGCGATCCTCAACGACAGCGAAGTCTACGCAACCCTCGCGGCACTCAAGGCCGAGGGCAAGATTCGCGGCTTCGGCTTTTCCGGCAAAACCGTCGACGGTGGCCTCAAAGCACTGGAGCAAGGCGACTGCGCGATGGTCACCTACAATCTGAACGAACAAAACGAGAAGGCGGTCATTGACTATGCTGCTGCCCACGGCAAAGCCATTCTGGTGAAGAAGGCCCTGGCCAGCGGTCATGTGTGCCTGAGTCCCGGCGTGGATCCGGTACGCGCCAGCTTCGAGTTGCTGTTCGCCCAGCCCGGCGTGGCCAGTGCCATCGTCGGGACAATCAATCCGCTGCACCTCGCCCATAACGTTGCGACCGTTGCCCAGGTCCTTCGTGGTCACTGACGCCGCCTCGCGGCCTTAAGCAGGAGCCGACATGCCGCGTACGCTCATCAGAAAGAACCCGAGCAACTTCAAGACGCTGCCGCTGTTCGTCGAAGCCACGCCGGAAGGCCTGACCTACCAGAGCGTGGGCATGCCGCTGAATTTCGCCCAGACCCTGCAGCGGCGCAAACCGGTCAGCGTGGCCGACGCCGAGCGGTTTGCGCTGGAGCTGGCCAACCTCGGCGTCTCGGTACGCCTGACCCTGCACTGGCAGAATCGCGATTACTGGGTGCTGGTGCGCCAGCGTCGGCAGGATCGCGGCGATGTGGTGCTCAAGTTGATTTCCGGTTACGTACCAGCCCATGAGCTGAACATTCCGCTGCACACGGCGATCCAGGAGATTGCCGAAGAGTGCCTGCTGGAAACCCCGGAAGGCTGGCTCGGCGGGCGCTTCAACGACACCTGGCTGCCGGCGCCGTACGCCTCGGCGCTGCATTATCGCGAGGCCCTGCCCTTTCGCCTGACGCCGCTGTCCGGTTCGGCCCGGCCGGTGCGCTGCGCCAATCTGCAATTGCTCGAACGGCCGAGGGCCTACGTGCATTTGCCGACCGCGTCGCTGCAATTGATCTACGACTTGCGGCTGGACGTGCCCAAGGAAGCCAAGAACCTCAGCCTGTTTCATGTCGATGAACGGCTGGAAGGCGATCAACTGGTCGCCCGGCTCGACCGCAAACGCCCCGATCTGTACTTGATGCCGTTGCAGGACAGCGAACCGCTGCCCGAGCTGTACACGCTGAAGAAAGGTCAGTTGTACCCGGCGGGCACTCGCGGCCTGTACCTGGCGGAAAGTTTCGCCCGGCAGGACGGCTGGCTGGTGCGCGATGAGCGGATTCGCTGGAAGGACTGGCTGCGCCAGCAGGGTTTGACCCCGCCGCCCAAGGACACGGGGCTGGCACGGTTGCGCGGCAAGGCGAAGCAACTGCTGAAGAAGATCGTGCCGCGCAAGAAAGTGAACTCCTGAACGGCAAAAGACCGCGCCTGCGAGTGACTCCAGAGAGTCGTCGCAGGCGCGGTCTTCATGTTTGCATCACTCGGACTTGCGGATTTTTTCCACAATCGCCGTGGTCGAGCTGTTTTCCACCAGCCCCAGCACTTTAACGGTGCCACCGTAGGCTTTGACGATATCGGCGCCGACCACTTGATCGATACCGTAATCGCCGCCCTTCACCAGCACGTCCGGCTTGACCTCGCGCAGCAGGTTTTCCGGGGTGCCCTCGGCGAAGCTGATCACCCAGTCCACCGCACCGAGACCGGCGAGAACCGCCATGCGCCGGTCAACGCTGTTGATCGGCCGGCCCGGCCCTTTCAGGCGGCTGACCGAGGCGTCGTCGTTGATCGCGACGATCAGGCGATCGCCCTGGGCCCGCGCCTGCTCGAGGTAGGTCACGTGGCCGGCGTGCAGGATGTCGAAGCAGCCGTTGGTGAACACGATCTTCTCATTGTGCGCCCGGGCATCGGCGACTGCCAGCAGCAGTTGCTCCAGACCCAGCACGCCACGCTCGGAACCTTCTTCACGCTGAATGGCGCGACGCAGTTCCGGGGCGCTGATCGCCGCGGTACCCAGCTTGCCGACCACGATGCCCGCCGCCAGGTTGGCCAGCGCTACCGCGTGCGGCAGTTCTTCGCCAGCGGCAATCGCAGCCGCCAGAGTGGAAATCACTGTGTCGCCGGCACCGGTCACATCGAACACTTCACGGGCCCGCGCAGGCAAATGCAGCGCCGGATGATCCGGACGCAGCAGGGTCATGCCGTGTTCGCCACGGGTCACCAGCAGTGCGCCGAGATCCAGGTCGTGCATCAGCGTCGCGCCCTTGGTCACCAGCTCGTGCTCATCGGCGCAGCCGCCGACGATGGCCTCGAATTCGCTGAGGTTCGGGGTGATCAGGCTTGCGCCACGGTAGATCGAAAAATCCTTGCCCTTCGGGTCGGCCAGCACCGGAATGCCTTTGGCACGCGCGGCCTGGATCAGCGCCTGATGGTTTTTCAGGGCGCCTTTGCCGTAGTCGGACAGCACCAGCACCTTGATGCCTTCGAGCAGATCATCGACCTGCGCGCCGAGGGCCAGTGCGTCGGTGGCGAACGGTTCTTCGAAGTCGATACGCAGCAATTGCTGGTGCCGGCTCATGACCCGCAGCTTGACGATGGTCGGCTGGTGCGCGATGCGCTGGAACAAGGCTCGCACGCCCGCACCCTTGAGGCTGTTGCTCAGGCTGTCGGCGGCTTCGTCGTCACCGGTCACACCGACCAGCGACGCCGGCGCACCCAGCGCGGCAATGTTCAAGGCAACGTTGGCGGCACCGCCCGGGCGGTCTTCGATTTGCTCGACTTTAACGACAGGAACCGGCGCCTCAGGGGAAATCCGTGAGGTACCACCATGCCAGTAACGGTCGAGCATGACATCGCCGACCACCAAGACAGGGGCTTGATCGAATCGCGGCATGGACAACTTCATGGAGCAACCCACATACAAAATGAACAGGGGCGCGATATTAACACAGGGTTGGCGAAGGCTTGTGCGGCGGCTGCAACAGGATGAAACAGCTGGCTTTTTTGCTCATTTTTTAAGCAGAAAAGCCGCCAACCGCTCACAGGCCTCGCTCGGCTCGACCGCTTCCGTGTCGATCCGGCACTCCGCCGCCAACGGCGCCTCGTAAGGGCTGTCGATGCCAGTGAAATGCTGGATACGACCCTGGCGCACCGCCTGATACAAACCTTTCGGATCACGGCGCTCGCACACCGTGAGCGAAGTGCTCACATGCACTTCGATGAAGTCGCCCTCGGCAAACAGTTGCCGCGCAGCATCCCGCTCGGCCCGAAACGGCGAGATCGCCGCGACGATGACGATCAGCCCCGCATCAACCATCAGCCGGGCGACTTCCGCCATGCGCCGGATGTTTTCCCGGCGACCGGCATCGTCCATGCCCAGGTCCCGGCACAGACCATTGCGCACGTTGTCGCCATCGAGCAGAAAGGTGTGCAACCCGAATTGATGCAGATGCAGCTCCAGCGAATTGGCCAGGGTCGACTTGCCGGCGCCGGACAACCCGGTCAGCCACAGGCAACGCGGCCGCTGTCCCTTGAGCGCGGCTCGCGCCTGGCGGGACAGCGCAAGGCTGTAGGGGCTGATGGCAGGCCGTGTCACCAGACTGTGCAGCGCTTCATTCATAACCGAGCAACTCGTAGTCGCGCTGATAGGCCCGACGCACCAGCCGACGGGTTCGCGCCGAGCAGAACTCCCGCGCCTTCAGCGGTTGGCGCTGGCGGGAGCTGTTGACGTGCGGCAGCTGACAAACCATCCCCAAACGGTCGCAAACCTGTTTGAAATCCTGTTCCAGATGTTCCTGGTAACCGATGAAGTCCAGGGCCAGATGACCCAGTGAATCGGTGAGAAAGTCGGTCTGTGCGGCAAAGTGCAGCTGCCGCGAGATCGTCTCCGGATGCAGCCAGCGTGCGACAAAATCGTCGAAATCCCGATATTGCCGAACCATCTGCTGAGCGGCGTGATCGCGCCCGCCCAAGGTGTTGCCATGCAAAAAGGCGTAAGCCGAATAGGCGCGCTCCAGCGGATCGCGCACAAAGGCAAATTTGTAGGCCGCGGCATATTGCTCGGGAAATTGCTCTTCGTACCAGTACAACGGCAAGTGTCCGGGACGCCAGCCGTCGAACATCGCCGCGCACAAGCTGCTGCCGGCGCATTTGGGCACGTGGATAAACAGACAGTCGCGCTGCTCGAAGGCAGCGGGAAAGGCCAGACTGGCCGACATCGACTTGTTCACCACTTGCCGGTCGACCACCGACAGGCGCCCCAGCAGAAAGGCCCGCTGCGGCTTGGGCAGCAATTTCCAGAGATAACGTTGCAGCATGCCAGCACCCGCGCGAAGAGGATGGCCCCTTCGATTTGAAGTCAGAGTTCGTTCAGGAACCTTAACAAGCGCGATGGCCGGTTTTATGCCGGTTTGGTCAAGAAGGGTAAAGGACTGGATACAAATCGCCGGGCGCATTGCGCGCCCGGGGTTTTCGGCGGGATCAGGCGATGTCTTCGGCCGGGGCGTCGAGGCCCATGGCGTTGAGACGCGCGTAGTAGCCGTTCTGTGCCAGCAGGTCGTCGTGAGTGCCGCGCTCGACGATCCGGCCCTGATCCATGACCAGAATCAGATCGGCCTTCTCGATGGTCGACAGGCGGTGAGCAATTACCAGCGTGGTACGGCCCTTCATCACTTGATCCAGGGCGGCCTGGATGTGCCGCTCGGACTCGGTGTCGAGAGCCGAGGTGGCCTCGTCGAGGATCAGCACCGGCGCGTTCTTGAGCAAGGCGCGTGCGATTGCCAGGCGCTGGCGCTGGCCACCGGAAAGCAGCACGCCGTTCTCTCCGACCTGGGTGTCGAGGCCTTCCGGTAACTGCGCAATGAAGTCCATCGCATACGCATCACGCGCGGCTTTCTCGATGTCTTCACGCGGCGCCCCGGCCAGGTCACCGTAAGCAATGTTGTTGGCCACAGTGTCACTGAACAGCGTGACATGCTGGGTCACCTGGGCGATGTGGCGGCGCAGGTTGAGCAACTTGTACTGCTCGACTTCCACGCCGTCGATCAGGATCTCGCCCTTGTCATGGTGATAAAAGCGCGGGATCAGGTTGGCAAGCGTCGACTTGCCGCTGCCCGAACGCCCCACCAGCGCCACCATTTGCCCCGGCTCGGCCGAGAAGCTGATGTCGTCGAGTACCTGACGTTCGGTGCCCGGGTAGGTGAAGCTCAGGTTGCGCACATCGAGGCGACCGCTGACCGAATCGCGCTCGACCGTGCCGGTATCGACTTCCGGCTCGACGTCCAGTTGCTCGAAAATGCTTTCGGCACCGGCCACACCCTTCTGGATGGTCGAACTGACTTCGGACAACTGGCGGATCGGCTTGGGCAGCAGGCCGGCCAGAGTGATATAGGCGACCATGTCACCGGCCGACGCGTCACCGCGCAGGAACAGCACCAGGAACATCAGCACCGCCATGGCGCTGTAGATCACCAGTTGCAGCATCGGCGTGTAGATCGCGCCGGTGCGAGTCATGCGCAGTTGCTTGTCGGTGTTGCTCTGGCTGGCGTCGAGAAAGCGTTTCTCCTCGTAAGCTTCACCACCGAAGCTGCGCACCACGCGATAGCCCTGGATGGTTTCCGAGGCGACGTGGGTGACGTCGCCCATGGCCAGCTGGATCTTCTTGCTCTGCTTGCGGAATTTCTTGCTGGCGGTGCGCACCATCACGGCGATCAGTGGCAGGATCGCGACCATCACCAGCGTCAGCTTCCAGTTCATGAACAGCAGGGAGGCGAACAGGAAGATCACCGTCATGCCTTCACGGATTACGACCTTGATCGCATCTGTTGCCGCCCCCGTGACCATCGTCACGTTGAAGGTGATACGCGAAATCAGGTGACCGGAGTTATGCTTGTCGAAATAACGGTTGGGCAGGACCAGCAGGTTGTTGAACAACTGCACCCGCAGGTCGTGCACCAGGCCCAGGGAAACCTTGGCCAGGAAATAGTTGCCCAGATAAGATCCCAGACCCTGCCACGCAGCGATCAGAATGATCAGCAGCGGTACGGCCTGCAACAGTTGCAGATCGCGCAGGTAAGGCACGGTGGGAAACAGCACCGCCTCGGGATTGGACAGACCGTCGACAAAGTACTTGAGGATGTAGCCGAGCATCGGCTGGGTCGAGGCAAAAATCAGAAAACCGACGATGCTGATCAGGAACAGACTGATGTACGGCCGGACATAGCCGAGCAGGCGGAAGTAGATTTTCAAGCTCGAAGGGCTTGCGGCGGGACTGGAGTCGGTCATATCACGCGAAAGTCGATAAAAAGGACGCTGACTTTAGCACAGCTTCTTCAGGGTTCTGGCAATCGGGCAAAGGCTGCTATTGTTAGGCATCTTTTTCAGCATCAAATAGCCATCATCGAAATGGCCGATCAACTTCAGGATTGAATCTCTCAGCATGCAACTTCGCGGCTTCAGCAGTACTTCCAATCGAATTTTCGATTTCATTAGTCTGTGGATACTCCCCGCCGGCTACTTCCTGCTCTTGTGCGCACTGTTTTTCCTGCCGGGTCGCAGCCTGCATCACAAACTGTTTTACGGCTTGTTCAGCATTCCGACGCTGATCGCCATCTGCTTGCGCCCGCGGGCGTTCAAGGAGTTGCTCCAGGAGCCACTGATCATCGCACTGCTGCTGTTCGTCGCCTGGGCGCTGCTCAGCCTGTGCTGGGGACCGGGGGATGAACCGATCGGCGGTATGTTCAAGCCGCCGCTGCACACCTTGCTGTTGTTCGCCGGCTGCTACCTGCTGGTGCGCTATCGCAACGATATCCTCCAGCCCTTGCTGTTCACGGCGGCACTGGTTGCGCTAGTGGCCACCAGTGTCTTCCTGATCCATTTTGCCCGCACCTATGAGCCCGGGATGCGCCTGGTCGGTGGTGGCGCCTTCGACAACCCGCTGCTCAGTTCTCATCTGTTCGGTTTCTTTTGTGCCTACTGGCTCAGCATCAGCATGACCTGCAAGCGTCGCCAGCTGCTCTGGCTCAGTATGCCGGCGATGGCGATCATGTTCGCGGCGGTGATCGGCACCGGTTCCAGAACCCCGCTGGTCGCCCTGACCGCGGCGGCACTCTGGCTGTGCTTCATCTGCTGGAACCGTCGTTCGCTGCTGCTGCTGGGCGCGCTGGCCACCAGCGGTGCGGTGGTCATGGCCGTGTTTTCGCAAATGATCATCGAACGTGGCGACTCCTATCGCTTCGAAATCTGGCAACTGGCCTTGAACAAGATTTCCGATCATCCGTGGATCGGCCACGGCTATAACGCCAACCTGTCGATCGATCCCGGTGTCGGATACAACTTTCAGGAGCCGCACAGTTTTGCGCTGGGTGTCCTCTATTACGTCGGCCTGCTGGGCCTGCTGCCGTGGTTGTTCTTCCTCGCCTGGGGACTGCTGAGCAGTTGGCGCCAGCGTGTACAGCCCTTGCTGATCATCGCCTCGACCCTGCTGGTATTCGGTATCGGTGCGGGACTGACCGAGGGTGGCGGCATCCTTTCGCGGCCCAAGGAGCACTGGTTCCTGCTGTGGATACCGCTGGCACTGATTGCCGCACTGAGCATTAACCTGCGTGCCCGCCGCCTGCTGGACAGGCCGGTGGTAAAACGCTCGGCAGCCGACATGCAGCAGCTGAGCCAAAATGCCCGGATCATCGAAGAAGACGGCCTGGGGCCCAAAGTTCTGCGCCTGGAAGATGGCAGTTTCCTGAAACTATTCCGCCGTCGCCGCTGGTACACCTCCGGCACCTTCAATCCCTACTCCGAGCGATTTGCCGTGAACAGCGAGCAATTGCGCAGGGCAGGCATCCCGACCCCGGAGATACTGGGTCTTTATCGTCTCGAAGACGGCAGCAGCGCCGTTCATTATTCGCCTTTGCCGGGCCATACCCTGCGTCAGGTGCTGCAAGGCATCACGGCTCCCGCAGTACGCCAGGCCCTGGTGGAACGCTTTGGCAAGTTCATGGCCCAACTGCATGAACAGGGCGTGTATTTCCGCTCGTTGCACCTGGGCAACGTACTGGTGCTGGAGGATGGCGAATTCGGATTGATCGATCTGGCCGACCTGCGCATCTATCCGTCGCCCCTGAGCCTTTCATTGCGCCAACGCAACTTGCGTCACATGCAGCGCTACACGGAAGACAAGCGCTGGCTGTTCGAGGATCACTTCGATGCCCTGCTCCAGGGTTATTCGGTGACGGCCTCCAAAGCTGCGGTCGACAATCTGCACCGGCAGGTGCAACAGGGAGGTCGCCCGGTCCGGGCCCATTGATCATGACGGATACAAACCCAGTCTATGCCGCGATAGCGTATCTGCTTGCTATCGCGACTTCGGCTCTGCTCCTTCGCCTGCTACCCAAAGCGGCCACGCATTTGCAACATGCCGGCGAAAGCCGCTATGGCAGTATTGACGGCCTGCGTGGCTACCTGGCTTTTGGCGTATTCATCCATCACGCCATCATCACCTGGTTTTACCTGCGTACCGGTGTGATCGACTTTCCGCCCAGCAACTTCTACTCGCAACTGGGTCAGGCCAGCGTTGCGCTGTTTTTCATGATCACCGGTTTTCTGTTCTGGAGTCGTCTGCTCAAACAGGGCCGTGATCACGACTGGCAGGCCTTTGCGGTGTCACGGGTATTTCGGCTTTACCCTCTGTATCTGCCGCTGATGCTGATCGTGTTTGTCACGGTGTTCTACCTGCAAGGCTGGGAACTGAAGGACTCCGGTACACAACTGGCCGGGCAGATACTGGCCTGGCTGACCTTCGACCGACCTGACATCAATCAGTACCCGCAGAGCGGGATGTTGATTTCCAACGTGACCTGGACGCTGGCCTATGAGGTGTTTTTCTACCTGGCACTGCCGCTGCTGGGGCTGGTGTTCATCTATCGTGGACACTGGCTGCAAGTGGTGCTCTGCCTGATCGGGATCTACACCCTGTATCAGGTGGTCGGTTGGGAACATTCGCTGAAAAAGCACTTCCTGGCGAGTTTTCTGGGAGGGATTGCCGCAGCCTACTGGGTGCGTCGCCCGCAGCTGGCGGCATGGGGTCAGACACGTCTCGCCACCGTAATAGCCCTGCTGGCTCTGGTCCTGGTGATGACGCTGTACAAACGCGCCTTCAACCTGATGCCGTTGCTGCTGTTGACCGTGTTCTTCCTGATCGTGGCCTCGGGCAATCCGCTGTTTGGCGCCCTGCGCCTGCGCAGTGTCCGCTGGCTGGGAGAGATCAGCTACAGCACCTACCTGCTACACGGTTATGTGCTCTGGATCATGGTGCAGCAACTGCCGCACTTCATACCCTTCAACCCGCAAAACCCGATCCTCTATCTGCTGTTGATGGCCGTGTGCAGTTGCCTGCTGATCGTCATCGCCAGCCTGACATTCCTGTACATCGAAAAACCGGGCATTGAAGCGGGCAGGACATTTCTGCAGTGGTTGCGCCAGAAAAGGTCCGGGTCGAAGAAGCTGGCCGAGAAAGCCGTTCAGGATCGCTGAGCAGCTATGTCGATCGACGCTGTCGGGCGTAACTGAGGAATCCCTCGACGTCATCGCTGCACAGCGTGCCGGCCAGCCCGTTCAATTCGGCTTCCGGCCAGTCCCACCAGGCACTCTGCAACAGCTGGTGACGCTGTTCCTCGGGGAACCGCCAACGCAGGAACTTCGCGGGATTGCCCCCCATGACCGCGTAGGGTTCGACATCCCGCGTAACCAGCGCACCCGCCGCGATGATTGCACCGCTGCCGACAGTGACGCCCGACAGGATCGTGCAACCGGAACACAGCCAGACATCGTTGCCGATGGTCACGTCACCATGGGTGCCGCTGTAATCGCTGATGTGGGCCGCCTCCGGCAGCATCGCCGGAAACGGAAACGTGGTCACCCAGTCGGCACGGTGATGCCCACCGAGAAAAATCTGCACGCCTTCGGCAATCGAACAATAGGCGCCGATGTTCAGCGTCGAGCCTTCCTTCCAGTCATGCACCAGCGGCAAGCCATAACTGCCCCGACCGAAACCATAGTCAGGGTAGGCCTGCCGGAATCGCGCCGTGCCGCGTTCGATCTTCGGCAATTTGCGAATAGCCCGTTTCGCGCGTCGCTCGCGCCAGCGCTGAATCCAGCCCACGGCTCAGTCTTTTTCCAACGGTGAAAACAGCAACCGGCCCAATCCGCGCCAGGTCTTCTTGTTCCAGGCCTTGAACGGGATTTGCGCCAGCAGCTCCCGCGCCAGTTTGCGGTCACGGTTGGCGGTTTTCAGGAACATCGAGTTGAGCGACTTGTACCGGACTTCGTCGTACAGCGGATGATCGCTGAACAGCGCGTAGGTGCGCAGGATGTTCTCGATCATGAAACGGTGATTCTTGTAGGAGTTGGTGGCGTGCTTGCGGTAGCGCGCCATCACCACGTTCAGGCCATCGATGAAGTACCCGGCGCGGGTGATTTTCAGCTCGATGTACAGATCCTCAAGACGAATCGTCGGGTCGAACCCGCCCACCTTGTCCAGAGCCTCACGACGGATCATCAGGGTCGGTGCCGGCGGATACGGCTTGCGTTCCAGGAACATGTCATCGAAATCCGCGCGACGGAACGGCACGTCCCGGCGCTGACGCTTTTCCGGGTAGAGATTGCCGTCGGCGTCCATCAGCTCGATGTTGCCGGCGCAGATGCCCACTTCCGGTTTGCCGTCCATGTAAGCGACCTGAGTGGCGATCCGGTCGGGGTACATGATGTCGTCGGAGCCGAACGGCACGATCAGGCTGCCGTTGGCCCGCGCGATCGCGCCGTTGAGCGTATTGGTCAGGCCCTGGTTCTGCTGCACCCGGAAATCGAAACCGTGCTTTTCCTGCAAGGCCTGGATGCGCTCGACGCTGTCGTCCTTCGAGCCGTCGTCGACCACCAGCAGCTCGATGTTCTGGTAACTCTGATTGATGACGCTGAGGATGCTTTCCTCGATGTAAGGGCCATGGTTATAGGAGGCGATGATGACGGTGACGAGAGGTTGCTCACCGCTCACGGCTGCGGACTCGCTGATGGCTCTTTCTTCGCTCATGGCTCTTTCTTCGCTCACGGCTGTTCCTTGCGGGCCTGCTCCAGGCCGGAGTCGATCAGGTTCAGGTATTCCTGGCGGAACACCTCGATGTCGTGCTGCTCCTGCAAATAACGATAGGCCTGCTCGCCCTTGGCCTTGAGCTCGTCATCCGACAGCGCGAGGTAGGTGTCCAGCGCCGCAACCAGGCTCGGTACGTCCCTGGGCGTGATCGACAAGCCACCGGCACCTTCGATCAGCGGCAGCATGGCCGGCACGTTCGAGGCGATCACCGGCAGATGCCCGCTCATGCCTTCCAGCAAGGCCAGGCCCAGGCCTTCGGCCAGCGACGGCATGGTCCAGATATCGAACGCGCGCACGTACTGCAGGGCGTTTTCCTTGAAGCCCAGCAGGTGCGCCCGGCCGCTCAGGCCCAACTGTTCGATCTCGGTGGCCAGCGGCGCCTGCAGGCGTCCGGCACCGATGATGGCCAGTTGAGTGTTCGGGTATTTGTCTTTGAGTTGGGCGAAAGCCTGCAACAGATAAGTGTGGCCCTTGACCGATACCAGTCGCCCCAGCGCCCCGATCAGCCGCACATTCGGGTCGATGCCCAGCATTTCGCGCGCGCGTTCGCGGCTGTGCTGCAAACCCTCGGCCTGCTCGATGTCGATGGCGTTGGTGATCGCGTAGGTATTCTGGTCAGTGAAACCGCAATCGCAATCCAGCAAATACTGTTTGACCGCCGGCGACACGCCGACGAAGCGCCAGTGCCGATCGATCAGGCGCTGAGTCTGGCGACGACGGTAGAAGCGGTCGTACTCGCCGAAACCGTGGGAAATGCCGATGCACAGCGGCACTTTCAACCAGCGGTTCAGCGTCAGCATCATGTTCACCGGTTTGAAGCGGTTGCAGATCACCACATCGAACTTTTCCCGGCGGCAGAACTTGTACAGCTGCCACATCGCCCGCAGGCGCATGCCCTTCAGGGACTTGTCGGAAAACTCGAAATACACCGAACGGTCGGCCCGGCTGACGGCTTCGCCCGGCCCTGGCTTGCCGCGCAGGAAAGCGGCGGTCACTTCGTAACGATCGGTCGGCAGCGCCTTGACGATTTGCTCGGCGAGGTCGGCGAAATCATGGGATTTGACGTTGTAGTCGGGCTGCAGCTGCAACACCTTTGACCGTTGACTCATAAATCTCCCCGGTTGACGCCCGTTTCGCCCTGTTTGAGTAGCCAGAACAGCTCCTGGCGCCTGACCGCTTTTCTGAAAAATTCGTTCTCGCCGTAGACCGACGGCATCCGACCGGCCAGCAGTCGCTGAAACAGCCGGCGCAGGCGACGCTTGAACGGGGCCGGTGGCTGCAGGTCATGCATCATGCCCAGCGCCATGGCCTTGTCCCGTTGCAATTCGATCGACAGCGGCAGGCACAGCGGCTGCATCGCCACGCCTGCGTCGAACGCCGGCGGCAAGGCAATGCCCTGCCCACTGTCGCCCATCGGCCAGCGGTCATTGTCGTGCAAGTGATTGGCGTAACCGAGCAGGGTCGGTTGGTAATCGAGGCTGCGCAAGGCTTCCAGCACTGCCTCTTGAGCGCAGATATGGTCGGGATGCGGATCCAGCGTCGGGTGCGGCAACACGATCACATCCGGGCGCGCGCGGGCCAGTACGTCACGCAGGTCGGCCAGCAGGTTGTTCCAGGTCGGCGCGCCGTCGGCATCGCCGGGCAAGGCAAACGGATTCAGCTGACGAAACATCCGCGTGTCGTTCAGATCGGCTTCCCGCGAGCCAATCGGTTGATTGGGCGCAGCCTGCATCGCCGCCAGTTGCAGGCAGAAATAACCGAGCTGCACGCAATGTTCCTGCGGCACGCCAGCCCAGCGCGGTACGGCAAGACTGTCCCAGGCACGCAAGCGGCCCTTGAGCCGCGCCGCCTCGACCTTGTTCAGGCCCATCTGTTGATAGTGTTCGGCTTCGATCTCGCCGGCAGTCAGGGTCACGATCCAGGCTTCTTTGGCCTGGCTGTACAGACCGTAGGCGGCCAGTTCGGCATCGTCGGCGTGAGGGGCGATGACCATCACCCGCTGCTGGCGGTAGTCCGGTTGCTCCAGCGCCCACAGCACCGGCTCACCGGACACCCGGCAAAAGCGCCCGCGCAGACGCAACTGGCCTTGTGACAAGGCCTGCGCCTGACCGCTGAGGTTCAGATAACGCAGGCCATTGACGCCGCGTTCGAACGTCTGCGCATCGGGATGGGTGCCACCAGCCAACTCGACCCGAGGATCGAAGAAGCGTCCCAGAAAGCTGCTTCTGACCTTCACGGCGAGGATCAGCGTGGCGTCGTCCACCAGCATCACACCCTCGTCGAGGCGCAATTGCTCGCCGTTCAAATGCACTTTTGGCTGCGGTGTGAACGGCGGAAAGCTGTATTGGTAATCGTCTTTCGGCGAATAGAACAGGTGATCGGCGAACCAGGCTTCGTGGGCGATCCAGCCAATCACCGCCAGCACCAGCGGCAACCACCAGGCCACCAGCACGCCGAGGGCGATCAACACGATCAGTGCGATCAACAGGCCGATGCGCTTATTGCGCCGGTGACGCTTGAGCAGTTGCTGTTTGCGGCTCATGGGCTGACTCATACGGTGAAGACCGGCACAGGATTGCACCAGCGATCCTTGTATTCACGGTCGGCGCGACCGAAGGAAAAGCGCAGCGGCTTGTCCAGTGCCCGAGCGTGCTCCCAGGCAGATTGCGTATTGAGGAAACTCAGGACGCTGCCAGGGCTGAATTCGCGGGTTTCAGGATCGACGCCACCGTTGATGTACTCGACGCTGATCCACTCCGGGGCTTCGACGCGGTACACCAGTTGAATGGCGATCGGCGCATCGTTGAGGAAGATCACCGAGCCGATCAACAGCTCGCGCAACAGCTCGATGACTTCGGCCATGCGTGCCGCGCCAGTGGCCGGGAAACCCCAGCGACGCTGGAACAGGTCGCAATAAATGGCTGCCAGTTCGGCACTGGAAAAATCGCTGACCGGCCGCACCACCCCGCCCGCCTCTTCCAGCAGGCGCAGTTCGCGGCGCTGGTTGTAGCGAAACTTCTTCGACAGCTCTTCGGGAGTGCGGGCCATGGCCAGTTGTTCGGTCTGCAACTTGAGGCCGCTGAAGCGGTTTTCGTTGAGCGCCGACAGGTAGCGCCCGCGATGGCGCAGCGGGGCCTGGGCATCGGCGGCGGCCGGCAGGATCAGCTCGGCGTTGCCGAGGTCGAACAGGCCTTTCTTGCCGTTGCGTTTGAGCACGTCCTTGGACAAGGCCAGGTCGCGGCCCCAGGTCGGGATCGCGGCTTTGATTTCGCCCTGCTGTTCCCAGGCCAGATAGCGCACCGGGATGCCGGCCAGATTCGCCAGACGCTCAACGACCATGGGATGAGTCGCGACGCTGCCGCCGAAACGTTGCCAGGCCTGTGCATAAGTTGAGGCGTCAACGGGCGACCAGCCACGTTCGCGCCAGCCTTGAAATCGGTTGAGCATCAGCCCCTCGGTGCCAGATCGGTAACTTGCGGCAAATGCCAGAAGGTGTCGCGTACGGCGCGGTCGGAGAAGCGCTCGCGCAGGCGTTCGAACATCATCTCCGCGCATTGGCGACGCTGCTGCTCGTCCATACCGGCCAGATGTTTCAGGCCCTGGGCCAGATGTTCTGCGTCACCCAGCGGGAACAGAATGCCCACGCCTTCGACCACTTCCTTCGCCCCGCCACACGCCGTGGCCAGCAACGGCACGCCGGCGGCCATGGCCTCCAGCAGCACCATGCCAAACGGTTCGTGGTCGGAGCTCAAGGCAAACACATCGAACGCGCGGAAGTAATTGCGCGCATCCGGCACCTGACCGAGGAACAGCACGCGATCACCAACGCCCAGCTCACGGGCCTGCGCCTTGAGTTCGTCCTCAAGACGACCCTTGCCGAGAATCACCAGTTGGCTGTTGGCCGGCAGACCGGGCAATGCCGCGGCAAAACCGTGCAGCAGCGTGGCCTGATCCTTGTCCGGGTGCAGACGACCGACGTTGCCGACAATGAACGCATCCGCCGACAGACCGAGGGTCTCGCGGGCTTCACGGGCGGACACCTGACTCATCTGCAACGCCGAGACATCGATGCGGTTGTAAAGGGTCTGGATACGCGCCGCCGGCCATTTCGGCAGACAGTGGCGCATGTCGTCGCGCACCGCATCGGACACGCCGAGCAGGCTCAGACGCTTGCGGAAAATCTGCGCAAAGAGTTTGCGCGAGCCGCGTTTGTAATCGCCAAACGCGTGGTGCACGCCAATCACCGGCAGCGAAGTGCCGAGCAAGGCGATGTAGATCGGCTTGAAGCGATGGGCGATGCAGAAACTGAAATTGCGTGAAGCGGCGATCTTGCGCAGATCGCCGATGGCGCCCAGCTTCAGGCCACGAATGGCCTTGGAGCTGTATTCCATGAACAACACTTCATCGGAGGCGCAGGCCGCGGCCACCTCGCTATCGGCAGCCCCGGTCAGAAAGACCGTGGTGACCCGATAACCGGTGCCCGCGAACAGGCTGGCGTACTGCCGCGCGCAGTCGAGGAACGGCCCGTCATAGCCGTGACAGAACTGCAGCACATGGCGTTCAGCCGAGCGTGTCATAAGCGTTTGCGCCTTCTTTGACCACCAGGATGTCTTCCATGATCAGGTACTGCAGATCCGAGCCGAAGAACATGTTCAGGGCGTCGGTCGGCGAGCAGATCATCGGTTCACCACGGCGGTTGAGCGAGGTGTTCAGGGACACGCCGTTGCCGGTCAGCACTTCGAGCGCCTTCATCATGTCGTAGTAGCGCGGGTTGTATTCGCGCTTGAGCACCTGGGCCCGGGAAGTACCGTCTTCGTGGACGACTTCCGGCACGCGGGTCTTCCACTCTTCAGCCACTTCGAAGGTGAAGGTCATGAACGGCGCCGGGTGATCGATCTTGATCATCTGTGGCGCAACGGTGTCGAGCATCGACGGGCAGAAAGGCCTCCAGCGCTCGCGGAACTTGATCTGGTGGTTGATCCGGTCAGCCACGCCAGCCACGCTCGGGCAGCCGATGATCGAACGACCGCCCAGTGCACGCGGACCGAACTCCATGCGGCCCTGGAACCAGGCCACCGGGTTGCCATCGACCATGATCTTGGCGATCTGCTCCGGCATGTTGTCGAGCTTGCGCCAGGTCGGCTTGTTCTCGTGACGGGCGCATGCGGCGATCACGTCTTCGTTGCTGTACGACGGGCCGAGGTAGACGTGTTCCATCTTCTCGACCGGTACGCCACGGGCGTTGGACACGTAAGCTGCTGCGCCGACCGCCGTGCCGGCATCGCCGGAAGCAGGCTGTACGAACAGCTCCTTGACGTCGTCGCGGGCGATGATTTTCTGGTTGAGCTTGACGTTCAACGCACAGCCACCGGCATAGGCCAGCTTGCCGGTTTCCTTGAGCACGTCGCCCAGGTAGTAGTCGATCATCTGCAGCGCGATTTTTTCGAACAGCGCCTGAATGCTGGCGGCGTAGTGGATGTACGGCTCGTCGGCGATGTCGCCTTCGCGCTTCGGACCCAGCCACTCGATCAGCTTCGGCGAGAAGTAGTAACCCTTGCCCTTCTCTTTATAGCGACGCAGGCCGATCACGTTGGCGTAGTCGGTGTTGATCACCAGTTCGCCGTTCTCGAACGAGGCCAGACGCGAGAAATCGTATTTGCTGGCGTCGCCGTACGGCGCCATGCCCATGACCTTGAACTCGCCGTCCAGCATGTCGAAACCGAGGAACTCGGTGATCGCGCCGTACAGGCCACCGAGGGAGTCCGGATCGAAGAATTCCTTGATCTTGTGGATCTTGCCGTTTTCGCCATAACCGAAGAAGGTCGTGGCGTACTCGCCCTTGCCGTCGATGCCGAGGATCGCGGTTTTCTCTTTGAAACCCGAGCAGTGATAGGCGCTGGAAGCGTGGGCCAGGTGGTGTTCAACCGGCTCGATCTTGATTTTCTTCGGATCGAAGCCCAGTTGCTCCAGGCACCAGACGATCTTGTTGCGATAGCGCTTGTAGCGACGGTTGCCCATCAGGATCGCGTCGAGTGCGCGGTCCGGGGCGTACCAGTAACGCTTGGCGTACTGCCAGCGAGCCTTGCCGAAAATGCTGATCGGGGCGAACGGAATCGCGACCACGTCAACGTCGGACGGCTTGATGCCTGCCTGCTCCAGGCAGAACTTCGCCGATTCGTAGGGCATGCGGTTCTTTGCATGTTTATCGCGTACGAAGCGCTCTTCCTCAGCCGCCGCGACCAGCTTGCCGTCGATGTACAAGGCTGCTGAAGGATCATGGCTAAGGGCGCCGGACAGGCCAAGAATCGTCAATGCCACAGGGGTCTAGCCTCTTTAGTCTGCATTCAGGCGCGATGCGCCTTGAAAAATGATGTGCCCTCGCACCGGGCGAGAGACAGCTAAAGGGCGGGATTATAGCGTAAACGTGGCGGGAATGACCCTGTGCGAATTGCCCCATGTCGTTCAACCCACAGAACCCTTGTCCATGGGCCTATCCACGGCTTGGTCGCCAATAAACACTGATATTCCCGTCCACTGCCTGGCGATAGATCGTGTAAGGCAGAAACGCCGTGTCGAACACCCCGGACAGGGTCAGGTCGAGCAGGACGACCGGCACCAGAATGCCAGTAGGATCGGGCGGCGCGTGCAGCAGGCAGAAATCGTGGGCGAGCCCGCTGTAGATGCGCGGAATCGACTGACAGTAGGTCTTCTGTTTGCGCAGGCCGCGCGTGGCGCCTTCATCGTCCTGCAACACCGTGACGGCGGTGCCGCAGCCGGACAGTACCAGGGAAAATGCGCCGATCGTGATAGCGTTTTTGATGCTCAAGGTTTGCCCTCCGGGAACGTCGGGGCAAACTAGCATCGGGGTTTTGCGAGGGGCAGTTCATGGGTTCCGGGAAGACCGTAGGACAAGTCACAAGGATTTGTCGCCACATGCCTTACCCGAATTCAACTGCAGAAATGTCTTACGCGCTGGCGAAAACAATCATGCAGTGCCCACTACATCCTTGGGCAATCGCTGATCGATCACATGATACAGCGCACTGCTCTCAGGCCAGTTGCGCATGAACCGCGCGCGATCCCGGGCATAGGCCGGGGCGAAGCTGCCCACCGAGCCGTGCTGGCACATCGAGTCCAGATCGATCAGCGCCCAGCGGTCTTCTTGCCAGAACAGGTTATGACCCTTGAAGTCGCCATGGCTGATGCGTTCGGCGACCAACCGTGCAAACAGCTGATCCAGTGCCTGCAATTCGCTTTCAGGCGCTTCACCGCTTTCAACATATGGCGCAAAGCGCTCGATGATGTCCGGCCCCGCCAAGTGTTCGGTGATCAGATAGGCCTTGCTGCGCAGCCAGAAAAACCGGGTTTCCAGTACTGCCAGCGGTTTTGGTGTGGCAATGCCGAGAAACGCCAGGCGATTGCCTTCGCGCCAGGAATGCCAGGCGCGGCTTGGACGCCAGAAGCGCTTCAGCCAATGGGCAAAATTCTTGATGTTGTAACGCTTGATCACCAGAGGACGCCCGGCAACCTCGACCTTGCCGACACTGGCCGCGCCGCCGGTCTTGTACAAATGGCCCTGATCGAGCAAGGCATCGGCCTGTTCCAGCACCGGCAGCATCGCGGGCTCTTCCTCGCGGCGGATCGACCGCAGACCGAACGCGCCGCGCTTGACGCTGAACAGCGTGCATTCACGACCGACCTTGATCAGGTAATCCTTCAAGCGCCAGGCGCGCACCTTGTCGATCTGCTTTTGCAGGGCTTCCAGCGGCAGCGCGTGTTCGCTGTTGCTCAGCAGGTAATACACCAGCAATTCTTCGGTGAACGGCTCGAGCGATTTGGGCAACTGGGCGAAGAACACCCCGAGGTTTTCCAGCACTTTGTGCCGGGACAACGGCTGGCCGGCATTTTCTGCACAGATACCGGCGCCATCGATCAGATACAGCTGACCACCGTGGCGCAGCAGGTTGTCCAGATGCAGGTCTTCCTGCCACAGGCCTTTGCCGTGCAACTGACCGATGGCACCAAGCGCTTCGGCCAGCACCGCCGATTGTTCGTCGGCCAGCACCGGCAAGGATTCGACCTTGCTCCAGGCATCGCCCAGGCTCTCGGCGCCTTCGAGGAACTCGAACAGCAGCCAGCCACCCTCGCCGTCCTTCAAGCCATCGGCCAGCAGCAACGGCGTGGTCATGCCCTGGGCGGCGAGCAGTTTCACGCCCTCCAGTTCACGCTGAAAATGCCGCGCTGCCTTGCTGCCGACCAGCAATTTGGCCAGCACCGGACGCCCGCGCCACACACCGGCACCGACGTAACGCTGCCCCGGCAACACCCGCAACAGGCTGAGCAACTGCAAATCGGCAGCGCCCGCCGCATCGGCCAGCGAAACCGTCAGCGGCAGACTCGGCGTACGCCCGGCATTTTTCAGGTCGGACAGCTGCATCAGCGGGTCTCCTTGCGACTGCGCCGCGCGGTCAGCCGCGTGACCCAGCTATCGACCAGCGAACTGTCCGTCGATTGATCGAGATACGCCGCCAGCAGCTCACGCAATTGCGCTTCGCTCCACTCCGGCGCACGGCGCAGCAGCGGCTCCAGATCCTTGACCCGGTCACGCATACCGAACAGCAACGGCCGAGTCTTCTCCAGGTCGATCAACTGGGCCTGATAGCCGTCGCCCTCGGCACGCAGGAAAATGTGTTTTGGATAGAAGCAGCCATGCACCTGACGCATGCCGTGGAGATGGCGCGCCAACAGGCCGCAGGACTTGAGAATCGCCGATTGCTGCGCGGCATCGAGGTCCGACCAGCGCTGCAACAGCGAATCGAGATCGTCCCAGCCGTCCAGCGCCCGGGTCAGCAGGATCGCACGGACTTCGCCGTTGACCTTGCGCTCACCGAAGAACGCCGCCTGCAACGCCGGAATGCCGAGCTTGTTGTAACGACTGATGTTGCGAAATTCCCGGGCGAACGTCGGCTCGCCGAAGGGCGCGTGCAGGGTGCGGGTCAGGTAATTGCACTGGCGCTTGAGGTAATAGCCATGCCCTTCCAGATCCAGACGAAACACGCTGCTCCAGCCGCCGCCATCGGTGTTGGGCTCATCCACGGCGTCGAGCTGCTTGGACCACAGCGCATCGAACGTGCCGAGACCGTGGCGCTCCAGCAGCGCACGGTCTTCAGCGGCCAGAAAATCAGTCATTCGCGTCCCTCGAAAAATCTCACCACGTGGCGAATCCGTTGCTTGTCGGCGGCATTCAGCCGATCACGTCCACGGTATTGCAGGTAAAAGCGCAGGCGCTGGGTGTTCGACAGGTGATACTTGGCCACCTTGTCGAGGCAGGCCAGATCCTTGGTGATCCGATACTTGAGCCAGAAACCGCGCCAGAAATCGCCGTTCGGGCAGTCGATCAGAAACAGCTGCGCCTGATCGTCGATCAGCAAATTGCGCCACTTCAGATCGTTATGGGTGAAGCGGTGGTCGTGCATGACACGCGTATAAGCAGCCAGCTGCCGACTGACGCCGTCGACCCAGGCACGATCCTTGAGCTTGGGATCGTTGCGTTCGGCCAGCGCCGACAAGTCTTCGGTGCGCGGCAGTTCACGGGTGATCATCGCCCCGCGATCGTAGGCCATGCCGTTGCGCTCCAGCCCCCACGCCACCACTTCGGCGGTGGGAATGCCCCACTTGGCGAAGCGTTTGAGGTTCTGCCATTCCATCTTCACCCGGGGCTTGCCCAGATAACGCCGCAGGCCCTTGCCGGCACCGGTGTAGCGCTTGACGTAATAGTTGACGCCGTTGAGTTGCACGCGAATGACTTCGGACAATGGATCGCGAGTCAGGCGCTCGCCCTGAAGGGCAAATACCGCTTCGAGGCTACCGAAATACTGCGCAAGTTCACTGTACTCAGGCTCCAGATTCCAACCCGCCATCAGAGCGCATCCCCGTACCGTTGCTTGCGCGCGTAGAGCTTGTTGGCCTTGCCTTCGAGCCAGCTCAGCAACGGCGCTTCTTCAGCCAGGATCTGGCGCAGCGGTTGCTGGAAGTAACCTTTGAGGAAGCGCAGCTTGTCGCGGCGGGTCAGGCCGATGTCCAGTGCGGAAAAGTACAGCGCCGCCAGATCCTTGTTGCGCCAGCGCTGAGTGATCGCCGGACGGGTCTGGGCGCGGTGCAGGTCGATCACCGAGAGTTTGAAATCTTCGGGCGTGACCGGTTTGTCGGTGTGCAGCAGGAAGTGGCAGATGTAGCAGTCGCGGTGATTGACCCCGGCGCGATGCATCATGCCGGTCATGCGCGCGACCTCGGCGATCAGCGCCCGCTTGAGTTTCGGCTGCGGCGGTTGCTTGACCCAGTCGATGCTGAAGTCTTCGAGACTGATGGTCGGCGCCAGCTCTTCGGTGACGATGAACGAATGCTGATCCGCCGGGTTGCTGCCCTTCTCGCCGTAAGCGACGGCGGTCATGGTCGGCACGCCGACTTCCTGCAAACGCTGGATGGCTTTCCATTCCTGACCCGCGCCGAGCACCGGCAGTTTGGCGGTCAGCAGGTTCTTGAAGATCTCGCCCCAACCGATGCCCCGGTGAATCTTGACGAAAAAGCCATTGCCGTCGACTTCCGTGCGCAACGTCCGGCGGGCTTCCAGCTCGCGGTACACCTCGCCCTGCAAGCCCTCGACTTCCACGAATGCATCGCGGCCAGCCCACAGGCTCTTGAACGGTTCAGCCAGCATCAACTTCATTTAAGCGTGCTCCGCCAGAATCACATCGGCCGCGTGCTGCGGCATGCTGTAGAGGTCGGCCGTCTCGGCGAAGGCCAGACCGTTGCGGCTCCAGGCCGCCCGTGCAGCGTCGTCGTTCAACATGTCAGTCAGGTATTGCGTCAGTTGCGCCTGATCGAACGGTTCGTCCAGCACTCGCCCGGCGTCGGCCTCGGCGATGTAATGGGCGTAACCGCAGACCGCGCTGACCAGCACCGGCAACCCGGCGACCAGCGCTTCAAGCAGCACCGTACCGGTGTTTTCGTTGTACGCCGGGTGGATCAACAGATCGGCGCCGAGCAGGAAACGCGGGATATCGCTGCGCCCCTTGAGGAACGTCACGTTGTCGCCCAGGCCCAGCGTCGCACTCTGCATCTGGAACAATTTGGGGTCATCCTGGCCGATTACAAACAGCCGGGTGCGTTTCTTCAGCTCGGCAGGCAATGCGGCCAGCGCTTTCAGGCTGCGATCAACACCCTTTGTCTTGAACCCGGAACCGATCTGCACCAGCAGCAGTTCGTCGTCCTTGAGATTGAATTCGGCGCGGAAACCGGCGCGAATCTGGTCGGCATCCGCAGGGCGGCGACGGTCCTGGGCGATGCCCGGCGGCAGCAGGTGGAAGCGTTCCAGCGGCGTGTCGTAATGCTTGATGAACAGCGGCTGCTGCACTTCGGAAATCATCAGCACTTCGGTCTTCGCGTCTTTGGCGAACACTGCGCGCTCGTACTCGGCGAAGTGGCGGTAACGGCCCCAGCGGCGATACAGCGAATTGCGCAGGTTCTGCGCCTTGTCTTCGAAGCAACCGTCGGCGGCGTAGTAGACGTCCAGCCCCGGCATCTTGTTGAAGCCGATCAGGCGGTCCACCGGGCGCTTGGCCAGGTCCGCTTCCATCCACGCGCTGAGCTTTTCGTTGCGCCGGTGATTGAAGAACGCCTTGACCGGCGCCACCAGCACTTCGAAACCGGGTGGCACGTCGCCTTCCCAGATCAGGGTGTAGACGCGGATCTGGTGCCCGCGCTTCTGGCATTCGAGGGCGATGCGCATGAAATCGCGCTGCAAGCCACCGAACGGGAAATATTTGTACAGGACAAAAGCCAATTGCATCAGCGCAGCTCCTCAGCCATCAACAACGTGCTCAGTCGGCTGGCAACACGCTCGGGATTCAGACGCGTGAAGCACAGGGGCCACTCGCGTTTCAGGTCAAACTGACGGGCATCCTGCGCGGTCGGTTGATACGTACATTTCTTTTGCAGGCACGGCGCGCACGGGAAATCGCTGCCGAGGTGAATCTGCAGCTTGCCGTAGGCGCCGGTCAGGCCCGGATTGGTCGGGCCGAACAGGGAAATCGTCGGCACATCCAAAGCGGCGGCAAGGTGACCGAGGCCGGTGTCCACCGCGACGCAGGCCTGGGCGCCGGCGAGCACCTTGCCGACCCCGGCCAGGTTCAGCTTCGGCAGCACTTCGGCGTGTTTGAAACCGGCGGCGATGCGCTCGGCCCGGGCCTTCTCCAGCGGGCTGCCCCACGGCAGCTTGATCCCGACGCCGAGGTAGCCGACCCGCTCGGTCAGCTCGCGCCAGTAGGCTTCCGGCCAGTGCTTGGTGTCCCAGGTGGTGCCGTGGAGGAACACCACGTAGGCATTTTTGCGCGGCAGTTCGACCAGACGCTCGACGTTGAGGCCGTAATCGCCCAGGCCTTTGGGCAAGTCATAACCCAAGGCGATAGCGAACAATTGGCGCACACGCTCGACAGCATGCTGACCTCGGGCCACCGCCAGTTTGCGGTCATAAAAGCGCGCGGCGATCGGCTCGCGGGCCGAGCCCTTGTCGAGACCGGCCACCGGGGCTTTGACGTAGCGGGTCAGCCAGGCGCTTTTCAGCAGGCCCTGAGCGTCGATCACCAGATCATATTTATTCGCCCGAACGGATTGCTTGAAGCGCTTCCATTCGCCGCTGGTGATGGTTTTCCAGATGTTTTTGCGCCAGCGGCGGATCGCCACCGGAATCACTTTGCCTACGGCCGGGTGCCAGGTCGGAATCTCGGCGAAACCTTCTTCCACCACCCAGTCGAACTTGATCCCGGGAATCGCCCGGGCGGCGTCGGTCAGCGCCGGCAACGCGTGAATCACGTCGCCCAGCGATGAAGTCTTGATCAGCAATACCCGCAAGTTAATGAACCTCGACCACAGAGCCCTGCAAACGCTGCAAGGCATCGTTGACCGCGTCCGGCATCAGCTGGCGCAGACAGTTGTAATGGCCGAAACGGCAAGTGCGGTCGAAGCAAGGGCTGCAATCGAGGCCCAGACGGACGATTTCCACATGCTCGGCCAGCGGCGGGGTGAAACCCGGCGAGGTCGAACCGTAGACCGCCACCAACGGACGATTCAGCGCGGCGGCCACGTGCATCAGGCCGGAATCGTTGGAGACCACCGAGTCGGCGCAGGACATCAGGTCGATGGCCTCGGCCAGCGAAGTGCCGCCGCTGAGGTTCACTGACTCTTCGCGCAGGCCCGGAATCAGCCGCGCGCGAATGTCTTCGCCGACCGCGTGATCGTTCTTCGAGCCGAACAGCCAGACCTGCCAGCCTTCGCGGATACGCGCCTCGGCGACCTTGGCGTAATGCTCGGACGGCCAGCGTTTGGCTTCACCGAATTCGGCGCCGGGGCACAACACCAGCACCGGACGGTCGAGGGTCAGACCGAACTTGGCCAATGCGGCCTCGCGGGTCACCGGATCGATTTGCAGACTCGGGCGCGGATAAGGTTTCGGCAGCTCGGCGTTCGGCTCGTAGGCCAACGCCATGAAACGCTCGATCATCAGTGGATAACGTTCTTTATCCAGCGTGCGCACGTCATTGAGCAGGCCGTAGCGGAATTCGCCGCGCCAGCCGGTGCGTTTCGGGATGCCGGCGAAGAACGGCACCAGCGCCGACTTCAGCGAGTTCGGCAGCAGGATCGCCTGGTCGTACTGGCCGGCCAGGGATTTGCCGATCCGCCGACGGGTCGCCAGCTCCAGCGCGCCGTGGCCGAGCGGGAAGCTCAAGGCCTTGCGCACTTCGGGCATGCGTTCGAGGATCGGCCGGCTCCACTCGGGGGCCAGCACGTCGATTTCGCACTGCGGGTGGCGCTGCTTGAGACACTGAAACAGTGTCTGCGCCATCACCATGTCACCGACCCAACTGGGCCCAACGATCAGAATATTCATGTGGTTTCCATAAACGAACCGGGGAGGCTTTACGCCTCCCCGTCTCGAGAATCAGCTTAGCCCCAGCTCACGCCAGATCCGCATCACCTGCCGCCGTTCGTCTGCGAACTGATCGCCCGGTATCACCCCGGCGTCCTTCTGCAAGGCCTGCCGGTGGGCGGCGGAACGATAGGCCTTGTAGGCCTCACGCAACAGGCTGGCGTCTTCGGCAGGCATCAGCCCTTCGTGCTCCAGCTCTTCCAGAATGCGGATATTGTCCGTCCAGCGCAGCAACGGCGGGTGGGTTTGCGACCACGCCAGAGCCGCGTATTGCACCATAAATTCAATATCGACGATACCTCCGGCGTCCTGCTTGAGGTCGAACGGCGCCGTGGCCTCGAAGGCATTCGCCCCGGTACCGGCGGCGGTGCTCTTGCTGCCGAGGTTGTCGCGCATCTTGGCGCGCATCTCACTCACTTCCTGTTGCAGTTTCGCCAGATCCCGCGCCTTGCCCAGCACCTGGGCCCGGACGTTCTCGAACGCCTGGCCGACATCCTTGCTGCCCACCAGCACCCGCGCCCGCACCAGCGCCTGATGTTCCCAGGTCCAGGCTTCATTTTCCTGATAGCGCGCAAACGCGCCGAGCGAACTGACCAACAGCCCGGACGCCCCGGACGGACGCAGGCGCATGTCCACTTCGTACAGCTGACCGGAGTTGGTCTGCGCGGTCAGCAAGTGAATGATCCGCTGGCCGAGCCGGGTGAAGAACTGCGTGCCATCGATCGGTTTCGGGCCATCGGTTTCGGCCTGCTGGTCGCCATCGTGGATGAACACCAGGTCCAGATCCGAACCATGCCCCAACTCGATCCCGCCGACTTTCCCATAACCGACAATGATGAAGCCGGGATCGCACAGCGTGCCATCGGTGCGCAGCGGCGTGCCGTACTTGGCCACGGTCTGGCGCCAGGCCAGGGCCAGCACTTGTTCCAGAATCGCTTCGGCCAGCCAGGTCAGGTAATCGCTGACTTTCATCAATGGCAGGCTGCCAGCGATTTCCGAGGCGGCGACGCGCAAGCGATGCGCCAGTTTGAAATGGCGCAGCGCTTCCATCTGTTGTTCGAGGTCGTCTTCCGGGATCCGCGTCAGGCGCTCGCGCAACTCGGCGGCCAGTTCCGGCGCCAGCGGCGGCTTGAACAACCGGCCTTCGTTGAGCAGTTCATCGAGCAGCAGCGGGAAACGGGTGATCTGCTCGGCGATCCACGGACTGGCGGCGCACAGCGTCAGCAAACGCCGCAGCGCGCCGGGGTTTTCCGTCAGCAGCACCAAATAAGCCGAGCGCCGGGCTACCGCTTCGACCAGCGGCAACACCCGCTCAAGCACCAGATCGGGATTTTCATGCTCCACCGCCTGGGCGAGCAGACGCGGAATAAAGGCATCGAGACGCTCGCGCCCCAGACGCTGCATCGCCCGCAACTGCGGGCTGGCACGCAGGCTCGCCAGTGCCTTCAAGGCCTTGGTCGCGTCAGCGAAACCGCCCTCTTCCAACTGGCGACAGGCCGCTTCCTCGTCCTGAGCCTCTTCCCACAGCGGCAGCCATTCACCGCCGACCACCACTTCGCTCTCGACGCCTTCGTCCTCATCGGGATCGGCGATCACTTGCGCAAAGTGCCACGCCACCCGGCCGCGCCAGAACATCAGCTTCTCGTGGAATGCCTCCCAGTCGTGGAAACCGAGCATGAATGCGATACGCGCCTGATCCTGAGCGCTGTCCGGCAGCATCTGGGTCTGGCGGTCGGCAATCGCCTGAATCGCGTGTTCGGTGTAACGCAGGAACTCGTAACCTTCGCGCAGTTCGCTGATCACCGCCGGCGGCAGATAGCCCTGCCCTTCGAGCGTGCTCAACACCTTTAATAGAGGGCGCTGTTGCAGACTCAGGTCGCGACCGCCGTGAATCAGTTGAAAGGCTTGGGCGATGAACTCGACTTCGCGGATACCGCCCGAGCCCAGCTTGATGTTGTCGGCCATGCCTTTGCGTCGCACTTCCTGCTGGATCAACTGCTTCATGGTGCGCAGTGCTTCGATCGCCGAGAAGTCCAGATAGCGCCGGTAAACGAACGGCCGCAGCATTTCCTGCAACTGCTCGCCCGCCACCTGATCGCCGGCCACCACCCGCGATTTGATCATCGCGTAGCGTTCCCAGTCGCGGCCCTGATCCTGGTAATACTGCTCCAGCGCATTGAAGCTCAGCACCAGCGCGCCGGACGAGCCGTACGGGCGCAGGCGCATGTCGACGCGGAACACGAAGCCGTCGACGGTGATAGGGTCGAGGGCCTTGATCAGGCGCTGGCCGAGGCGGATGAAGAATTCCTGGTTATCCAGCGGGCGCTTCACGCCGACGGTTTCGCCGCCCTCGGGGTAGGCGAAGATCAGGTCGATGTCCGAAGAGAGGTTCAGCTCGACCGCGCCGAGCTTGCCCATGCCGAGGATGACCATTTGCTGCGGTTCGCCGCTGCGCCGGCCGGTCGGCGTGCCGAACTGGTCGCAATGGCGACGGTACAACCATTGATAGGCCTGATCGATGCTGGCGTCGGCCATGTCCGAGAGATCGCGGCAGGTCTGCACCAGATCGGCCTGGCGGTTGAGGTCGCGCCAGATGATGCGAACCTGATGCCGGGTGCGCTGACGACGCAGGGCCCGGCCCAGTTCATCTTCGGTCTGGGCGAGGCTGACGGCGGCGGCGATCTGCCCGCACAACTCACCTTTGGCGAACGGCCGGTCCAGTTCGCCGGACTGCACCAGCGACAACAACATCAAAGGGTCACGAACGCTCTGTTCAATGACGAAATCGCTGGCGGCGCTGACGCGGGCGAACTGCGCCCAGCGTTCCGGCGTCCAGGACGAGAAGCCGTGATCGTCTTCCAGTTGACCGACGGCCGCACGGAACGACTGCTCCGATCGGCTGACCAACGGCAGGAGAATGGCGGGCAGTTCGGCAAGCGCGGGCAGGGTCATGGTCTATCCTTGATCGGCGTGTAAATGGCCGCTTGTAGTGATGATCGAAAAACCGCTACGCGAAGGACTGTCGAACAAAAGTGAGAAATAGCTGAAATTTCTTTTTCTTTGGCAGCCAGCATCAAACTTTCACCTTTTTCGGATGGCTAAAGACCAACCTTAACGATTATTCTCACAACGCAGTCGGAGGCCACAAGCCTTTCATCTGTAGTTTTACTACTCGTCTATACATTCGAAAGGCTGAAATGCCGGATGATTTGTAGTAAAACTACACGCCGCCGGAACAACCTGTCGGCAATCCAAGAATTTTAAATCGTCTGCCCACAAGGCCAGTCGCAAACTCAGGCAACCGATTCTGGAAGCCTTTCCGCCCTGGAGCAAGCCATGCAAGACCTCGATCCCGTCGAAACCCAGGAATGGCTGGACGCCCTGGAATCGGTTCTCGACAAAGAAGGCGAAGACCGTGCTCACTATCTGATGACCCGTATGGGTGAACTGGCGACCCGCAGCGGTTCGCAGCTCCCTTACGCCATCACCACGCCTTACCGCAACACGATCCCCGTTACCCACGAAGCACGCATGCCTGGCGACCTGTTCATGGAACGCCGCATTCGCTCGCTGGTACGCTGGAACGCGATGGCCATGGTAATGCGTACGAACCTGAAAGATTCTGACCTGGGTGGTCACATCTCCAGCTTCGCTTCCAGTGCGACCCTGTACGACATCGGCTTCAACTACTTCTTCCAGGCCCCGACCGACGAACACGGCGGCGACCTGATCTACTTCCAGGGCCACACCTCGCCAGGCGTTTACGCCCGTGCATTCATGGAAGGCCGCATCACCGAAGACCAGATGAACAACTTCCGCCAGGAAGTCGACGGTCAGGGCCTGTCGTCCTACCCGCACCCTTGGCTGATGCCTGACTTCTGGCAGTTCCCGACCGTTTCGATGGGTCTGGGCCCGATCCAGGCGATCTACCAGGCTCGCTTCATGAAGTACCTGGAACACCGCGGTTTCATCCAGCCAGGCAAACAGAAAGTCTGGTGCTTCCTGGGCGACGGCGAGTGCGACGAGCCGGAATCCCTGGGCGCCATCTCCCTGGCCGGCCGCGAGAAGCTGGACAACCTGATCTTCGTCATCAACTGCAACCTGCAGCGCCTCGACGGCCCGGTTCGCGGCAACGGCAAGATCATCCAGGAACTCGAAGGCGTATTCCGCGGTGCTCAGTGGAACGTGACCAAAGTCATCTGGGGCCGTTTCTGGGACCCACTGCTGGCCAAAGACGTCGACGGCATCCTGCAACGTCGCATGGACGAAGTCATCGACGGCGAGTACCAGAACTACAAAGCCAAAGACGGCGCGTTCGTGCGTGAACACTTCTTCAACACGCCAGAACTCAAGGCGATGGTTGCTGATCTGTCCGACGACGAGATCTGGAAACTCAACCGTGGCGGCCACGACCCGTACAAGGTCTACGCGGCGTACCACGAAGCGGTCAACCACAAAGAACAACCGACCGTCATCCTGGCCAAGACCATCAAGGGTTACGGTACCGGTGCGGGCGAAGCGAAGAACACCGCGCACAACACCAAGAAAGTCGACGTCGACAGCCTGAAGCTGTTCCGCGACCGCTTCGACATCCCGGTGAAAGACGAAGAGCTGGAAAACCTGCCGTTCTTCAAGCCGGAGCCAAACAGCGCCGAAGCCCGTTACCTGGCCGAGCGCCGCTCTGCACTGGGCGGTTTCGTACCTCAGCGTCGCGCACAGAGCTTCAGCGTACCGACTCCGGATCTGGACACCCTCAAGGCGATCCTTGACGGTTCCGGCGACCGTGAAATTTCCACCACCATGGCGTTCGTGCGAATCCTCGCGCAACTGGTCAAGGACAAGGAAATCGGCCCGCGCATCGTTCCGATCATCCCGGACGAAGCCCGTACCTTCGGTATGGAAGGCATGTTCCGTCAGCTGGGCATCTACTCGTCCGTCGGCCAGCTCTACGAGCCAGTCGATAAAGACCAGGTGATGTTCTACAAGGAAGACCAGAAAGGTCAGATCCTTGAAGAAGGCATCAACGAAGCAGGCGCCATGAGCTCCTTCATCGCTGCCGGTACTTCGTACTCCAGCCACAACCAGCCAATGCTGCCGTTCTACATCTTCTACTCGATGTTCGGCTTCCAGCGTATCGGCGATCTGGCCTGGGCCGCTGGCGACAGCCGCACCCGTGGCTTCCTGATCGGCGGCACCGCCGGCCGTACCACCCTGAACGGTGAAGGCCTGCAGCACGAAGACGGTCACAGCCACCTGCTGGCTGCCACCATCCCGAACTGCCGCACCTACGATCCGACCTACGGCTACGAGCTGGCGGTGATCATTCAGGACGGCATGAAGAAGATGACCGAAGAGCAACAGGACATCTTCTATTACATCACCGTGATGAACGAGTCCTACCAGCAGCCAGCGATGCCGGCCGGTGCCGAAGAAGGCATCAAGAAAGGCATGTACCTGCTGGAAGAAGACACCCGCGATGCGGCGCACCACGTACAGCTGATGGGCTCCGGCACCATCCTGCGTGAAGTCCGTGAAGCGGCGAAGATCCTGCGTGAAGAGTTCAACATCGGCGCCGATGTATGGAGCGTCACCAGCTTCAACGAACTGCGTCGCGACGGCCTGGCCGTAGAGCGCAGCAACCGTCTGAAACCTGGCCAGAAGCCTCAGCGCAGCTACGTCGAAGAATGCCTGAGCGGCCGTAAAGGTCCGGTCATCGCCTCTACCGACTACATGAAACTGTTCGCCGAGCAGATCCGTCAGTGGGTACCGTCCAAGGAATTCAAAGTCCTGGGCACCGACGGTTTCGGCCGCAGCGACAGCCGCAAGAAACTGCGTCATTTCTTCGAAGTCGACCGTCATTTCGTGGTGTTGGCAGCCCTGGAAGCACTGGCTGACCGTGGTGATATCGAACCTAAAGTCGTGGCCGAGGCCATTACCAAGTTCGGCATCGACCCGGAAAAACGCAACCCACTGGACTGCTGAGGAGAAACTCTGTGAGCGAACTCATTCGCGTACCTGACATCGGCAGCGGTGAAGGTGAAGTAATCGAACTGTTTGTGAAGGTCGGCGACCGTATCGAAGCCGACCAGAGCATCCTGACTCTGGAATCGGACAAGGCCAGCATGGAAGTGCCGGCCCCGAAAGCCGGCGTCATCAAGAGCCTGAAAGTGAAGCTGGGCGATCGCCTGAAAGAAGGCGACGAACTGCTGGAACTGGAAGTCGAGGGCGCCGCAGCTGCGGCCCCTGCTCCGGCTGCTGCTCCTGCCGCCAAGGCCGAAGCTGCACCGGCTGCCGCTCCTGCACCGGCTGCACCAGCTGCTGCCCCTGCTGCCGCTTCGGTTCAGCAAGTGCACGTGCCGGACATCGGTTCGTCGGGCAAGGCCCAGATCATCGAGATCCAGGTCAAGGTCGGCGACACCGTCGAGGCTGATCAGTCGCTGATCACCCTGGAATCCGACAAGGCGAGCATGGAAATCCCGTCGCCTGCCGCTGGCGTGGTCAAGGCCATCAGCGTCAAGTTGAACGACGAAGTCGGCACTGGCGACCTGATCCTGGATCTGGAAGTGGCGGGTGCTGCGGCCCCTGCTGCTGCCGCTCCGGCCCAGGCTGCTGCTCCGGCCGCTGCCGCTGCACCGGCGCCTGCCGCCGCTCCAGCCGCACCGGTTGCCGACAGCGTTCAGGACATCCACGTTCCGGACATCGGTTCGGCCGGCAAGGCCAAGATCATCGAAGTGCTGGTCAAGGCTGGCGACAGCGTCGAAGCCGACCAGTCGCTGATCACTCTGGAATCCGACAAGGCGAGCATGGAAATCCCGTCGCCTGCCGCTGGCGTGGTGGAAAGCGTTTCCATCAAGCTGGACGACGAAGTCGGCACCGGCGACCTGATCCTCAAGCTGAAAGTCAAAGGCGCCGCTCCCGCTGCTGCCCCGGCTCCAGCTGCCGCTGCTGCTCCGAGCGCTCCGGCACCGGCCGCTGCTGCTCCGGCTGCCGCTGCACCTGCTGCCGCTCCGGCCGCTCCAGTTGCTGCGCCAGCCAAGCCTGGTGCGAAAGTTCACGCCGGCCCTGCCGTGCGTCAACTGGCTCGCGAGTTCGGCGTCGAGCTGAGCGCTGTCGGCGCCAGCGGTCCGCACGGTCGCATCCTGAAAGAAGACGTGCAGGTTTACGTCAAAGCCATGATGCAGAAGGCCAAGGAAGCACCGGCCGCTGCTGCTGGCGCAACCGGTGGCGCGGGCATCCCGCCGATTCCGGTCGTCGACTTCAGCCGTTTCGGCGAAATCGAAGAAGTGCCGATGACCCGCCTGATGCAGGTCGGCGCTGCCAACCTGCATCGCAGCTGGCTGAACGTGCCGCACGTAACGCAATTCGACTCGGCCGATATCACCGAGCTGGAAGCGTTCCGCACCGCACAGAAAGCCGTCGCAGAGAAGGCCGGCGTGAAGCTGACCATCCTGCCGCTGCTGCTCAAGTCCTGCGCACACCTGCTCAAGGAACTGCCGGACTTCAACAGCTCGCTGGCACCAAGCGGCAAGGCGATCATCCGCAAGAAATACGTGAACATCGGCTTCGCCGTCGACACCCCGGATGGCCTGCTCGTACCGGTCATCAAGAACGTCGACCAGAAGAGCCTGCTGCAACTGGCCGCCGAGGCCGCTTCCCTGGCTGAAAAAGCCCGGACCAAGAAGCTCTCGTCGGACGAGATGCAAGGCGCCTGCTTCACCATTTCCAGCCTCGGCCACATTGGCGGTACCGGCTTCACGCCGATCGTCAACGCGCCGGAAGTGGCGATCCTCGGTGTTTCCAAGGCAACCATCCAGCCAGTCTGGGACGGCAAAGCCTTCCAGCCGAAACTGATGCTGCCTCTGTCGCTGTCCTACGATCACCGTGTGATCAACGGCGCCGCTGCTGCACGCTTCACCAAGCGTCTGAGCGACCTGCTGGCGGACATCCGCACCATCCTGCTGTAAAGCGCTCGGCCCTCCGGCAACGGAGGGCCGACCGTGTTCCACGTTTTCGAGCGCCACACGCTCGTACCTCAACCCCGTCAGTTTGGCGGGGCTTTTTTTTGCCTGAAATAACGTTCGCCTGCACTTTTCCCACAACTTGCGCTGATATAGGCCACGACTTTAGTCCACTTCAAATCGATATTTTTCAGCGACAGGCAACTAACCTTGGCGCATCAAAGTTGCACCGAAAAGCCAGGCAACTTTATCAATCACCAACACTTATTCGAATGGATTCGAACATGCTGAAACCTACTGTCGGCCCGATCGTTGGCCACACAACAACTAATCAGGCGCGAATTTTCATTCGTGGCGGACTGCAACATAACGCTGCCGTATTTGCCGGCATCCGTTACCGGATATTGGATTCGCAACAATGGCAGACGGGCCAGTTTGTAAAACTGGATTCAACCCGCGACATGACTGAAGTGCTGGTGCTCGATCATTTGCAAGCCGACACCGAGTACGAATACCAGACCGGCTGGTTCAGCCCGATGAGTCCCGTCCACACTATCCACAGCGTGGCGGAGCTGCCGCTGCAATGGCCACGGGAGACCTATCTCCTGCGCACCCGCAGCAGCCAGCTTTTGCAGCCGCGCGCCTACATCCTTGGTTCCTGTCGCTACCTGCGCATGACCTCCGGCATCCCGGTGCTCCCGCACCTGGGCGACCGGATCTTCGCGTCCATCAGCCAACTGATCGAAGGCGCACAACCGGCGATCAGCGCCATCATGATGTGTGGCGATCAGATCTACGCGGACGATTTGAACCTGTTCGCCCCGGACCGCGACTATGACGACTTCATTGCAAAGTACCGTGCGGCGTTTTCCCTGCCCAATATCCGACGACTGATGTCGGAGACTTCGACTTACATGATTCTTGATGATCATGAAATAGAAGATAACTGGCCAATGAACGCCCACGAGTCCGATGAAACACTGTTTAGCAATGCGATGAAGGCTTACGAACTTTATCAAGCCAGTCATAGCCCTGCTTATTCATCAACAACTAACGGCACAATCGACCGCACTTCACTGAAGCACTACTGGTATCAATTCAGCGACGGCGATATCGAATGGTTTGTGACGGACAGTCGAACTCGCCGCGACTTGTCGAACAACAACCGTCGCATCCTCGATGAACAACAGGAACAGGCCTTGTGCACGTGGCTGGTCGAAAGCACGGCACGGGTCAAGTTCGTGGTCACCAGCGTCATGTTCTACCCCGACCGCAAAATGAACGGCGATGATGCCTGGGCGGGCTTCCCCGAACAGCGCCTGCGCTTGCTGGAAACCATTCGCCAACATCGGCTCAGGAACGTCGTGTTCATTTCCGGCGATGTGCATGGTTCGCTGACCAGTCGCCTGAGCCACAGCGAAGACCCGGACTTTGAAGTACACACCGTCGTGTCTTCACCGCTGAGCAACAGCAAACTGCTGCCCTACGCCACCGCCGCGACCTTCACGCTAGATCAACCGCTGGCGCAGACCGAGGCAGGCGAATACCGGCACGCGCTGACCAGCCAGGTCATCAGCCAGGACAACTTTGCGCACATGGTGGTCGAGGCCGGGCGGATCCAGGTCAACTATCACGACCGGGATGGCAGGCACCTGCAATCCATCGATATTCCGTTGCGATGAATCCAGCGGCACGACCGTTCCGGATGCCCGAAGGCTCTGGAACGGCCATCTCCACGGTTGATAGCATTAGTTTCCGGCAAGTGCTGGAGAAATGTTCACTGCAGCCGACATATTCTTATAGCACTTGGCCTTCATGTCTCTTGTCAGTCGGTGCCGCAATGATGCAACCTTGCCGCAGGCAACAGTAAAGAGGGCGAGAGCCCGGCGCGTTCAGCAAATTTCCAAGCGAGTTCCCTTCATGAAGAGCCAACCCGATGCCGCCAGCCGTATGGTGGCCGAGGTAGTGACGCAGTTGCCTGTGCCCTCGCGGCTCGGCATGCTGCGTTTCGAGCGCCTGAATGAAGCCAGCTGGGCGATGCTGTTTCTCGATCCCAACTGTGAACGCCAGTTCGGCCAGCCTGCCGTCGAACTCTGCGCTTTGGTCGGCTCGCCCTACGCCAGCCTGATGGAGCCCGAAGCGCGCTATCAGCTGCACGACGCGATCCAGCAACAACTCGGCGAAAGCCCGCATTATCTGGTGCGCTACACCCTGCACACCGCCGCCGGCGCGCTGAGCATTCTTGAACTCGGCGAAGCCTACAGACAGCACAACCGCCACTTGCTGCGCGGTTACCTGCTGGCGGTCGACAACGTGTTCGACGAAGCACCGACGCTGCCGTCAGTCGACCTGGAAACCCAGAATTCACGCCTGCAAATCGCCCTTGAGCTCAATCAGCGTGCCCAGCAGGAACAACTGCAGCATCTGGAGCGGGTGCGCGCCCAGCAGGACCTGATCCTGCTGCTGGCCCGCCAGCGCTACAGCAGCCAGAACTCCCTGCAAGAAGCCGCCGAACTGATTACCCGTTGCGCCTGCGATATCTATGAAATCGACTGCGCCAGCCTGTGGAATCTCGAAGGCCAGAAACTGGTGCCGATCTCGGCCTACCACCGCGCCACCCAGGAATACATCCTGCCGGACGTGATCGACGTCAGCGGCTTCCCCGATTACATGGAAGCCCTGCACGGCAGCCGCGCCATCGACGCGCACAATGCGATGCGCGACCCGCGTACCCGGGAAATGGCCGAAGCCCTGCGCCCGCGTGACGTCAACGCCATGCTCGACGCCAGCATCCGCGTCGACGGCCAGGTGGTCGGCGTGTTGTGCCTGGAGCAGACCGGCGTCACCCGCGCCTGGCAGTCCGACGAAATCGCTTTTGCCGGTGAACTGGCCGACCAGTTCGCCCAAGTCATCAACAACCACAACCGCCGCACCGCCACGAGCGCCCTGCACCTGTTCCAGCGTGCGGTCGAGCAAAGCGCCAACGCCTTTTTGCTGGTCAATTGCGACGGCGTGGTCGAGTACGTCAACCCGAGCTTCACCGCGATCACCCAGTACACCACCGAGGAAGTCCACGGCCAGCGCCTGTCGGAACTGCCGGCCCTGGAAAACCTCAGCGAGCTGCTGTTCGACGCGCCCTCGGCGCTGGCCAAAAGCAACAGCTGGCAGGGCGAGTTCAAGAGCCGCCGCAAGAACCTCGAACCCTACTGGGGTCAGTTGTCGATCTCCAAGGTCTACGGTGACAACCGTGAGCTGACGCATTACATCGGCATCTACGAAGACATCACCCAGACCAAACTGGCGCAGCAGCGCATCGAGCGCCTGGCGTACACCGACAACCTGACCAACCTCGGCAACCGGCCTGCATTTATCCGCAACCTGGATGAACGCTTCGCCCGAGATAGCGATACCCCGATCAGCCTGCTGCTGGTGGACATCGACAACTTCAAGCGGATCAACGACAGCCTCGGCCACCAGACCGGCGACAAACTGTTGATCAGCCTGGCCCGGCGTCTGCGCAACAGCCTGAGCCCGAGCGGCAGCCTGGCGCGGTTCGCCAGTAATGAATTCGCGGTGTTGCTCGACAACACCGACCTCGAAGCAGGCCAACAGATCGCCAGCCAGCTGCTGATGACCCTCGACAAACCGATGTTCGTCGACAACCAGTTGATCAGCGTCACCGGCTCCGTGGGCCTGGCCTGCGCGCCGCTGCACGGCCGCGACCCGCAGACTTTGATGCGCAACGCCGGTCTGGCCCTGCACAAGGCCAAGGCCAACGGCAAACATCAGGTCCAGGTGTTCACCGAAGCGCTGAACGCCGAGGCCAGCTACAAACTGTTCGTCGAGAACAACCTGCGCCGCGCCCTGACCCAGAACGAACTGGATGTGTTCTACCAGCCGAAGCTGTGCCTGCGCAGCGGTCGCCTGCTCGGCATGGAAGCGCTGCTGCGCTGGAACCACCCGGAGCGCGGCATGATCCGCCCGGATCAGTTCATCAGCGTCGCCGAGGAAACCGGCCTGATCATTCCGATCGGCAAGTGGATCGCCCGCCAGGCCTGCCGCATGAGCAAGGCGCTGACCGCCGCCGGCATGGGCAATCTGCAAGTGGCGATCAACCTGTCGCCCAAGCAGTTCTCCGACCCGGATCTGGTGGCCTCGATCGCCAACATCCTCAAGGAAGAAGCGCTGCCGGCCAATTTGCTGGAACTGGAGCTGACCGAAGGCCTGCTGCTGGAAGCGACCGAAGACACCCACTTGCAGCTCGACCAGCTCAAGCGTCTGGGCCTGACCCTGGCCATGGACGACTTCGGCACCGGTTACTCGTCGCTCAGCTATCTGAAGAAATTCCCGATCGACATCATCAAGATCGATCGCAGCTTCATCCATGAAATCCCGGACAACCAGGACGACATGGAAATCACCTCCGCCGTGATCGCCATGGCCCACAACCTGAAACTCAAGGTCGTGGCCGAAGGCATCGAGACCGCCGAGCAGCTGGCGTTCCTGCGCCGACACCGCTGCGACGTCGGCCAGGGCTACCTGTTCGACCGGCCAATTCCGGGCGGCGAGCTGATCCAGGCGCTCAAGCGCTACCCGCGCGGCCCGCTCTGCCTGTAAATCCCAAGACAGTACCCGCACATTTTGCCTAGTGATTAACCGGGCATCATTGGGCACACTGGCGGTCAGACTTTTTACATCCCATCCTGACTGAGAGGAACGATCATGGTTCTGCGCTCGGAAATTCTGGTGAACAAAAACGTGCTACCGACTAAAGAACAAGCTCTGCCTGGCCGCGAAACCGCAATGACCCTGCCTGAAAAGCACTTCGTGTTCGAAGACACGCCGCTGCTCGGCCCGTTTTTCGAAGACGTCGATTTCGCGATCTTCGGCCTGGGCTGCTTCTGGGGGGCAGAACGCCGCTTCTGGCAGCGCGAAGGCGTGGTCAGCACCGTGGTCGGCTACGCTGGCGGTTACACGCCGAACCCGACCTACGAAGAAGTCTGCTCGGGCCTGACCGGCCACGCTGAAGTGGTGCTGGTGGTGTATGACAAGGCCAAGGTCAGCTACGAAGAGCTGCTGGCGATGTTCTGGGAACTGCACAACCCGACGCAGGGCATGCGCCAGGGCAATGACATCGGCACTCAGTACCGTTCGGTGATCTACGCGACCCATCCGGAGCAACTGGATGCGGCGCTGAAGAGCAAAGCCGTTTATCAGGCTGAGCTGTCGAAGGCGGGTCTGGGTGAAATCAGTACCGAAATCGAACAGGCACCGACCGTTTACTTCGCCGAGACTTATCACCAGCAGTATCTGGCGAAAAATCCGGAAGGCTACTGCGGGATTGGCGGCACGGGTGTTTGCATGCCACCAAGCCTGGCGGGTAACTGACCGCGTCGTCTGACCGCGACCACTGATCGTTCCCACGCTCCGCGTGGGAATGCAGCCCGGGACGCTCCGCGTCCCAACAGCGGACGCAGAGCGTCCATTGAGGCATTCCCACACGGACGGTTCGACGCCTCGACGTGGGAACGATCATTGACGGTTGATCAGCTCTCGGCGATCAACCAATCCATCTGCCATCCACCCTGGGTCTGACCCAACTTCTTGGACAGCCACGGCAGCAGCTCACGCAATTCTTCCTCCAGCCCCCACGGCGGATTGGCAATCGCCAGGCCCGAGCCGTTCAGGCTGTTCGGCGTGTCCAGCGGATGCACCAGCAGCTCGACCCGCAGCAACTTCGGCGCACCGGTGCCGGCCAGATCCTGATAGAAACGACGCAGCGCACGCTGATCCTTCACCGGATACCAGATCGCCGCCACGGTCTGACGCATCCGGCCGATGGCCTCTTTCATCGACGCCGCACAGCGCTGCATTTCATCGAGCTGTTCGAACGGGGGATCAATCAGCATCACCGCGCGTTTCTCCTGCACCGGCAACATCGCGCGGGCGACATGCCAGCCCTCGCCCAGATGCACTTTCACCCGACGATCACCGGCCATGTTGTCCTTGAGCAGGACGCCGTCTTCGGGGTGCTTTTCGTTGAGCATCACCCGATCCTGCGGCCGGGTCAGACGCCGCGCCAGCTCCGGCGAGCCCGGGTAATAGCGCAACTGGCCATCCGGGTTCATCTCGTGCAGCACTTTCATGTAGTCCGCGGTCAGCGCGGGCAGATCCGGCTGATCCCACAAGCGCGCGATGCCTTCCAGGTACTCGCCGGTACGATTCGCCTGATCGCCCTGCAGGTCATACAGACCGATGCCGGCGTGGCTGTCGAGATAGGCAAACGGCTGCTCCTTGCGCGACATCAGGGCGATGAGGCGGGTCAAGGTCAGGTGTTTGAACACATCGGCGTGATTGCCGGCATGGAAGGCGTGACGATAATTCATGGCTGCTCCTGCGAGGGCCGTGAAGTTTACCTTTTACCGGGCGGCAAGTCAGGGGTTGGGGGCTGAGTGGGTGGTCTTGCTGTCGGGTACATCCGTGAGAGCCCCCTGAGATAGATGGGATCTAAGGCAAAAGCAACATCAAGAAACAACTCGCCATAGATACTCTTCATCTCTTGAACAAAGGGAATGCGAAGATCGGTCGCACTTAAAACCTGTAAAGAGGGACATTTACATGGGAAGAAAGGTGATCGGAATCGGCGCTCCGACCTCAACCGGTGGCGCAGTGCTGGAAGGGAACGCCGGAATCAACATTGATTACGCCGTAAGCACATCCTCCATCGGCCACATGGCCAGCTGTCCGGCATGCAGTGCAGGCAAAGGCCCTATTGTGGCAGTCGGCCCTCGAACAGTTACATTACCCGCCGGACCGGTCGCACTCGAAGGTGATTACATCGCCTGCGGCTGTCCACCAAAATCCAACACGCTCTTGTTCGGTCAATCGTCTGTTTATGGTGGCGGTGAACATAGTGCTGCGAGCTTCTCTGCGATAAGCAGCCTTATTCCAAAGCCCAAAACCATACAACGAATAACCTTCTCGTACGGGGAAAGCCAAACTCCCGTGGACTCTGTGTCGCGTTTCTATACCGACCTCAATATTCACGTAAAAACATCCGGCTATTCACCCGGTGAAACGGTAACTGTCACGATCAGTGGCGCGACAGAAAAGACGTTGTCGGGCACTGTCGGAGCGAAAGGAATCGCGATCATCCCGAATGCTTTTCAAGGGGAAGCATTTGATATGGAAGGAGAGATCTAATGGCCCAGGTCAATATCAGTTCAGGCGGCGTGAGCTCCAACATCGTCGTCAAAAGGCCAAAATTCAGCACGCTGTGGACTGCCTACGCAGAGGTCGGCCTTAAAAGCTCAATAGATGTTTATGCGCTTGTCGGGGGCAATGTCGAGGCTGCCAGAGCAGAAAAACCGGACGCCTATGCAAACGCCTGTGCTTTGAGGATAAGCAGAGGATTCAACTACGGCGGTTACAAAATCCCGAAAGGAACGATCATTCCCAGCAAATCCATCTATCGTCTGGCCGGCGCTGATCAGCTCCCCTACATCATGAAAGTCGCGGACTTTCTGGCTTTCCTGAAACACAATTGGGGGGCTCCCGATCACGAGTTGACGCTGAGCAACGCAGACTTCATCAATGGCAAGAAGGGCGTCATTATCATGGAGATCACGGGATGGAGCGATGCGACGGGCCATGCGACTTTATGGAATGGTAGCGCCACTGGAGACAACAGCGACTACCATCGTCCCGATAGCCATACCTATGACCGGCCAGACGTAAAGCTGGAAAAAATCAACTTCTGGGAGTTAAAGGGATGAAATTCCAGCTACTCGTCGCAATAGGCATTCTGGGTATTTCCGGAAGCGCCCTTTCAGGTGAGGCTGCAGTAAACAGTGCAAGAGTCTCACTGAAGAATTACGGTCTCGCCAACTGCATATCGAATCAATTCAAGTCTGAGTCCGACATAAAATCGGATCTTGGACTCGCTATTGGCGCCTACTCGGCCATGGGTAAGGGGCAACACGTGATACTGCAGAATGAAGATACGCTGGAGGTCACGCATGATCCGTATGCTGAGACTGAGAAATACATGGCAGGTGCATACCTCAAAACGTCCTCAACCAGTAAACAGACTGGTAAAAACATAGTGTTCTATTCTTGTCTGGAAATTTATAACTCCCCAGAGTTTGACGCTTTCATCAAGTCGCAGGATCAGTATCTGCAAAACTGAAATCTTCTCGCCTGACTAAATGATCCTTTCAAACCGATGCTGGAAGAATCTCTGGAAAGGGCTGAGAGTGAGGTCTTGCTAATGATCGTTCCCACGCTCCGCGTGGGAATACCTACAGGGACGCTCCGCGTTCCAGGCGTCCACCGCAGTTGTGGCTGATACCCCATGTGACGCTGAGCGTCACGGGCTGCATTCCCACGCAGAGCGTGGGAACGATCGAGTCAGGACGGTATGGCGTGTAGGCGCTTGCCAATCACATCCAAGACATCACAGCCGTCACGCAGCGGAATCACGCAGAGCTGGGCGAAGTCGCTGAGGATGACCGAGTCGCACTCGACCGAACCGCGCATGCACATGTTTTCCAGGACCTGGATCACGGCGCGGATGCGGTAGTTGGCGGCGTCCATCAGGATGTCGAGTGGGGCATGGGTGTCGATGAACAACGTGGGCATATCGTTGCAGTTGCTGGTCAGCGCCATGAGGCGGTTGTTGGGGTGAGGGATGAATGGTTCGTAGGGTGGATCTGGATGAAGCGTGCTCATTGTTTAATCCTCTGGCAGTGAAAGAGGCGCACACCATTTCCCTCCTACAGGATTGGGTGGCAGCCATGCGCGGGGTAGGAGGACTGAGACCAGAGCACTCAGCCACGCCGAAGCGTGCCCGCGCATAACCGCCGCAAAGGATCTTACGGTCGCGTGAAAACTGCCGCAAATCTGGCAACGACGCTTATGCACTGCTCTGAAATCAGGGCTCCTACGCCCTGTCTCCACACTTGCGGAGACAGCCAAAGACTATCCCCGCACCACCGCGCCCACCAGTTCACGCAAACCGCCGCAACTCGCAGGAAACGTCCGAAGCCTTTGCCCGGAAATTTCACTCTGACTCGTCCCGCAAGTAGTCCAGCAACGCCGAAGCCGACGATTCGTCCGACGCTGAAACCGCAAAAAACCTGACAACCTTGCACCGCAAGACATCGGCGGGAAATGCCTCGAACAACGCCGGCTGCTCCTCGCTCAACCACTGCAAGGCGTTGTTGATCCGGGCATCACCGCCGAACTGCGCCAGCAGCTTTTCCGGCACCGACCACCAAGGAAATTCCCGATTCGAGACCCGCGCCCTTCCCCCGATCTCGACGGCCTGACCGTTGATCAAGCCTCGCGTGAGGACCGGCAGCAATTGACCGGCATCCACCTCGGGCGACTCAAGGATCGGCAACAAAAACCGCCCATCCCAAAACCGGAAGAACACCGCTTTCCCGTCCGGCATCAGCACCTGGGTCAAACTGCGAAAGTGCTCGACCACCGCCTCAAGCCCCGCCGAAGAAACCGCCAGCCAACCCCAGTCGCGAGACTCCGTGGTCGCCACCCAATCCAGAAACTCACTGTCCGCGTCGACGATTCCCACGTAGGGCATCACCGCATCCCACTCGGCATAGATCGTTTCCGCCCAGACCGGACTCGGCAACTGCGCACTCAGAGGCCAAACCTTCAGCGGATCCACCGCACTGGCGCTACTGAAAATCGCGAACACCTGCTCCGACGGCTTCAGCGGCACATCCTTCAACCATTGTTCAGGCTGCACAGACACCGTCCTTGCAGCGCTCGCATTCTTCGCAGAACGGTGCGTCTCCTTTAAGGCTCATGATTTGCGCGGCAGTCAGAATCGCAGCCGGTGCAGCCACCAGTTTCTCCGGCAACCCCGGCACGGTCGGCGCCGCGCTCATCGCCGCCATCGGCGCGCCACCCACCACAATCGGCACGCTGCTGAAGATCCCGCCGGGGCCAATGTTGATCCACTGCCCGCCCGCCTGAATCGTCGCGCTCGCCCCGCCGTCGATCACCACTTGCTGGCCGGCGCTGACGTGGAATTGAGCACTGGCGTTGATCGCCTGATTGCTTACGCGGATGTGCCGGTCGCCGGTCACCGTAAGGTGGTCGTCCTGCTTCACTTCGGTCTGACGCTGACCGTGGGTGATGTGCTGCTCATCGGCCTTCAGCTCATGCTTGGCGAGGCCCGTGACAACGACGCTGCGCTGGTTGTCGACCTGAACTTGCTGATCATTCAACACATGCTGCGTCCAGTTTCGCTGGGCCCGCAGGTAGATTTCCTCGGCGCCTTTGCGATCTTCGATCCGCAATTCGTTGTAGCCCCCACCGCCGGGACTACTCTGGCTGCGGAAAATACTGCGGGTCTTGTCGGCCGGCAGGTCCAGCGGCACCGGCGTCGCCGCGTTCGGCAGGCACCCCATGACCAGAGGTTTGTCGGCATCCGAATCGATAAACCCCACCAGCACTTCCATGCCGACCCGTGGAATCAGCACGCTGCCATAACGATCATGAGCCCAACCGCTGGCGACCCGCAGCCAGCAACTGGAATGCTCGTTGAGTTCGCCGTCGCGATCCCAGGCCAGTTGCACCTTGACCCGGCCGTACTCGTCGCAATGGATTTCACTGTCTTGCGGGCCGGTAACCACGGCCGGTTGATAACCGAGCATCCGTGGTTTTTCCGGGCCCATCGGCGGGCGGAAGAACACGTCCCACGGCGTGGCGAGAAAGGTATTACGGTAACCCCGGAATTCGTCGCCATCGCTGGTCACCGATTCCTCCAGCACTTGCGGCTGTCGGCCATGGTGCTCGATAGACGTAAGCAGCCAGAGGTCATTCAAATCCTGGCGCGGATGCTCAGCCAGTTGCAGGAAATGTCCGCTGACCAAAGCAGATTGATCGCTGCGCCCCTCGGCCTGACGGTAGTCGGCGACATGCCGTTCAAGCGTGCGCTGGGCCAGTTGCTTGCCGGTTTCGCGCTCGGTGAACTGGCCGGGAAAGTGGTAATCCTCCAGCACCGGGCGCTGTTCGCTTTCGGCGCGACTTTGCAGCGCCAGCCGGGGTTTGCTGAAGTCGTAATCACGTCGGGTGACCACGCTGGTGCGGGTTTCCACCCGAACGGTGAAGCGCTTGATCGCCGGTGCCGCCGCAGCCATGCCGCTGCCCGGCAGGTACAGCGTCGGCTCGGCCAGACGCGGGAACACCGTTTGATCGTCACCGAACACCAACAGATGCCCGTCCGGGCTGTGCTGAAAGTGGAAGTGAATGCCGACTTCGGCACACAGCCGCTGGATGAACGCCAGATCGCTCTCGGCGTACTGCACGCAGTATTCACGCGGCGGGTAATCGCTGCCGAGGCGAAATTCGAAGGCGTCGCGCAGGATCGCGTGATCCTTGAGGATCTGCGTCACGATCTGCGGAACGCTTTGGTGCTGGAAAATTCGCTGGTTGATCCGATGACCAAGGTAGGCCAGACGCGGAACGAGGCTGACGTGATAGCGAGTCAGACGCTTGCCGGAATCCCCCTGCCCGACCCGATAGATCTGACCGTGGATACCGGAACCGTCTTCATCAAAACTCAGAAACGCCTGACAGTGCAGCAGGCTTTCAAGATCCAGATCCGGCCGTTCACTGACCAGCTCCAGGTCAAAGCGAAAGGGTTGGCTGATGGCTTCCTTGCCCGTGAACTCAAGGACTTTGAGGTCAAACTGGGCGCCTTCGACGGTCAACGTGAAACGCGGTTGATTGGCAGGCGCGAACATCCGATGTCTCTCTGCAGATTGAGGGCGGGCGATTCTGCATGAGGGGCAAGGGGTGCAGGTTGGGTGACTGAAAAATCAGATTTCCCCTACTTGAAACTTCGATCTCCCCTTCAAGAATTGGCGCATTCGACTACAGACTTTGCCTTCAGAAAAATCGCAGGCAATAAAAAACGGCCCGCTTCCTGGTAGGAAACGGGCCGTTTTCTTGTGAGCCTCAGCTCATTTCCATCACTTGTTCAGATGGAAATCCTTCTCGGCCGCTTCAAAGCGCTGAACCATGCCGGCGCTCGGCTGGCCCATCAGGCTGACGAAGTAGATCGCCAGGCTGGCGAAGATGAAGCCCGGGATGATTTCGTACAGACCCAGCAGCTCGAAGTGCTTCCACACGATCACGGTGATCGCGCCGACCAGGATGCCGGCCAGTGCGCCGTCACGGGTCATCTTCTTCCAGATCACCGAGATCAGCACGACCGGACCGAAGGCTGCACCGAAACCGGCCCAGGCGTAGGACACCAGACCCAGCACGCGGTTGTCCGGGTTGGCGGCCATCGCGATGGCGATCAGTGCAACCAGCAGCACCATGGCGCGACCGACCCACACCAGCTCGACTTGCGAGGCGGATTTACGCAGGAAAGTCTTGTAGAAGTCTTCGGTCAGGGCGCTCGAGCACACCAGCAACTGGCAGCTCAGGGTGCTCATGACAGCAGCCAGAATGGCCGACAGCAGCACACCGGCGATCCACGGGTTGAACAGCAGCTTGGCCAGTTCGATGAACACACGCTCGTGGTTCTCGGTCACTGGACCCGCGACTTCCGGGTGCGCCGAGAAGTAAGCGATACCGAAGAAGCCCACGGCCACAGTGCCGCCCAGGCACAGGATCATCCAGGTCATGGAAATGCGACGGGCGTTGGCGATGGATTTCACCGAGTCAGCGGCCATGAAGCGCGCCAGAATGTGCGGCTGGCCGAAGTAGCCCAGGCCCCAGCCCATCAGCGAGATGATGCCGATGAAGGTGGTGTTTTTCAGCATGTCGAAGTTGCTTGGATCTTGCGCTTCGATGGCCAGGAACGTGGTATCGACGCCACCGGTGGCCAGCAGCACGATGATCGGCGTCAGCAGCAGGGCGAAGATCATCAGGGTGGCTTGTACGGTGTCGGTCCAGCTCACCGCGAGGAAACCGCCGACGAAGGTGTAGGCAATCGTCGCCGCAGCACCGGCCCACAGCGCGGTCTCGTAGGACATGCCGAAGGTGCTTTCGAACAGACGGGCACCGGCAACGATGCCGGAAGCGCAGTAGATGGTGAAGAACACCAGAATCACTACCGCCGAAATGATGCGCAGCAGGCCGCTTTTGTCTTCAAAACGGCTGGCGAAGTAGTCCGGCAGGGTCAGGGCATCGCCGTTGTGTTCGGTTTGAACCCGCAGACGACCGGCGACGAACAGCCAGTTCAGGTAGGCACCGACGATCAGGCCGATGGCGATCCAGCTTTCGGACAGGCCGGACATGTAGATGGCGCCCGGCAGGCCCATCAGCAACCAGCCGCTCATGTCGGAGGCGCCGGCGGACAATGCGGTCACCACGCTGCCCAGGCTGCGGCCGCCCAGAATATAGTCGGAAAGGTTGTTGGTGGAGCGATAGGCCATGAAGCCGATCAGCACCATTGCTGCGATGTAGATCACGAACGTGATCAGGGTTGGATTGCTTGCGCTCATTACGTACGTGCCCTGGCTTTGTTTTTATGTAGCGGCGGCGGTTGCACCGTTTGCAGACCGAGGTCTGACAGACGATTCGCACGGCCGCGCATTTATGACCAATGTTTCCCCAGGAAAGCCATTGGCCGGTACACCGGGTTTTCCCCGGTTGCACCTTGGGCGCGAATCCTATTCAACAAACTAAAACAGGTGCAACCAGTTTCTTGAGAATTAGTTGCACCTAATCGGAATTATCCCGAAAAGGCGGTTTTTTGCTCCCTTTTAGCGCAGTCAGGGGCCTTTGCTAGAAGCAAAAGCACCAAGCAGGAGCGGCACTTTCGTACCAGAAATTATTTCCTGACGAGTTGCCGAATATTCCGACAAAAAAGGGTTGCACCCGGTTGCACCTCTTTCGGCTCGCGGCTAATCTTGCCGCCAGCTGTTGTCGCGCAACTGCGGCACCTATGAGGATAAAAATATGGCTACCACCACCCTTGGGGTCAAACTTGACGACCCGACCCGCGAGCGCCTGAAGGCCGCCGCGACCTCGATTGATCGCACACCGCACTGGCTGATCAAGCAGGCAATTTTCAATTACCTGGAAAAACTCGAGGGTGGTGCAACCCTGACCGAGCTGAACGGTTTGACCGCCAAGGACGCCGACGACGCGGGCGAAGTCCACACCGATCACGCTCACCAATGCTTCCTTGAATTCGCCGAAAGCATCCTGCCGCAATCGGTTCTGCGCGCCTCGATCACCGCTGCTTACCGTCGCCCTGAGCCGGAAGTCGTGCCGATGCTGATCGAGCAGGCTCGCCTGCCGGCGCCGATGGCCGAAGCCACCAACAAACTCGCCGCAACCATCGCGGAAAAACTGCGTAACCAGAAGAGTGCCGGCGGTCGTGCAGGCATTGTTCAGGGCCTGCTGCAGGAATTTTCCCTGTCGTCCCAGGAAGGCGTGGCACTGATGTGCCTGGCCGAAGCGCTGCTGCGTATCCCGGACAAGGGCACTCGCGATGCACTGATCCGCGACAAGATCAGCACCGGCAACTGGCAGCCGCACCTGGGCAACAGCCCGTCGCTGTTCGTCAACGCGGCGACCTGGGGCCTGCTGCTGACCGGCAAACTGGTCTCCACCCACAACGAAGCCGGCCTGACTTCGTCCCTGAGCCGCATCATCGGCAAGAGTGGCGAGCCGATGATCCGCAAGGGCGTCGACATGGCCATGCGCTTGATGGGCGAGCAGTTCGTGACCGGCGAAACCATCGCCGAAGCCCTGGCCAACGCGAGCAAGTTCGAAGCCAAGGGCTTCCGTTATTCCTACGACATGCTTGGTGAAGCGGCGCTGACCGAACACGACGCCCAGAAGTACCTGGCCTCGTACGAACAAGCCATTCACTCGATCGGCAAAGCCTCCCACGGCCGTGGGATTTATGAAGGCCCGGGCATCTCGATCAAACTGTCGGCCCTGCACCCGCGTTATAGCCGCGCCCAGTACGAGCGCGTGATGGATGAGCTGTACCCGCGTCTGCTGTCGCTGACCCTGCTGGCCAAGCAATACGACATCGGCCTGAACATCGACGCCGAAGAAGCCGACCGCCTGGAGCTGTCGCTGGATCTGCTCGAGCGCCTGTGCTTCGAACCGCAACTGACTGGCTGGAACGGCATCGGTTTCGTGATCCAGGCTTACCAGAAGCGTTGCCCGTACGTGATCGACTACGTGATCGACCTGGCTCGCCGCAGCCGTCATCGCCTGATGATCCGCCTGGTGAAAGGCGCGTACTGGGACAGCGAAATCAAGCGCGCCCAGGTCGAAGGCCTGGAAGGCTATCCGGTCTACACCCGCAAGGTGTACACCGACGTTTCCTACATCGCCTGCGCCCGCAAACTGTTGTCGGTGCCGGAAGTCATCTACCCGCAGTTCGCCACGCACAACGCCCACACCCTGTCGGCGATTTATCACATTGCCGGTCAGAACTATTACCCGGGCCAGTACGAATTCCAGTGCCTGCACGGCATGGGCGAACCTTTGTACGAGCAGGTTGTAGGCAAGGTCTCCGAAGGCAAGCTGAACCGTCCGTGCCGTGTGTACGCTCCGGTCGGCACCCACGAAACCCTGCTGGCGTACCTCGTACGTCGTCTGCTGGAAAACGGCGCTAACACTTCGTTCGTCAACCGCATCGCCGACCAGTCGATTTCGATCCAGGAACTGGTGGCTGATCCAGTTGCGCAGATCGAGCAGATGGCGACCGTGGAAGGTGGTTTCGGCCTGCCGCACCCGCGCATTCCGCTGCCGCGTGATCTGTATGGATCCGAGCGCGCCAACTCCAGCGGCATCGACATGGCCAACGAACATCGTCTGGCCTCGCTGTCCTGCGCCCTGCTGGCCACCGCGCACAACAACTGGAAAGCCGCGCCGATACTCGGTTGCGCCTCCAGCAACGAAGCGCCGGCACCGGTGCTGAACCCGTCCGATCTGCGTGACGTGGTCGGCCACGTGCAGGAAGCCACTGTCGAAGACGTCGACAACGCCATTCAATGCGCCCTGAACGCCGCTCCGATCTGGCAGGCCACCCCGCCCGCCGAACGTGCCGCGATTCTGGAACGTGCCGCTGATTTGATGGAAGGCGAGATCCAGCCGCTGATGGGCCTGCTGGCCCGCGAGGCCGGCAAGACTTTCGCCAACGCCATCGCCGAAGTCCGCGAAGCCGTCGACTTCCTGCGTTATTACGCAGTGCAGGCGCGCAACGATTTCAGCAACGACGCCCACCGCCCACTGGGCCCGGTGGTCTGCATCAGCCCGTGGAACTTCCCGCTGGCGATCTTCAGCGGTCAGGTCGCCGCCGCACTGGCCGCCGGTAACCCGGTGCTGGCCAAACCGGCCGAACAGACTCCGCTGGTCGCCGCACAAGCCGTGCGTCTGCTGCTCGAAGCCGGGATTCCGGAAGGCGTGTTGCAACTGCTGCCGGGTCGCGGTGAAACCGTCGGCGCCGGTCTGGTGGGCGATGAGCGCGTCAAAGGCGTGATGTTCACCGGTTCCACCGAAGTCGCCCGTCTGCTGCAACGCAACATCGCCGGTCGCCTCGACAACCAGGGCCGTCCGATTCCGCTGATCGCCGAAACCGGCGGCCAGAACGCGATGATCGTCGACTCTTCGGCACTGACCGAACAGGTGGTGATCGACGTGGTGTCGTCGGCCTTCGACAGCGCCGGCCAGCGCTGCTCTGCGCTGCGCGTCCTGTGCTTGCAGGAAGATTCCGCAGATCGCGTCATCGAAATGCTCAAAGGCGCGATGGCTGAAAGCCGTCTCGGCAACCCGGAGCGCCTGTCCGTGGACATCGGCCCGGTGATCGACGCCGAAGCCAAGGCCGGTATCGAGAAGCACATCCAGGGCATGCGCGACAAAGGTCGCAACGTGTACCAGGTGGCCATCGCCGATACCGAGGAAGTCAAACGCGGCACCTTCGTCATGCCGACCCTGATCGAACTGGAAAGCTTCGATGAGCTGCAACGCGAGATCTTCGGTCCGGTGCTGCACGTGGTGCGCTACAAGCGTAAAGAGATCGACCAGTTGATCGCCCAGATCAACGCCTCCGGTTACGGCCTGACCCTCGGCGTGCACACCCGCATCGACGAGACCATCGCCAAGGTGATCGACAACGTCAACGCCGGTAACGTCTACGTCAACCGCAACATCGTGGGTGCCGTGGTCGGCGTCCAGCCGTTCGGTGGCGAAGGCCTGTCGGGTACCGGTCCGAAGGCCGGTGGCCCGCTGTACCTGTACCGTCTGCTGTCGACGCGTCCTACCGATGCCATCGAACAATCCTTCGCTCGCGGTGATGCTGCCGTGGCACCGGACGTTCGTCTGCGCGACGCCATGAGCAAACCGCTCACCGCCCTGAAAGCCTGGGCCGACAGCAACAAGTTCGCCGACCTGAGCACCCTGTGCGTGCAGTACGCAGCGCAGTCGCAAAGCGGTATCACCCGCGTACTGGCCGGCCCGACCGGCGAGAAGAACAGCTACGCGATCCTGCCGCGCGAGCACGTGCTGTGCCTGGCGGACATCGAAGGTGATCTGCTGACCCAGCTCGCGGCGGTATTGGCGGTGGGCGGTTCGGCGGTCTGGCCGGAATCCGACACCAGCAAGGCATTGTTCGCACGCCTGCCGAAGGAGATTCAGGCGCGGATCAAGCTGGTTTCCGACTGGAACAAGGACGATGTGGTGTTCGATGCGGTTCTGCATCACGGCCATTCCGACCAGTTGCGTGCGGTCTGCCAGCAGATCGCCAAGCGTGCCGGCGCCATCGTTGGAGTTCAGGGCCTGTCCCAGGGCGAGACCAACATTGCGCTTGAGCGCCTGGTGATCGAGCGCGCGCTGAGCGTCAACACTGCGGCAGCGGGCGGTAACGCCAGCCTGATGACCATCGGCTAAACCCCGCGCGATCGTTCCCACGCTCCGCGTGGGAATGCAGCCCGGGACGCTCCGCGTCCCATCGGTGCCAGACTTGAAGTTGGCAGCGCGGCTGGAACGCGGAGCGTCCCTTGAGGCATTCCCACGCAGAGCGTGGGAACGATCAGCACAGGAACATAGAAATGGGCGCCCTCACCGGCGCCCATTTTTTTGGCCTCTCCATCACCGTTATCAATCTTCCTGTTCAGCTTTTATTCGCACGCCTAGACTCGGCCCATTCCAAAAAAAGGTAGGCCGCCATGTCCGAGACGCTGCTCAGTTCCCGCAATCTGGCTTTCGAGCTGTACGAAGTCCTCGATGCCGAGGGCCTGACCCGGCGCGAGCGGTTTGCCGAGCACAACCGCGAAACCTTCGATGCCGCCATCGGCACGGCGCGCAACATCGCCGAAAAGTACTTCGCACCGCACAACCGCAAGGGCGACGAGAACGAGCCGCGCTACGAGAACGGTCAGGCGATTCTGATTCCCGAGGTGAAACCGGCGGTGGATGCCTTCCTCGAAGCCGGATTCCTCAACGCGGCGCGCAGTTTCGACGCCGGCGGCATGCAACTTCCTACACTGTTGTCCCAGGCCTGCTTCGCCCACTTCCAGTCAGCCAACGCGGCGTCGACCTCATACCCGTTCCTGACCATGGGCGCCGCCAACCTGATCGAAAGTTTCGGCACCGAAGAGCAGAAGCAGCGCTTCCTGCAACCGATGATCGACGGCCGCTTCTTCGGCACCATGGCCCTGACCGAACCCCATGCCGGCTCGTCACTGTCGGATATTCGTACACGCGCAGAGCCTGCGTCCGACGGCACTTACCGCCTCAAGGGCAACAAGATCTTCATTTCCGGCGGCGATCACCCGCTCTCGGAAAACATCGTGCACATGGTGCTGGCCAAGCTGCCGGACGCTCCGGCCGGGGTGAAGGGGATTTCGCTGTTTATCGTGCCGAAGTTTCTGGTCAACGATGACGGCAGTCTGGGCAAGCGCAACGACGTGTTGCTGGCCGGGCTGTTCCACAAGATGGGCTGGCGCGGCACGACGTCCACGGCGCTGAACTTCGGCGATAACGGCGAGTGCGTCGGCTATCTGGTAGGCAAGCCGCATCACGGCTTGAGCTATATGTTCCAGATGATGAACGAGGCGCGGATCGGCGTCGGCATGGGCGCGGTGATGCTTGGTTATGCCGGTTACCTGTACTCGCTGGAATACGCTCGCGAACGTCCGCAGGGCCGGGTGCCGGACAGCAAGGACCCGACGACGGCGCCGGTGGCGATCATTCAGCACGCCGATGTCAGACGCATGCTGCTGACGCAGAAATCCTACGTCGAAGGTGCTTTCGATCTCGGTCTGTATGCGGCACGGCTGTTCGATGACACCACCACGCTGGAAACCGAGGCCGAACGCAAACAGGCCCATGAACTGCTGGATTTGCTGACGCCGATCGTCAAATCCTGGCCGTCGGAGTTCTGTCTGAAAGCCAACGAACTGGCGATCCAGATTCTCGGTGGCCACGGTTACACTCGCGAATACCCGGTGGAGCAGTACTACCGCGACAACCGCCTGAACCCGATCCACGAAGGCACTCACGGCATTCAGTCGCTGGACTTGCTCGGGCGCAAACTGGCGCAGAACGGTGGCGCCGGGCTCAAGCAGCTGATTCGACTGATCGCGGACACCGCCGAGCGCGCGGTGGCGTACGAATCGTTGACCGCACTGCGTGAGCCGCTGGAGAAGCTTGTCGCGCGCCTACAGAGCGTGACCATTGGTCTGCTGACCGACCTGGCTCAGGGCAAGGTCAACAGCAGCCTGGCGAACTCGGCGTTGTACCTGAAGGTGTTCGGGCACGCGGTGATTGGCTGGCGCTGGCTGGAGCAGGCGATTCGAGCCGAGGAAGGGTTGGCCAAGGGGAATGCGGCGGATGCCGACTTCTATAAGGGCAAGTTGCAGGCGGCGCGGTATTTCCTGACGTGGGAAGTGCCGGGTTGCCAGCATGAGCTGACGTTGCTGGAGGCGCGGGATGATACGTGCCTGGCAATGCAGGACGCGTGGTTCTGATCCCACGGTGATCGTTCCCACGCTCCGCGTGGGAATGCCTCCTGTGACGCTCTGCGTCACGATCTTGAGAGGACGCGGAGCGTCCGGGGCTGCATTCCCACGCAGAGCGTGGGAACGATCAATCAAGATAGTTTGAACCCACCCATCTGCCGCGCCAGATCATCCGCCAACCGCTGCAACATCTGACAATCCTCACGACAAGCCCGAACCTCCCCCGCCGTCGCCCGGGCCAGATCGGAAATCCCCTGCACGTTGCGGTTGATCTCCTCGGTCACCGCCGACTGTTCCTCAGTCGCCGTCGCCACCTGGTGGTTCATGTCACTGATGCGCTCGACCTGCCCGGTAATCGCAGTCAAAGAAGCCCCGGTACGCTGACTCGATTCAACACCAGTCCCCGTCGCGGCCTGCCCGGTGCGCATCGATGAAACCGCATTCTCCGCCCCCTGCTTGAGGCTGCCGATCATCTGCTGGATCTCGTCGGTAGACGCCTGAGTCCGTCGCGCCAATGTCCGCACTTCATCAGCCACCACCGCAAAACCACGCCCCATGTCCCCGGCTCGCGCCGCTTCGATCGCCGCGTTCAACGCCAGCAGATTGGTCTGCTCGGACACCCCGCGAATCACCGCCAGCACCTGATCGATCGACGCCACCTGATGCGCCAGCTCACCCACCGCGCCCGCCGCGACGCCGATTTCATCGGACATGCTTTCGATATGGCGAATCGAGCCCCCGACCACCTCTCGCGCCTGCATCGCTTCATCACGTGCCGTTTGCGAGGCGAGCGCCGCATTACCGGCGTTCTGGGCGATTTCCTGCACCGTCAGGCCCATTTCATGGACGGCGGTGGCGACCATGTCGGTCATTTCCTGCTGACGACCTGAGCGCTCGGCGGTGTTATCCACAACCCGGGCCACCTGGCCGACGGCAACACGCAGACGCTCGCTGGTGGTCAGCACTTCGCCGATCATTCCGCGCTGGCTATCAAGGAAACGGTTGAAGCCCCGAGCGAGGTCGCCCAACTCATCCGCGCGGCTGGAATCTAACCGATGGGTCAAATCTCCACCACCGCTACCGATTGCTACCAGCGCAGCTGTTACCTGACGAATCGGTCGCACCAATCCCTGAGCCAGCCAGATCACCAGCGCCAGGCAAACCAGTGCCACCGCCAGACCGATGCCGCTGCTCATCCACATCGCCCGGCGGGCTTCGGCGTAGATCTGCGACTGTGGCACTTCGGCCACCAGGGTCCAGCCGAGGTCGCGCAAAGGCAGGCTGAAGGCGAGGAAGTCTTCGCCATCGCGCTGGAAGCTGCTGTTGGTTGCCACTTTATGGCCCATGACCGCTTGTGCTGCCGAGCCGCCGATCTGCTCGCTCAAGGTGCGCTTGCCGCTGAACTGCGCCTCGGGATGGACCTGGATCAAACCGTCGGAACGCACGAGATAGACCTTCCCGCGCTCGCCGAAGCTGAAGTTGTGGATCAGCTCCGACAGCTCTTTCATGCTCAATCCAAGCCCCGCCACGCCGACCACTTTGCCGGCCTGCTCCACCTTCAAATCGATGAACAGCGCGAGCTCTCCGGTGGCTCCGTCGTTGTCGATGTTCAGGGTTCGCGGCTGATTGCTGTCGAGGAAGGAGTAAAACCACGCATCGGCCGGTTTGTCGCGACTCAGGGTGCGATCCAGGCCTTTTTCGGTGATGTAGTGATTGGATTCCGCGCCGATGATCAGCGCGGTAAACGCCTTGTGTTCGGCGCGGATGCCTTCCAGATACTGCGCGAAGCCCGCCGTTTTGGCGGAGTCTTCACCATTGGCCAGCCAGTCGCGGACCATCGTGTTGCTGGCGATGTCCTTGGCGGCGGTGAGGGGTTGAACGAGGATTCGTTCGATGTCGTTGCGCGTCGCTTCGATGCTCGACGGCAGCGCCTGTTCGACCAGATAGCTCTGGGCGAGGCGGTTGACCACCAGGGTATAAATGCCAACCACGATCAGAATGCTGACCAGCAGGGCGGTGCCCATACTGAGGATCAGCTGCCATTGAATACTGCGACGCCAGAACTGCATGGAGCACCCCCAAAGAATAAGAGGCTGAAACACTGCAACAGCCGTGCCGATTGTATACAACGCAATCGACAATCCTATTCTTTGGTTGTGCGCAACCCCATCAACCCTGATTGATGGTCTTGGCGATGGTCTCGACCGTGGCGCTGACTTGCTCTTGGTAACGCTCGAGTTCTTCCTGATGCTGTTTCTTCATTTCAATCTGCTGCGAGCACAGATTCATCGCCGCCAGCACCAGCAGGCGGTCGCCGATCAGCGTCGGGTATTTGCGCTTGGTGTCGGCCAGTGCGGCCTTGAGCATCAATGCGGCGTCCAGCAGGGTCTGTTCTTCCCCGGCCGGTGCCTTGATCGAATAGTCCTCCCCCATGATGGAGATGACTTTTACCCCTGCTGTGCCGTGGTTCATGCGCTGACAGGGCCTGCGTTGACGCGATCAACCAGGGCCTGGATGCGCGCGGCGGTGGCGCCGTGCTTTTCTTCCTGTTCCATCAGGCTCAGTTGCAGGCTTTCGTTTTCATCCTTGGCCTGGGCCAGTTCCGTGGACAGGGTCTGGTTGGTTTCCGACAGGGTCTGGTTCTGTTGCACCAGGTCGCTGACGAGCTGTTCCAATTGGCTGAGGGATGCTTCCAACATTTTGATCTTCCAGGGCTTTTTCAAAGGGCGCGTACGATAAAGAAAAGTCGTCGTTGACGCCAGGGTTAAACCGGCGCAAGGCCTTGATTTTCCTGGCGGCTCGACCGTTCTTGCGAGTCTTAGAGACTGTCATCTGCCGATCTGGTTCCTGCACTTCGTCGCTTGCGTGCGGATGCGACAAATACGCGCACCGACTCAAGACTTTAGTCGTATGACCGATAAGTCATCCAACAGCAGTCTCAGCCCGCATGGATGCGGCCCTTCCTGGTATACGCCCCATGTCCCTTCGCAATATGAATATCGCCCCCCGGGCGTTCACCGGCTTTGCTTTGATCGGCGGCCTGATGCTGATTCTCGGCGTGTTCGCCCTGAACCAGATGAGCAAGATCCGCGGCGCCGCCGAGGACATTTCCTCCAGCAGCGTGCCGAGCATCAAGAACCTCGACGAATTCACTCAGCTGACCCTGCGCCTGCGGGTGCTGTCGTACCGTTTGCTGGTGAACCGCGAGCCGGATGTTCAGCAGAAAACCATCGAGCTGCTGGAAATGCGCAACCAGCAGATCCGCAAGGCCCAGACCGATTACGAGCCGTTGATCGGCAGCCCTGAAGAGCGTGCGGCCTACGACCAGTACGTGCAGTTGCTGGGTCAGTACCGCCAGATCGAAGACCGGATGAAAACCCTGTCGCGCAACAACCAGGTGGATGAGCTGCGCAACCTGCTGAACACCCAGTTGCTCGACAACTCCGAAGCAATGAACACCGTGCTCAACCGCCTGATGCAGATCAACGGCCAACAGATCAGCGAAACCAACCAGCAGGCCGCCGACCAGTATTCCTCGGCCTTCAATCTGGTGGTGACGCTGCTGGTGATCGCCACTGGCCTGACCTTCCTGTTCGCCTGGTTGCTGACCGTCAGCATCACCAAGCCGATCGCCAAGGCACTGGATGCGGCGGAAACCATCGCCGAAGGCAACCTGACCCAACCGATCCACGTTGACGGCACCGACGAAGCCGGGCGCCTGCTGGCGGCCATGGCCAAGATGCAGTCGAAGCTGCGCGACACCCTGCAACGGATTTCCGGCTCGGCCACCCAACTGGCCTCCGCTGCCGAAGAGCTGAACAGCGTCACCGACGAAAGCGCCCGTGGCCTGACCCAACAGAACAACGAAATCGAGCAAGCCGCCACCGCGGTCAACGAGATGACCAGCGCCGTGGAAGAAGTTGCACGCAACGCCGTCAGCACCTCGGAAGCCTCGAAGAACGCCACCACCTCCGCCGGCGACGGCCGTGATCTGGTGCAGGAAACCGTCAGCGCCATCGAACGCATGAGCGCCGACGTGCAGAGCACCGCGACCCTGATCGGCGATCTGGCCAACGAATCCCGTGACATTGGCAAGGTGCTGGACGTGATCCGTGGCCTGGCCGACCAGACCAACCTGCTGGCACTGAACGCTGCGATTGAAGCGGCCCGTGCCGGTGAAGCCGGTCGTGGTTTTGCCGTGGTGGCTGACGAAGTCCGTGCCCTGGCGCACCGCACCCAGCAGTCGACCAGCGAAATCGAGCGCATGATCGGCAGCATCCAGAGCGGCACCGAACACGCCGTGGACTCGATGCGCAACAGCACCGAGCGCGCCGAGTCGACCCTGAACATCGCCCGTGGCGCCGGCCTGTCGCTGGACACGATCAACACGGCCATCGTTGAAATCAACGAGCGCAACCTGGTGATCGCCAGCGCTGCTGAAGAGCAGGCGCAGGTGGCGCGGGAAGTGGATCGCAACCTGGTGAACATCCGCGATCTGTCGGTGCAGTCGGCGACCGGCGCGAATCAGACCAGTGCGGCGAGCAACGAGCTGTCGCGATTGGCGCTGGATCTGAACAATATGGTTGGGCGGTTTAGCCTCTGAGATAGAAGCCCCCTTTTGATCATTCTCACATCGAGAGGTTGATCGTTCCCACGCTCCGCGTGGGAATGCAGCCCGGGACGCTCCGCGTCCCAAAAGCGGACGCAGAGCGTCCATTGAGGCGTTCCCACGCGGAGCGTGGGAACGATCGCCTCCTCTGGTGCAAAAGCTTTTTGACAGCATCACATTTCAACAGGTTAGAATCGCTGGCACGCAGACTGCATGGTCAGTTTGTGCCCGTCTTTCCGCTTCTGGAGTACTGCCTTTGAATGCGACGACCATCAACAGCCTGTTCTTGATCGGCGCGTTGCTGGTAGGCGCAAGCATTCTTGTCAGCTCCCTTTCTTCCCGTCTCGGCATCCCGATTCTGGTGATCATCCTCGCGGTCGGCATGACTGCCGGGGTCGATGGCGGCGGCATCATTTTCGATAACTACCCGACGGCCTATCTGGTCGGCAACCTCGCGCTGGCAGTGATCCTGCTCGACGGCGGCTTGCGCACCCGGGTGTCCAGTTTCCGCGTGGCCCTGTGGCCGGCCCTGTCGCTGGCCACGGTCGGAGTGCTCATCACCACCGGCCTCACCGGCATGGCCGCCGCCTGGTTGTTCGATCTCAATCTGATTCAAGGCCTGCTGATCGGCGCCATCGTCGGCTCCACGGACGCCGCGGCGGTGTTCTCGCTGCTTGGCGGCAAGGGCCTGAACGAGCGGGTGACCGCCAGCCTGGAAATCGAATCCGGCAGCAACGACCCGATGGCGGTGTTCCTCACCGTGACCCTGATCGACATGCTCGCCAGCGGCCAGACCGGCCTGCACTGGAGCCTGTTGACCCACCTGATCCGCGAGTTCGGCATCGGTGGGGTGATCGGCCTGGGCGGTGGCTGGCTGATGCTGCAACTGGTCAACCGGATCAATCTGGCCGCCGGCCTGTATCCAATTCTGGTGATCGCCGGCGGTCTGGTGGTGTTCGCCCTGACCAACGCCCTGCACGGCAGCGGCTTCCTCGCCGTGTACCTGTGCGGTTTGGTGATCGGCAACCGCCCGGTGCGCAGCCGCCACGGCATCCTGCACATGCTCGACGGCATGGCGTGGCTGGCGCAGATCGGCATGTTCCTGGTGCTGGGTTTGCTGGTCACTCCGCACGATCTGCTGCCGATCGCCCTGCCTGCGCTGGGTCTGGCGCTGTGGATGATTCTGTTCGCACGGCCGCTGTCGGTGCTTGTCGGGTTGTTGCCGTTCAAGGCTTTCCATGGCCGCGAGAAGGCCTTCATTTCCTGGGTTGGCCTGCGCGGCGCGGTACCAATCATTCTGGCGGTGTTCCCGCTGATGGCCGGGCTGCCGGATGCACAGCTGTACTTCAACCTCGCCTTCTTTATCGTGCTGGTGTCGCTGCTGGTGCAGGGCACGAGCCTGCCGTGGGTGGCCAAGCTGCTCAAGGTGACGGTGCCGCCGGAACCGGCGCCGATCTCCCGCGCCGCGCTCGAAGTGCACGTCACCAGCGAGTGGGAGCTGTTCGTTTACAAGCTCGGCGCAGAAAAATGGTGCATCGGTTCACCCCTGCGCGAGCTGAAAATGCCCGAAGGCACACGTATCGCCGCCCTGTTTCGCGGTCAGCAACTGCTCCATCCGTCGGGTAGTACGGTGCTGGAAGTCGATGATTTGCTGTGTGTTATCGGCCATGAACACAACCTTCCGGCCCTCGGGAAACTGTTCAGCCAGGCGCCGCAACGCGGCCTCGATCTGCGCTTCTTCGGCGACTTCGTACTCGAAGGAGACGCCCAGCTCAAAGCGGTTGCCGCCCTGTACGGCCTGCCCGCCGAAGGCATCGATCCGGACATGACCCTGGGCCACTTCATTGCCCAGAAAGTCGGCGGTGCACCGATCGTTGGCGACCAGGTGGAATGGAACAACACCCACTGGACGGTTGCGGTCATGGACGGGAACAAGATCGGCAAAGTGGGCGTCAGATTCCCCGAAGGAAGTCGCCCGGGTCCCGGGCTCTTCCTCTAAACTGCGTCCACTCTCACTTGCTTGACCGGTCTCTATGCCTACCCTGCGCTCCTTTTTCCTCGCGGCCCTGCTGGGCCTGAGTCTTACTGTCGGCCCGTTGCAGGCCGCCGAACCGCCGTCCAGCGACGCCGTACAGGCCAGCCTGGACAAGCTCACCGACAGCAAACTGCCCGAGGCCGACAAGAAAGCCCTGCAGACGGTTCTGCAAAACACGCTGAACCAGCTCAACAACCGGCGTGACTACGAGCAGAAGCTGATCGACCTCAAGCAGCAGCTGGCCACTGCGCCGAAGCAGACCATCGAGAATTCGCGCGAACTGACCCGCCTCAAGGCCAGCGCCGTGGTCCCGGTGGCGCAGCGCTTCCCCAAGGAAAACATCCAGCAGCTGGAGCAGATGCTCACCGAGCGCTCGACCCAGCAAAGCGATCTGCAAAAGGCCCTGGCCGACGCCAACAGCCTGATCATCACCGCCCAGACCCGTCCCGAACGTGCCCAGGCCGAGATTTCCAGCAGCCAGACGCGCATCCAGCAGATCAACAACATCCTCAAGACCGGCAAGGACGCCGGCAAGACCGTCAGCGCCGAGCAGCGCGACCTGCTCAACGCCGAACTGGCCGCCTTGAACGCGCTGATCCCGCTGCGCCGTCAGGAGCTGGCCGGCAACAACCAATTGCAGGATCTGGGCAACAGCCAGCATGACCTGCTTTCGGAAAAGTCCGACCGTCTGGATCGCGAGATCCAGGAACTGCAAACCCTGATCAACCAGAAGCGTCTGACCCTCTCGCAGGAGACCGTGACGCAACAGTCGATCGAGGCACAGAAGTCCGGCAGCAGCACCCTGCTCGCCACGGAAAGCGCGGCCAACCTCAAGCTCTCCGACTACCTGCTCAAGAGCACCGACCGCCTCAACGAACTGACCCAACAGAACCTGCAGACCAAGCAGCAGCTGGACAGCGTGACCCAGAGCGATTCGGCCCTCGACGAGCAGATCAACGTGCTCAAGGGCAGCCTGCTGCTGTCGAAGATTCTCTATAAACAGAAACAGGCGCTGCCGCGCCTCAAGGTCGACCGCGACCTCGCGGACCAGATCGCCGACATTCGCCTGTACCAGTTCGAAATCAACCAGCAGCGCGAACAGCTGAGCAATCCGGCGACGTACGTCGACAACCTGCTGTCCACCCAGCCGCCCGAGCAAGCCACGCCACAGCTGCGCAAGAGCCTGCTGGAGCTGGCCAACACCCGCGTCGACTTGCTGGAGCGGCTGAGTCGCGAACTGAGCGCGATGCTCAACGAATCGATCACCCTGCAACTCAACCAGAAGCAACTGCTGAGCACCGCGCAAAGCCTGCGCGCAACCCTCGATGAGCAGATGTTCTGGATTCCGAGCAACAAGCCGCTGGACACCGAATGGATGCGCGGCGTGCCGGAGCGCCTGAAGCGTCAGATCGACACCCTGCCGCTGGCCTCGAGCTTCAGCGAACTGACCGACGGCCTGACCCAGCGACCGCTGTTGTTCCTGCCGCTGGCGCTGCTGATCGGCGCGCTGCTGTGGCGGCGCAAGCAGTTGTATTCGCGCTTGAACAAGGTTCACCAGGACATCGGTCACTTCAAGCGTGACAGCCAGTGGCACACGCCACAGGCGATCTTGATCAATATTCTGCTGGCGATGCCGGTGGCGCTGGGCCTGGCCCTGTGCGGGCTGGCGTTGCAAATCGACGCCCGCGGGCAGAACGCCAACATGGGCGCGGCGCTGCTGCAAATGGCCCAGGCGTGGCTGGTGTTCTACACCGCCTACCGGATCCTCGCGCCGGGCGGCGTGGCTGAATTGCACTTCCGTTGGGAGAAGCCGCAAGTCGAATTCCTGCAAGGCTGGGTGCGTCGCCTCGGTCTGGTAGTCATGGCACTGGTGGCCGTGGTGGCGGTTGCCGAACTGCAACCGGCGGCACTGGCCGACGATGTGCTGGGCATGCCGGTGGTGCTGACCTGCTACGCCCTGATGGCGTGGCTGCTCAGCCGCCTGCTGATCAGCAGCCCGACCCACGAAAACGCCTCGCTGTTCCGCAAGGCCGTGGGCGTGATGTTCACCCTGCTGCCCATCGCGTTGTTCGTCGCCGTGTGCTTCGGCTACTACTACACAGCGCTGAAACTCAGCGACCGCTTGATCAACACCCTGTACCTGCTGATGTTCTGGCTGGTGATCGAAGCAACTTTCGTCCGTGGTCTGGCAGTCGCAGCACGCCGTCTGGCTTACCAGCGCGCCCTGGCCAAACGTCAGGCCGCGAAAGAAGCCGGCGACGGCGAAGCGGTGATCGAAGAGCCAACCCTGGACATCGAGAAGGTCAACGAACAGTCCCTGCGCCTGATCCGTCTGGCGCTGCTCGGCGGTTTCATCGCCGCGCTGTACTGGGTCTGGGCCGACCTGATCACGGTGTTCTCGTACCTCGACAACATCACCCTCTACGAATACACCAGCGGTACCGGCGCCAACATGAGCATGGTGCCGATCAGCATCGGCGACATGCTCGGCGCGCTGATCATCATCGGCATCACCTTTGCGCTCGCCCGCAACTTGCCGGGTCTGCTTGAAGTGTTTGTGCTGTCGAAACTCAATCTGGCCCAGGGCAGTGCCTACGCGACCACGACGCTGCTGTCGTACGTGATCGCCGGGGTCGGTTTCGTCTCGACCCTGTCGACCCTCGGCGTGAGCTGGGACAAGTTGCAATGGCTGGTGGCGGCGCTGTCGGTGGGCCTCGGTTTCGGCATGCAGGAGATCTTCGCGAACTTCATCTCCGGCATCATGATCCTGTTCGAGCGCCCGGTGCGGATCGGCGACACCATCACCATCGGCAACCTGTCGGGCACGGTGAGCAAGATCCGCATCCGCGCCACGACCATCACCGACTTCGACCGCAAGGACATCATTGTCCCGAACAAGACGTTCATTACCGGGCAACTGATCAACTGGTCGCTGACCGACACCATCACCCGGGTGACCCTGAAACTGGGCGTCGATTACGGTTCGGATCTGGATCTGGTCAAGGAACTGCTGCTCAAGGCCGCCCGGGAAAACCCGCGCGTGCTCAAGGAACCCGAGCCGCACGTGTATTTCCTCAACTTCGGCGAAAGCACCCTCGACCACGAACTGCGCATGCATGTGCGCGATCTCGGCGACCGCAACCCGGTGCTCGATGAGGTCAACCGCTTCATCAACCGCGAGTTCAAGAAGCAGCACATCAACATCTCGTTCCGCCAGATGGAGGTTTACCTGAAGAACCTCCACGGTCAGGAATACAAGATGGTGCCGATCGAGCCGGAAACCAAAACCATCGTGCCGGTCAGCGACGACCAGAAACCGTTACAGGAACCGCCGCCGGCCAAACTCGACTAACCCGGCTAATCCCAGCAGAATGCTCGGACATTCTGCTGGAGCCGGTCCTTGAAAGCCCTCGACGAACTGACCTTCGACAACCGCTTTTCCCGCCTGGGCGATGCGTTCTCGGCCCACGTGCTGCCCGAACCGATCGACAATCCGCGACTGGTCGTGGCCAGCCCTGCGGCCATGGCGCTGCTGGATCTCGACCCGGCGGTGGCTGACACCCAGGAATTTGCCGAGCTGTTCGGCGGCCACAAGTTGTGGGCCGATGCCGAGCCGCGGGCGATGGTCTATTCCGGGCATCAGTTCGGCGGCTACACCCCGCAACTGGGCGATGGCCGCGGGTTGTTGCTGGGCGAGGTCTACAACGCGGCCGGCGAGCACTGGGACTTGCATCTGAAGGGCGCCGGGCAGACGCCGTTCTCGCGCATGGGCGACGGTCGCGCGGTGCTGCGTTCGTCGATCCGCGAGTTTCTCGCGTCCGAAGCGCTGCATGCGCTGAACATCCCGTCTTCGCGCGCTGCCTGCGTGATCGGCTCCGACACCCCGGTCTGGCGTGAGAAACAGGAACGCGCCGCGATGGTGCTGCGCCTGGCGCCGAGCCACATCCGTTTCGGCCACTTCGAATACTTCTATTACACCAAGCGCCCCGAACAGCAGAAGCAGCTCGGCGAGCACGTGTTGGCGATGCACTACGCCGAATGCCTGGAACAGCCGGAACCCTATCTGGCGATGTTCCGCGAGATCGTCGAGCGCAACGCCGAACTGATCGCCAAATGGCAGGCCTACGGCTTCTGCCACGGCGTGATGAACACCGACAACATGTCGATCCTCGGCATCACCTTCGACTTCGGCCCGTTCGCCTTCCTCGACGATTTCGATGCGAACTTCATCTGCAACCACTCCGACGACCAGGGCCGCTATTCCTTCAGCAATCAGGTGCCCGTCGGCCAATGGAACCTCAGCGCCCTGGCGCAGGCCCTGACGCCGTTCATCAGCGTCGAAGCCCTGCGCGAAACCCTCGGCCTGTACCTGCCCCTGTTCCAGGCCCATTACCTCGACCTGATGCGCCGCCGCTTCGGCTTCACCACCGCCGAGGACGACGACCAGCAACTGCTGGAGCAACTGCTGCAACTGATGCAGAACAGCGGCGTCGACTACACGCTGTTCTTCCGCCGCCTGGGCGAAGAGTCAGCCGAACAGGCCGTCGCTCGCCTGCGCGATGACTTCGTCGATATCAAGGGTTTCGATGCCTGGGGCGAGCGCTATGTCGCCCGTGTCGCACGCGATGGTGCAAGCGATCAAGAACAGCGCCGCGCGCGGATGCATGCGGTGAATCCGCTGTACATCCTGCGCAATTATCTGGCGCAGAAGGCGATTGATGCTGCCGAGCAGGGTGACTATTCAGAAGTGCGCCGGTTGCATGCGGTGCTGAGCAATCCATTCGAGGAACAACCTGGAATGGAGAGCTACGCGGAACGGCCGCCGGAGTGGGGCAAGCATTTGGAGATCAGTTGCTCGTCTTGAGGCCGTTTCCAGCTTCCAAATGCTCAAGACGATCGATGTAACTGGCGATAAGCGTCGAGATGGCGGCCTATCATTTCGACCAAACCCATGAGCGGGTGTGACTCGTCCGCTCCAGCCATGCCTCTCAGTTCCTTAACTGATTCGACCAAAAAATTGTATTCCTCCTCTGACTCTGGCCGTTTAAGAACAGGTGCGACGTGAATCCAGTGCTCAATAGCCAACTCAACTATTCCGCTCATTTTTGCCCCTTGCGTTGGTTCCCAGCGAATTACCAGGACGCCCGGATTCACTCTATGTCGTGAGCAGAAGGAGAAAAATCAGCCGAAACGACACTTTATGTAGGAGACATCTTCGATTACTGAAGGTAACTGCTGTCAGATTTCGCCTTGATAAATACCTCGCACGTCTCCAGATTTGTTGTACGAACTGCCTAATTCACCGAGCTGATCATGACCGACCCACTCCTCATCCCCTGCCCCTCCTGCAACGGCCTCAACCGCATCCCCGCCGAGCGCCTCAACGACCACCCGAAGTGCGGGCGCTGCAAGTCCGAGGTGCTGTTGAACAAGCCGTTCGAGCTCAAGCAAGGCGATTACGCCAGTCAGATCAAGGGCGATCTGCCGTTGCTGGTGGACGTGTGGGCGGACTGGTGCGGGCCGTGCAAGTCGTTTGCGCCGGTGTTCGAGCAGGCGGCTGCGCAGTTGGCGGGCAAGTGCCGGCTGGCCAAGCTGGACAGCGAGGCCAATCAGCAATTATCGGCACAGTTGGGGATTCGTTCGATTCCGAGCCTGATTCTGTTCCGCAACGGCCGAGAAGTGGCCCGTCAGAGCGGGGCCTTCCCGTTGCCGCAGTTGATGGCCTGGCTGCGCAGCCAGGGCATCTGACAAGGCTTCAGGCATCTTCGAGCAGGTTATGCAGCTCGACGAACTGCTGCGTCAGCTTGTGCCGTGGGTCGAGGTGGATCAGCGGCGTGTTGGCCTGATGGGATTCGCGCATGCGCACTGAACTGGCGAGGTAGACCGGCAGTACCGGCAGGCCCTCGGCGATCAGTTCGTCGAGGATCTGCTGCGGCAGGCTGGCGCGGGCCTGGAACTGGTTGACCACAATGCCTTCGACTTCCAGGCCTTCGTTGTGGTCTTCCTTCAACTCGTCGATCTCGGCGATCAGACCGTAGAGGGCCTGACGCGAGAAGCTGTCGCAGTCAAAGGGAATCAGTACCCGATCGGCGGCAATCAGTGCCGAGACCGCATAGAAATTCAGCGCCGGCGGCGTATCCAGATAGATCCGGTCGTAATCCTCCGACAACTCGTCGAGCAGCTTTCGCAGCTTGTTGATCTTGTGTTTGGCCTCGAGCTTGGGCTGCAAGTCGGCCAGTTCGGCGGTGGCGGTGATGATGTGCAGGTTGTCGAAGGGCGTTTCGTAGATATCCGCCTGATTCCTTTTTGAGAACGGCCCGGAAGACAGGGTCTGTTTGAAGAAGTCGGCAATGCCCATCGGAATGTCGTCACCCGTGAGCCCGGTCAGATACTGAGTGGAATTGGCCTGGGCATCGAGGTCGACCAACAGCGTGCGATAACCTTCGCTGGCGCTTACCGCCGCCAGATTGCAGGCAATGCTGGATTTGCCCACGCCACCTTTCTGATTGAACACCACGCGCCGCATGACAAAACCTCCGTGTATCAAAGAATGACCGAGTGTAGTGGTGCCCGGTGCCGGTTCGCTACCTCGATGGACGCGGACTACAAAGTCAGGCGCCAATCTCCCAATGAATACGGCGCAAAGAGACCCGTTGATCGCCGATTCGCCTGACAGACAGACACCCGACAATCTGGATAATGGCCAAGTGACAGCTCTTGCCGCGTACCATTCGGTTCATTTCGTCGTTCAAAATGTAACCAGCATTTGCTACACACTCGTCGCACCGGGATAATGCGCGCCACCCGGCGCCACGCGCCATGCCATTTCAGGCTAAATCAGCTCAGCGGCGACGTTGGCGAAACCGCGTCAACTCAGCCCGCAGGGGCGGGATAAATGTCCGTGATCAACTTCAACATCGCCCAATGGCGCGCCTGGGCTCCCGGGCTCGACAGTGTGGAAGCCTGGCAAGCCTGGAGCCGACAACCGGTCGTGCTCGAAAGCAGCGATGCCGCACCCGATGTTTCGTTTCTGCCGGCCATGCAGCGCCGTCGTCTAAGCCGTCTGGCGCGGATGGCGTTCAGTGTCGGCTGGCCGCTGGCCGACGGTCGGGAAAATCTGCCGCTGGTGTTTGTCTCCCGGCACGGCGAAACCCCGCGCACCTTTGAAATCCTCAGCGATCTGGCCAACGAACAGCCGCTGTCGCCGACCCAGTTCAGCCTGTCGGTGCACAATGCGATCATCGGCCTGTGGTCGATCATGCGCGGCGAAACCAGCGAAATGACCGCGCTCGCCGCGGCCGGCGACGGCCTCGAACACGGCATGCTCGAAGCGGCGACGTTGTTGAACGAAGGGGCCCCCGCCGTGCTGCTGGTGATCACCGAGGAACAACCGCCCGAAGCCTATTCGACGTGGATCGACGACGTACCGTTTCCCTACGCGGTCGGGCTGTTGCTCACCCCCGGTACCGACTGGCGGCTGACCCTGAACAGCGCCCCCGAAGCACGGTCAAAAACGCAGTGGCCCCATGCGCTGAATCTGCTGCGAACCCTGCTCGGTCAGCAACCCCATTGCCAACATGCCTGGAAGACTCGTCTATGGACCTGGCAACGCAACCTGTAATCGGAAAAAACCGCGACGCCTATTACTGGCGTCTGCTGGCCACCGCCACCAGCTTCGCCCTGTTCGGGCTGGGTGGCCTGTGCCTGCGCCTGCTGGTATTTCCATTGCTCGGCTGCCTGCCGGGCGATGCCAGGGCGCATCGCGAACGGGCGCGCCAGACCGTCAGCCGGCTGTTCTGGTTTTTCGTCCGGTTCATGGCCCGTACCGGCGTGCTGACCTATGACATTCAGGGCGCCGAACGTCTCGGCCGTCCGGGGCAGATGATCATCGCCAACCACCCGTCGCTGATCGATGTGGTGTTCCTGATCGGTCTGGTGCGCCGGGCCAACTGCGTGGTGAAGAAAAGCCTGTGGGAAAACCCCTTCACCCGTGGCCCGCTGCGCAGCACCGAATACATCAGCAACGACGGCAGCATGGACATGCTCGACGCTGCCGCCGGTGCCCTGCAGAGCGGGCAGACCCTGATCATTTTCCCCGAAGGCACCCGCACCCAGCCGGGTCAGGCGCCGGCCTTTCATCGGGGCGCGGCGGCCATCGCGTTGCGCGGTGCGAAAATCGTCACCCCGGTGGTGATCCACGTCAATCCGACCACCCTGACCAAGGCCGAGCCCTGGTATCGCATTCCCAGTCGCCGCGTGCACTTCAGTTTTCGTGTCGGGGCCGATATAGACCCACAGACTTTCGCCGCGCAGGGCCCCGCGCCTCAGGCTTCGCGCAAGCTCAACGACTATTTGCACCAATTCTTTATCAAGGAGCTCGCCGAAGATGAGCGATCTAAACCGTGACATCAAAGAGCTGATCATCGACGCCCTGGGCCTCGAAGACATCAGCGCAGAGGACATCGGCGACGACCAGACGCTGTTCGGCGAAGGCCTGGGCCTGGATTCCGTCGACGCCCTGGAGCTCGGCCTGGCGATCCAGAAAAAGTACGGCATCAAGATCGACGCCGACGCCAAGGACACCCGTAACCATTTCTCCAACGTGGCGAGCCTTGCGGCGTTCGTCACGGCAAAACAGGCAGCTTGAGACCGGACCATGCAAACTCGTGACGACATTTTCAACACCCTGCGCGATGCCCTGGTCGAGCTGTTCGAACTGGACCCGGCCCGCGTGAGCCTGGAATCCAACCTGTATCAGGATCTGGAAATCGACAGCATCGACGCCGTCGACCTGATCGATCACATCAAACGCCAGACCGGCAAGAAAATCGCCGCCGAGGAATTCAAGTCGGTACGCACCGTCAGTGACGTGGTCGAGGCGGTCTACCGTCTGGTTCAACCGGCCGCATGAGCCGACTGATCGGCCTCGGCCTGCTGCTGGCAGGCCTGCTGTATCCCTTTGCGGTGTATTTCGGCATGGAGCACTTCGCGCCATGGCAGTTCGGTCTGCTGCTGGGCGGCCTGTGGCTGGCCCGGGCGCTGACCGGCGAACGCAAGCCCGGCAGCCTGTGGATGGCCTGCGTGGCGATCGTGTTCTGCCTGCTGCTGGCGGTGTTCGACAGCCCTTTGCTGTTGCGTTGGTACCCGGTGCTGATCAGCGGCTTCATGCTGGTGCTGTTCAGCCTGAGCCTGAAATACGGCCCGCCGATGGTCGAGCGTCTGGCTCGCCTGCGTGAACCGCAACTGCCGCCCAAGGCGATTCGTTACACCCGCCAGGTCACCGTGGCCTGGAGCGTGTTTTTCTTTTGCAACGGTTTGTGCGCCGCCCTGCTGACACTGTGGGCGCCGCTGAACTGGTGGATGTTGTACACCGGCCTGATCTCCTACGGATTGATCGGCCTGATGTTTGCCATTGAATGGCTGATACGACAACGGGTAAGAGGTCGCCCATGAACTGGATAAAACTTGAGCAGCTGTTGCTCAAGGATCTGCCGCAGCGCGCAATCACCGTCGTGCCGGCACTCGATCACGCAAACCTGCGCGAACAGGCCCTGAGTCTGGCGGCAGGTCTGCAAGCGCGCGGCGTACAACGTCTGGCGGTGCATCTGGAAGATGCCGCCGACCTGGCCGTCGCCCTGCTCGGCGCCTGGCGCGCGGGCGTCAGCGTATTGCTGCCTTCGGATCTGCAAGCGCAGACCCGCCAGCGTTGGTCGAACGACGTCGATCTGTGGCTGACCGATCAGGCCGATGACGCCCGCCTGAGCGATGTGCTGCAACCTCCCCTGCCCGCTGCCGAACTGGATCTCGACCAGTGCCGCCTGAGCCTGTGCACCTCCGGCTCCAGCGGCGAGCCCAAGCGCATCGACAAATCCCTGCGCCAACTGGCCAACGAAGTCGAAGCCCTCGAACAACTGTGGGGCGCCGATCTCGGTGAGGCCTGCATCCTCGGCAGCGTCGCCACTCAGCACATCTACGGCTTGCTGTTCCGCGTGCTGTGGCCGCTGTGCGCCGGGCGTCCGTTCCTGCGCAAGCAACTGGCTTTCCCGGAAGACCTGCAACGCGCCAGCCGCGAGCACCTGGCCTTTGCCTGGGTCGCCAGCCCGGCGCTGCTCAAACGCATGGGCGACAACCTCGACTGGCCGGCGCTGAGCGTCGTGCGCCGGGTGTTTTCGTCCGGTGGCGCACTGCCGGCAGACGCCGCACAAAGCCTGCATCAACGCCTGGGACAGTGGCCGACGGAAATCCTCGGCAGCTCGGAAACCGGCGGCATCGCCTGGCGTCAGGGTGAGTCGTTGTGGCAGCCGTTTGCCGGCGTCGAGTTGAACCAGGACAGCGACGGCGCCTTGCTGATCGCTTCGCCTTACCTGCCCGCCGGGCATGTCGAACACACCGCCGATGCGGCGCGTATTCAGGCCGATGGCCGCTTTGAATTGCTCGGGCGACTCGACCGGATCGTCAAACTCGAAGAAAAACGTATTTCCCTGCCGATGCTCGAACAGGCGCTGGTGGCCCACGACTGGGTCGCCGAAGCGCGTCTGGGCGTGGTGCAGGAAAACCGTGCGTCGCTCGGTGCTCTGCTGGTGCTCAGCGAATCCGGCCTGTTTGCCCTGCGCGAACACGGTCGGCGCAGCCTGACCGAAACCCTGCGCCGTCATCTCGGCGACCATTGCGAAGCCTTGGCCCTGCCCCGCCGCTGGCGTCTGCTGCGACAGTTGCCGCTGACCTCGCAGGGCAAATTGCCTCAAGCCGACGTCGAAGCCTTGCTGCTGGCCCCACGGCCAAAAGCACCGGAAATCCTGGAGCAGGCCGAAACCGAGGGCGAATGGAACCTGCAATTGAGCGTTCCGCCGGACCTGGCCTACTTCAGCGGCCACTTCCCCAAGGCCCCGGTGCTGCCCGGTGTGGTGCAGGTCGAATGGGCACTGAACCTGGGTCGGCAACTGCTGAACCTGCCCGGCGCGTTCGCCGGCATGGAAGTGCTGAAATTCCAGCAACTGGTGCGCCCCGGCGATGAAATCCAGTTGCACCTGCGTTTCGACCCGGAGCGCGGCAAGTTGTATTTCGCCTATCGCAACGACACGGCCACCTGCTCCAGCGGGCGGATTCTGCTGGGGACTGGCGATGCATAATCCTTGCGCCGTGATCCCGGTCTACAACCACGAAACCGCTATCGGCACGGTGGTCGACGCTCTGCTCGCTCAGGATCTGCCGTGCATTCTGGTGGACGATGCCAGCAGCAAATCCTGCGCAGCGGTGCTCGACGCGCTGGCCGAGCGCGAGCGGGTTCATCTGGTGCGCCTCACTGCCAATCAGGGCAAGGGCGGCGCGGTGATGACCGGCCTGCGTGAAGCAGCGCGGCTCGGCTTCAGCCATGCCTTGCAGGTCGACGCTGACGGTCAGCACGACTTGCAGGATGTCGCGCGGTTCATCGAAGAATCCCGCGCTCACCCCAAGTCGGTGATCTGCGGTTATCCGCTGTACGACGCCAGCGTGCCCAAAGGCCGTTTGTATGCGCGTTACCTGACCCACGTGATGGTGTGGATCAACACCTTGTCGCTGCAGATTCGCGATTCGATGTGCGGCTTCCGGGTGTACCCGCTGGAACCGACGCTGGGCGTGATCGACTCGGCGCGGGTCGGCAAGCGCATGGATTTCGACTCGGACATTCTGGTGCGTCTGGCGTGGCGCAATCAGCCGATGCGCTGGTTGCAGACCAGCGTGCATTACCCGCTGGACGGCGTGTCGCACTTTCGCCTGTTCCACGACAACGTGCTGATCTCGAGCATGCATACGCGCCTGTTCTTCGGCATGTTGCTGCGCCTGCCCGTAATCCTCTGGCGACGGTGGCGCGCATGACCGTCGAGACCGACAAGAAGCACTGGGCCGACCGCGAAGAGCGCGGCAGTTTCCTGCTGATGAAATTCACCGCGTTCGCCGCCAAGGTTCTTGGCCGACGCCTGCTGAGCCCGTTGCTGTACGGCATCGTCCTGTACTTTTTCCTGTTCGGCCGCACCGCCCGGCGCAGTGCCTGGCAGTATCAGCAGCGCCTCGCCGACTGGAGCGGTCGCCACGAATTGCGTCCGACCCGCTGGCGGGTATTCCGCCAGTTCATGGCATTCGCCGATTCGCTGCTCGACAAGCTCGACGTGTGGAACGGCAAGCTGAAGATCGAGCAGATCGAAATCATCGACCCGGCGCTGTTGCGCAATCAGTTGCGCGGCAGTCGCGGGCAAATGCTGGTGGGCGCGCATCTGGGCAACCTCGAAGTGTGCCGGGCGCTGGCGGAGCTGGGCGAGAAAGTCACGATGAACGTCCTCGTGCACACCAAGCACGCCGAGCAATTCAATCGCCTGCTGGGCGAGGCCGGGGCGACCAACCTGCGACTGATCCAGGTCAGCGAGCTGGATCCGGTGATCATGCTGCAACTGCACGAACGGCTGGAGCGCGGCGAGTGGCTGGCGATTGCCGGCGACCGCGTGCCGCTGCACGGCGGGCGCAGCGTGACCGTGGACTTTCTCGGCCACCCGGCGCCGTTCCCGCAAGGGCCGTGGCTGCTGGCCGGCCTGCTGAAATGCCCGGTCAACCTGCTGATGTGCCTGAAACAGCCTGACGGCCATTATCGCCTGACCCTCGAACCGTTCGCCGACGCCGTGGTGTGGTCACGCCGCGAGCGCGAACAGGTCATTCATCAGTGGGCCACCCGCTATGCGCAACGCCTGAGTCACTATTGCCTCGAAGCACCGTGCCAATGGTTCAACTTTTACCCATTCTGGAAAACCGATGACAACGCCAACTCCTGAGCCGGTCACCTTCGGCGAACGCCCTTTGCGCATCGAAGACGTGCTGGCCCTGGCCAACCGTCAGGCGCCCGTGCAGTTGCAGAGCGACGCGCCTTATCGCGAACGCATCGCCAAGGGCGCGCGGTTCCTCGATTCGCTGCTGGACAAGGAAGGCGTGATCTACGGCGTAACCACCGGTTACGGCGATTCCTGCGTGGTTGCGGTGCCGTTGCATCACGTCGAGGCGCTGCCGCGTCATCTCTACACGTTCCACGGTTGCGGGCTGGGCAAACTGCTCGACGCCCAAGCCACCCGCGCGGTGCTCGCGGCGCGTTTGCAGTCGCTGTGCCACGGCGTGTCCGGGGTGCGCATCGAGTTGCTGGAGCGACTGCATGCCTTCCTTGAACACGACATTTTGCCGCTGATTCCTGAAGAGGGTTCGGTGGGCGCCAGCGGCGACCTGACGCCGCTGTCCTACGTCGCCGCGACCCTGTCCGGCGAGCGTGAAGTGATGTTCCGTGGCGAACGCCGCCAGGCAGCCGACGTACACCGCGAACTGGGCTGGACGCCGTTGGTGCTGCGCCCGAAAGAAGCGCTGGCACTGATGAACGGCACCGCCGTGATGACCGGTCTGGCCTGCCTGGCTTACGCCCGCGCCGATTACCTGCTGCAACTGGCCACCCGCATCACCGCGCTGAACGTGGTGGCGCTGCAAGGCAATCCGGAACACTTCGACGAGCGCCTGTTCGCCGCCAAGCCGCATCCGGGTCAGATGCAGGTCGCCGCGTGGCTGCGCAAGGATCTGGCGATCGACGCGCCGACCGCGCCGCTGCATCGCTTGCAGGATCGCTACTCGCTGCGCTGCGCACCGCACGTGCTCGGCGTGTTGGCCGACAGCCTGAACTGGCTGCGTTCGTTCATCGAGACCGAACTCAACAGCGCCAACGACAACCCGATCATCGACGCCGAAGCCGAGCGCGTGCTGCACGGTGGGCACTTCTACGGCGGACACATCGCGTTCGCCATGGACAGCCTGAAAAACCTCGTGGCCAACGTCGCCGACCTGCTCGACCGACAACTCGCGCTGCTGGTGGACGAGCGTTACAACCACGGTTTGCCGAGCAACCTGTCCGGCGCCAGCGCCGACCGCGCGATGCTCAACCACGGCTTCAAGGCCGTGCAGATCGGCGCCAGCGCCTGGACCGCCGAAGCGCTGAAAAACACCATGCCGGCCAGCGTGTTCTCGCGTTCCACCGAGTGCCACAACCAGGACAAGGTGAGCATGGGCACCATCGCCGCCCGCGACGCCATTCGTGTGCTGGAGCTGACCGAACAGGTCGCCGCCGCCACGCTGCTGGCGGCCAATCAAGGCGTGTGGCTGCGCGGCCGCGATGAAGATGCACGACCACTGCCGCCATCGCTTGCCGCGATGCATGAACAACTGGCCCAGGACTTCCCGCCGGTGATCGAAGACCGCGCCCTGGAAGGCGAACTGCGCCTGTGCCTGCAACGCATCGCCGAACAACACTGGAGGCTGCATGCGTAGTGCCGGAGTGCTTCACGCCGATACGGAAATCCTCGTGCCGTTCTTTGACGTCGACACCATGCACGTCGTCTGGCACGGCCATTACGTGAAATACCTGGAAGTGGCGCGCTGTGCACTGCTCGACAAGATCGGCCACAACTACAACCAGATGGTCGACTCGGGCTATGCCTGGCCGGTGATCGACCTGCAACTGCGCTACGTGCGCGGCGCGGTGTTCGGCCAAAGGCTGAACGTGCGCGCCAGTCTGGTGGAGTGGGAAAACCGCCTGAAGATTAACTACCTGATCACCGACGCCCAGACCGGCGAACGCCTGACCCGCGCCAGCTCGGTGCAGGTCGCCGTCGAGATGAGCAGCCGCGAGATGCAACTGGCGTCGCCGAAAGTCTTCACCGATGCCGTGGAAAGGATGCTGCGATGAATGTGTTGTTGAAATCCCTTGGGGCCCTGGCGCTGCTGACGCTGTCGTCGCTGGCCAATGCCTTCGACCTGCAACAGTTGAGCGAGCAACTGGCGAAACCGGACGTGATCCACGGCCAGTTCACCCAGGAAAAACACCTGCGCGCCCTGCCCCAGCCGCTGATCAGCAAGGGCAGCTTCGTGCTGGCGAAAAACCACGGCCTGCTGTGGCTGCTGAAAACTCCGCTGCAACAGGATTACCGCATTAGCGCCAAGGGCATCGCCCGGCGTGATGCCACCGGCTGGCAACTGCTGCCGAACAAGAGCGCCGGGGCCGAGCAGAACCGTTTGTTCCTCGCCGTACTGCAAGGCGACAGCAGCGGTCTGCAACGGGATTTCGAACTGACCCTGAGCGGCGATGCGCAGAAATGGCAACTGACCCTGACCCCGCGCTCGGTGCTGCTCAAGCAGGTGTTCAATCAGATCAACATCAGCGGCGGCACCTTGGTGAACACCATCGAACTGCTGGAAACCCAGGGCGACAGCACCGTGTTGCGCATGCAGGACAGCACCGCCGGCCAACCTCTGAGCGACGCGGAGCAACATGACTTTGCCGAGTGAACGCAGGCTGCCCTGGCTGTTCCTGATCCTGCTGCTGGCCGTCGTCGCACTGGGCGCCTGGCAGTGGCGCGATGGTGCGCCGCTGTCGGCCAACCTGATGGAACTGGTGCCCGGCACCCATCCGGATGCCCTCGAACTGCGCGCCGAACAACGCATGCAGGAACCGCTCAACCGCGACATGCTGGTGCTGGTCGGCCACGCCGATCGCCAGCAAGCCGTCGCTATGGCCCAGACCCTCGGCGAGCAATGGCAGGCCAGCGGGTTGTTCGAAAAAGTCCAGTGGAACCTGCAAGCGGACCTGCCGGCCCTGCGCACGCAGTTGCTGCAAGGGCGGCTGGCGATGCTCTCGGCGGATGACCGGCAACTGCTGAGCGAACATCCCGACGCCTTTATCCAGCAACGGGTGCAGGCACTGTTCGACCCGTTCACCGGGTTCAGTCTGGTGCCGAGCCAGGACGACTGGCTGGGTCTGACCGGGCGCATCCAGAACAGCCAGCCGCAACATGGCGCGGTGCAACTGGACATCGGCAGTGGCGCGTTGATCGCCGATGCCGACGGCAAAAGCTGGGTGCTGCTGCGCGCACGCACCACCGGCAGCGCCTTCGACATGAATCAACCGCTGCAAGTCGCCGCCCTGTTGCAACACAGCCGTGAACAAGCGGCTCGCGCCGACGTACAACTGCTGGCCGCCAGCGGCCTGCTGTACGCCGCCAACGGTCAGCAGCAGGCGACCCGGGAAATGACCTGGGTCGGCGGCGGCGCCACCATCGGCATCCTGTTGCTGTTGCTGCTCGCCTTCCGCCGCTGGCGGGTGCTGCTGGCGTTCATTCCGGTGCTGGTCGGCATGCTGTTCGGTGCGGTGGCCTGTGTTGCGCTGTTCGGGCACATGCACGTGATGACGCTGGTGCTCGGCTCCAGCCTGATCGGCGTGGCGGTGGATTACCCGCTGCACTACCTGTCCAAGAGCTGGAGCCTCAAGCCGTGGCACAGCTGGCCGGCGTTGCGCCTGACCCTGTCCGGGCTGACGTTGAGCCTGATCACCAGCGCCATCGGTTACCTGGCACTGGCCTGGACGCCCTTCCCGGCGCTGACCCAGATCGCGGTGTTCTCCGCCGCCGGTTTGCTCGGCGCCTACCTGTCGGCGGTGTGCCTGCTGCCGGCGCTGCTGAAAAACGTCGAACTGCGCCCGGCGCAATGGCCGCTGCAACTGGCCGAGCGTCTGGTGCGGTTGCGGGAAACCCTGCTCGAGCACGTCAGGACGCCGGTGTTGCTGGCCCTGCTGATCGCCTTCTGCGTCGGTGGCCTGCTGCAACTGGAGAGCAAGAACGACATTCGCCAGTGGGTCGGCGCGCCGCAACGTCTGACCGATGAGGCGCAGACCATTGCGCGGATTACCGGCTACCAGCCGACCAGCCAGTTCTTCCTGGTGCGCGCCGCCGATCAGCAGCAATTGCTGGAACGGCAAGCGGCCCTGAGCGAGCGGCTGGATCAACTGGTCAACCTCGACAAGTTGCAGGGTTATCTGGCGCTCAATCAACTGGTCAGCCCGCCGGCTCAGCAGCAACAAGTGCGTGAGGCGCTGAGCAAGTTGCCGCAGTTCTGGCAGCCGTTGCTGGAGGTCGGCGTGCCGCTGGCGGCGCTGCAAACCGAGCTGAAACAGTTACAGGAACTGCCCGCCGAAGACATCGATGCAGCACTGGCCGGTCCGCTCGGCGAGCCCTACCGCACGTTGTGGCTCGGGCCGACCGAGGATGGCGTGGCGGCAATGGTCAGCCTGCAAGGCCTGAACAATCCGTCGCTGCTGCGGGTGCAGGCACTGGATCTGCCGGGCGTGATGCTGGTGGATCGGCTCGGCGATCTGAACAAGGTGTTCGCCCAGACCCAGATCAGCGCCGCTGAACTGAAGCTCGCCTCTTGCGTGTTGATCGTGCTGGTGCTGATGCTGCCGTTCGGTCTCGGTGGCGCGCTGCGGATCGTCGCCCTGCCGCTGCTCGCTGCGCTGTGCAGCCTCGCCAGCCTGGGCTGGCTCGGTCAGCCGCTGACCCTGTTCAGCCTGTTCGGCCTGCTGCTGGTGACGGCGATCAGCGTCGACTACGCGATCCTCATGCGCGAGCAGGTCGGCGGTGCGGCCGTCAGCCTGCTCGGCACCTTGCTCGCGGCCGCCACCACCTGGCTGTCGTTCGGCCTGCTGGCGGTGTCGAGCACGCCGGCGGTGAGCAACTTCGGTCTGTCGGTGAGCCTCGGTCTGGCGTTCAGCTTCATGCTCGCGCCGTGGGCCGGGCGTCAGGCCCACGCGGTTGCAGTCACGGAGCCTTCAGCATGATGGTGGTGATTTTCTGGCTGATGGCCCTGGCACTGTTCTTCGTCGCCACCCGGGTCGGCCGGCACTTCGGGCTGATCCCGATCGTCAGTCAATTGCTGCTGGCCAGCTTCGGCCTGCCGCTGCTGATGTACTTCTGGATCGAGCCGGGCTGGCAACTCAACGGCGCCGAACTGATCGCGCCGGGCTGGCTGAAAAACCTCTACAGCCTGAGCTTCGCCCTGCTGCTGGGGCACATCCTCAGCGACGTGATCGACCTGCGCCTGGACCGCCAGAGCGTGAAGATCGCCCTGCCGAGTTTCGCCGTGCCGTTCACCTGCGGCCTCGCGACGGCGTACTGGCTGTTGCCGGCGCAGCCGTGGATCAACTCGCTGGCGATCGGTCTGGTGTTCGCCATCACCGCGATTCCGGTGTTGTACCTGTACCTGCGCCACATCGATTACCCGCCCGCCGCCACCCGGCGTCTGGTGCAGACCGCGATCCTGATCGACCTGACCTGCTGGACGCTGTTCGGCCTCGCTCAGGGCAGCCTGCACCTGAGCAGTCTGATGCTGCCGCTGGGGATGGCCTGCGTGCCGGTGCTGCTGCGGGTGTCCGGCATCCGCCGGCCGTTGACCTACAGCCTCGGTTTTTTTGCGCTGTTGGTGCTGGCCGAACACTACAAACTCAACGCGCTGATTTTCGGCATCGGCTATCTGCTGTGCATGGCCGCGCTCAAGGTGCCTCTGGTGTTGCCGCTGCCGGCGCACTGGATGAACCGCTTGCAGACCTGGGTCGCGATTCCGCTGATCCTCACTTTCGGCATCGTCCAGATCGACGTGCACAGCGCCCTCGCCAGCCTCGACGCCGTGCAATGGGCGGCGCTGCTGCTGTTGCCGATCGCCAGCAAAATCCTGGGCAACTGGCTCGGTCTCGGCTGGGCCGGCGCGTCGTTCGCAGGCGCCAGCCGCTGGCGCGAAAGCGTGCTGCTGAACATTCGCGGCTTGAGCGAAATCGTCTTTCTCAACCTGCTGTTGCAACAACAGCTCATCAGCCCGGCGCTGTACTTTGCGCTGATGCTGATGGGTCTGATCGCGACGCTGTTGCCGGCCTTCATCGGCCTGCACCGGGCGTCACTGAACCCTATTGCCGTACCCAGGAGCTCGCGTGCCAATCGTTGAAATGGAATCCCGTCAGGTCGTGATCATCGGCGCCGGCCCCTCCGGCGCCATTGCCGCCGCACTGCTCAAGCGCAAGGGGCACGACGTGCTGGTGATCGAGCGCCAGCATTTCCCGAGGTTCTCCATCGGTGAAAGCCTGCTCTGCCATTGCCTGGATTTCGTCGAAGAAGCCGGCATGCTCGAAGCGGTAAATGCCGCCGGGTTCCAGCGCAAGAACGGTGCGGCGTTCGCCTGGGGCGAGCGCTACAGCGCCTTCGATTTTGGTGACACCTTCACCGCCGGCAAGCCCACGACCCTACAGGTGCAACGCGCCGACTTCGACAAGTTGCTGGCCGATCAGGCGGCGTTGCAGGGCGCGGAAATCCGCTACGGCGACGCGATTGTCAGCGTCGATTTCGAACGCCCGCGACCGCAGCTGAATGTGCGCCGCGAAGACGGCAGCGAGTACCGCGTCGAAGCTGGCTTTGTCCTCGATGCCAGCGGTTACGGCCGCGTGCTGTCGCGTCTGCTCGACTTGGAAGCACCATCGAACTTCCCGGTTCGCCAGGCCGTTTTCACCCACGTTGAAGACCATATCGATCACCCCGGTTTCGACCGCGAGAAGATCCTCATCACCACTCACCCGCAGCACCGCGATATCTGGTTCTGGTCGATCCCGTTCAGCAACGGTCGCTGCTCCGTCGGCGTGGTGGCTGCCGCTGAACATTTCGCGGGCCGCGATACCGACCTCGACGCCTGCCTGCGCGGGTTCATCGCCGAAACCCCGAGCCTGGCCAAGGTGCTGAACAACGCCGTGTGGGACACCCCGGCGCGCACTCTCAGCGGCTATGCGGCCAACGTCAAAACCCTGCACGGCCCGGGCTTCGCGCTGCTGGGTAACGCGGCCGAATTTCTCGACCCGGTGTTCTCCTCCGGCGTGACCATTGCCATGCGTTCGGCGAGCATGGCCGCCGGTGTGCTGCATCGGCAGTTGCAGGGCGAAACGGTGGACTGGCAACGGGAGTTCGCCGAGCCGCTGAAACGCGGGGTCGACACGTTCCGCTGCTACGTCGAAGGCTGGTACGCCGGCACTTTCCAGGACGTGATTTTCCACGAGCAAGGCTCACCGGAAATCCGCCGCATGATCTGCTCGATCCTCGCCGGCTACGCCTGGGACGAACGCAACCCGTTCGTCAGTGAAGCGCGCCGTCGGCTGAAGACGATCTCCGAACTCTGTGCAAGGGACGACACATGAATTACCTGAGCGACAACTACGTCGAGGAAACCCGCTTCGGCTTCTGGTTCCTGCGCAGCCACACCTGGCAGCACCATGTATTGCGCGTGGCGATCAACGATCTGCGCGGGCTGTTCAGCGAATCGTTGCCGGCCAGTCCGGTGCTGCTGGATGCCGGCTGTGGCCAGGGCAAGTCATTCGGCCACCTGCGCCAGACCTTCGCGCCACAGCGTTTGATCGGCGTCGATGCCGACCCGCACAGCCTTGAACTGAGCGCCGCCGAGGCGGCGCGTCAGGGCTTCGACGTCGAGCTGATCGGCAGCGACTGCGCGACCCTCAATGTGCCGGACGCCAGCGTCGATCTGCTGTTCTGTCACCAGACCTTCCATCATCTGGTGGAGCAGGAAAAAGCCCTGGCCGAGTTCTATCGGGTGCTCAAGCCGGGCGGTTATCTGCTGTTCGCCGAGTCCACCGAGGCTTACATTGATACGTGGGTGATTCGCTGGCTGTTCCGTCATCCGATGCACGTGCAAAAGAGCGCGGCGCAGTACCTGGAGATGATTCGCCAGCGGGGTTTCGAGTTCGCCGAACAGAACGTTTCGTACCCGTACCTGTGGTGGAGCCGGTCGAAGGATTTCGGTCTGCTCGAGCGTTTTGGTCTGCGCCAGCCCAAGCCCTTTGGCCAGCGGGAAGAAACCCTGGTCAACGTGGTGGCCCGCAAACCCTTGAACGAGGCTGTCTGATGTTGCGTGTTCTGCTGCTCGCCTGCGTCCTGCTGCTCGGTGCCTGCGCCAGTCAGGCGCCGCTGCCGGCCGGCAACCCGAGCCTGCCGCTGCCGATGCAATTGCATATCGAACGTCACCTGGCCGGACAACAGCAAGACTGGTTGCTGGTGATCCAGCGCGAAGGCCCCGGCATCCGATGGTCGATGATGGATCCGCTGGGCATTCCCCAGGCGCGTCAGCAGTTGATCGACGGACACTGGCGGGCCGACGGCCTGCTGCCGCCCAACCCGGAAGCCCGGGAGCTGTTCGCCGCGCTGCTGTTCGCCCTGACCCCGGCGGGCGAGCTGTCGCGCAACTATCCCGACGCGCAGCAACAGGGCGGCCAACGTTCCCTGCCGGCGCGCTGGGACATCCGTTACACCCGACCCTTGAGCTTCGAATTGAACCTGCCACAAGGCCCGCACTATCGCGTAACGCCACTCGGTGAACCGACGTCATGACCGCCTACCTCAATGCCCTCGGCGTGATCTGCGCCCTGGGGCGCGACAAGCAAGCCGTGGCACGCAACCTGTTTGCCGGCGACTGCTCGGGCATGCGCCGCGAGTCCGGCTGGGTGCCGGAGCGCGAACTGCCGGTGGCCGCCGTGCACGGTGATCTGGCGCCGATTCCCGAGGCGCTGGCCGACCAGCGCAGCCGCAACAATCAACTGTTGCTGGAAGCCGCGTTGCAGATTCGCGATGACATCGAGCAGGCGATCCAGACGTACGGGCGCGAGCGCATCGGCGTGGTACTCGGCACCAGCACTTCCGGTATCGACGAGGCCAGTCGCGGCCTGGCGCACTACATTCGCGACCACCAGTTCCCGACCGATTACGACTACCGGCAACAGGAACTCGGCGCCCCGGCGAATTTCCTCGCCGACTGGCTGCAACTGAGCGGCCCGACCTATGTGATTTCCACCGCCTGCACCTCCAGCGCACGCGCGCTGATGAGCGCCCGACGCCTGCTCGATCTAGGCCTGTGCGACGCCGTGCTGTGCGGCGGTGTCGACAGCCTGTGCAAACTGACCCTCAACGGTTTCAGTGCGCTGGAAGCGGTGTCCGACGAGCGCTGTAATCCGTTTTCCGCCAACCGCAACGGCATCAACATCGGCGAAGCGGCGGTGCTGTTCGTGATGAGCAAAGCACGCGGCGCAGGGCCGGGCATCGCCCTGCTCGGCGCTGGCGCCAGCTCCGACGCGCACCATATTTCCGCACCGGAACCGAGCGGCCGTGGCGCACTGCAATCGATGCAAAAAGCCCTCGATCAAGCCCACCTGCAAGCCGGCGACATCAGCTACCTGAACCTGCACGGCACCGCGACCCAGCACAACGACGCCATGGAAAGCCTGGCCGTCGCCGCACTGTTTGCCGAAGGCGTGCCGTGTTCCTCGACCAAACCGATGACCGGCCACACCCTCGGCGCCGCCGGCGCACTGGAAGCGGCGTTCTGCTGGTTGAGCCTGAGTACCGACAACCCTGACCACGCCTTGCCGCCGCACATCTGGGACGGCCAGGCCGACCCGGCATTGCCAGCGCTGAAGTGGGTGACCGCAAGCGAACGCCTGGCGTCCATTGCACCCCGCTACCTGATGAGCAACTCATTTGCCTTCGGTGGCAATAACGTCAGCCTGATTATCGGAGACGCCCCATGACCCACTGGCCGCTCGCCGAACTGCTGCCCCACGCTGGCGACATGATCCTGATCGACCGGATCCTGAGCTTTGACGACGAACAGATCCACACCACCCTCACCGTCCGGCCCGGCGGCCTGTTCAGCCTGCCCGACGGCAGCCTGCCGGCGTGGGTCGGCGTCGAGTTGATGGCGCAAAGCGTCGCCGCGTTCGCCGGCTGCCATGCGCGGCAAAAAGGCAACCCGGTGGAGCTGGGCTTTCTGCTCGGCACACGCAAGTTCGAATGCAATGTCGCGGCCTTTCCGGTTGGCAGCGAACTGACCATCCATGGCCTGCGCTCGCTGGAAGACGACAACGGCATGGGTGTATTCGAATGCCACATCAACGCGCCCGGCATCGAGGCCACCGCCCGGCTGAACGTGTTCCGCCCGCCCCACGCGGCGGACTATCTAGAGCAATCCAAGGAGTCGAACGATGACTGAATCAATACTGGTCACCGGCTCCAGCCGTGGCATCGGCCGCGCCATTGCCCTGCGCCTGGCCAGCGCCGGCCACGATATCGTCCTGCATTGCCGCAGCGGCATGACGGAAGCCCAAGCGGTGAAAGCCGAAGTCGAAGCGCTCGGCCGCAACGCGCGCATCCTGCAATTCGACGTGGCTGACCGCGAAACCTGCAAAGCCATCCTCGAAGCCGACGTTGAAGCCCACGGCGCCTACTACGGCGTGGTGCTCAATGCCGGCCTGACCCGCGACGGCGCCTTTCCGGCCCTGAGCGACGATGACTGGGACGTGGTGCTGCGCACCAACCTCGACGGTTTCTACAACGTCCTGCACCCGGTGATGATGCCGATGATCCGCCGCCGCGCCGCTGGTCGCATCGTTTGCATCACCTCGGTCTCGGGGATGATCGGCAACCGCGGCCAGGTCAATTACAGCGCGTCGAAAGCCGGTGTGATCGGCGCCGCGAAAGCCTTGGCGATCGAACTGGCCAAGCGCAAGATCACGGTCAACTGCGTCGCGCCGGGCCTGATCGACACGGCGATGCTGGATGAAAACGTGCCGGTGGAAGAACTGCTGAAAATGATCCCCGCACAACGCATGGGCACGCCTGAAGAGGTGGCCGGTGCGGTGAATTTCCTGATGTCGGCGGAAGCGTCGTACATCACCCGCCAGGTGCTGGCGGTCAACGGAGGCTTGTGCTGATGAAGCGCGTCGTCGTCACCGGCATGGCCGGCATCACCTCGCTGGGCAGCGACTGGGAGACCATCGCCAGCAATTTCGCCGCCAACCGCAGCGGCATTCGCCGGATGGACGAGTGGGATCGCTTCAGCGAGCTCAACACCCGTCTGGCCGGGCCCATTGATGATTTCCAGGTGCCGGCGCACTGGACCCGCAAACAGCTACGCAGCATGGGCCGTGTTTCGCGGCTGGCCGTCGGCGCGGCGGAAAAAGCGCTGGCCGATGCCGGCCTGCTCGGCGACGAATCGATCAAGGACGGGCGCATGGGCGTGGCCTGTGGCTCGTCCACCGGCAGCACCGACGAGATCAAGGCGTTCGGCAACATGCTGCTCAACTCGGTGGCCGAGGGCCTCAACGCCAACTCCTATGTGCGGATGATGCCGCACACCACGGCGGCGAACATCAGCATCTTCTTCGGCCTCACCGGCCGCTTGATCCCGACCTCCAGCGCCTGCACCAGCGGCAGCCAGGGCATCGGTTACGCCTACGAGGCGATCAAGTTCGGTCGTCTGCCACTGATGCTCGCCGGTGGTGCCGAAGAGCTGTGCCCGACCGAGGCCATGGTGTTCGACGCGCTGTACGCCACCAGCCTGAAAAACGATGCACCGCACACCTCGCCACGCCCGTACGACAAGGGCCGCGATGGTCTGGTGATCGGCGAGGGCGGCGGCATGCTGGTGCTCGAAGAACTGGAACACGCCCTGGCACGCGGTGCGCACATTCACGCCGAGATCGTCGGCTTCGGCAGCAACGCCGACGGCCAGCACACCACCCGCCCCGAGCAAGTCACCATGCGCCGGGCAATGGAACTGGCGCTGGAAGATGCAGGCCTGACGCCGGACGTCATTGGCTACGTCAACGGCCACGGCACCGCCACCGAACAGGGCGATGTCGCTGAAACCCTGGCCACCAGTGCCCTGTTCGGCGAACGCATGCCGATCAGCTCGCAAAAAAGCTTCCTGGGCCACACCCTCGGCGCCTGCGGGGCGCTGGAATCGTGGTTCAGCATCGAGATGCTCAACCGCGACCTGTACGTGCACACGCTCAATCTCGACGAGGTCGATCCGCACTGCGGCAAGCTCGACTATCTGCGCGGCGAGTTCCGCCAGATGAGCCACGAATACGTGATGAACAACAACTTCGCTTTCGGCGGGGTCAACACCTCGCTGATTTTCCGTCGCTGGCCCCAACCGAATTAATCCAGGTCAAGGAGACCTCCATGCACTTCAAGAAACTCGCTGCCACCCTGCTCATCTGTGCCTTGCCGGCCGTCAGCCAGGCCCGTGACACGGCGGTGTACCTGCCGTTCGACAAGGCCGTCGCCGAAGCGACCCGCACCGGCAAGATCGACGGCAGCGTGAAGTTCTATCTGGCGGGCAACGCCCTGGCGGGCAACGCCCCGGCCGGCAAAGTCACCGTCGTCAGCCCCGGCGCCGTGACCAACAAGAAGACCAACGCCTTCAACAAAACCGACCAGGAAGCCTGCGAGTGGGTCGTGCAATCGGCGATCATCAGCCTGCACCAGGCCGCGAAAAGCGCCGGCGCCAACGCGGTGACCAACATCGTCAGCTTCTACAAGAGCAATGAGCGCAAGGATGCGAAAACCTACGAATGCCACGCGGGCGCAATCATGGCCGGCGTAGCGTTGAAGGGCGATCTGGCGACGGTTCAGTAACGGCCGGAAACGACAAAGGGCGCCTTTCGGCGCCCTTTTCTATTCAGATCATGTGCTGGCATGCAACTTCAGCCCCAGCGCTTTCATGACTTTGAGGATCGTTCCAAATTCAGGATTTACCTCGCCTGACAGTGCGCGATAAAGACTTTCCCTTGATAGCCCCGCATCCCGCGCGACCTGGGTCATGCCACGCGCCCGAGCAATCGTGCCAAGTGCCTTGGCAATAAAAGCCGGGTCGTCACCCGCCTCTTCCATGCAGGCGTCCAGATAGTTGGCCATGTCCTCTTCTGTCTTGAGGTACTCGGCTGAGTCCCAACGAGTGAATTGTTCGGTCATGGGTTTTGCTCCTGCCAGGATTCCGCGATGAGCCTGGCTTGCTTGATGTCTCGAGATTGACTGCTCTTGTCTCCACCACAAAGGAGGATGACCAGCTGACGACCTTGCTGCATGAAATAGACCCGATATCCCGGGCCATAGTCAATTCGGGCTTCGCTGATCCCTTCGCCAATGGCTTTGACATCACCGAAATTCCCATCAGCCATGCGATCAATTCGCACCTGAATACGCATCCTGGCGCGACTATCAACCAGCTTCACAAGCCAGCTCGAGAATGTGGAGCTTCGAAGTATCTCAGTCATGGCCGCAAGTGTAGCCGCTAAGCTACACGCACTCTACATGGACTTCTCTCTGTCCGATATACGGCGTCTACACTCGTCATACCCATGATTTGCTGCGCGTTACGTCAAGGAGATGACCATGCAAGCGAAAGACCTCATCGCCGCCGCCCTTTTCAGCCTGCTCCCCAGCGCCAGCCACGCCACCAATCTGATGTACATGCCGTTCGAAACAGTTGTGTCGGATGCAATGCGCGCCGGGCGGCTGGATGGCAGTGTGAAGTTTTATCTGGTCGGCAACGGGCCTCAGGGCACTCAACGGATGTTGCAGCGCGGTGTGGTCAGCGACTTGAAGACCAACGGCTTCAACAAGAGCGATCACGACTCCTGCGAGTGGGTGTTGCAGTCGAATCTGATTGCGCTGCAGGCCGAGGCCAAGCGTGTCGGGGCGAATGCGGTGACCAATATCGTCAGCTACTACGACCAGCATGTGCGCAAGGATCTGAACACTTATGAATGTCGGGCCGGGGTGTTTGTGACGCGGGTGGCGTTGAAGGGAGATCTGGTGCGGCTGCCCTGATGGGCAACGCCTCCACGACGGGCGTGAAGGCGTGCGAAATGCTTACTGAGCCTGGATCAGTTTGCTTTCATTGACGCCGGCGCGACCGGTCGTTTCATCGACCACTTGCAGGGCATTGCGCGCCTTGATGAAACCGACCTTCACTTCCTGCCAGACGAAATAGTTCTTGCCCGCTTCGGCCGAGAGTTTCAGCTCCGAATCGTTTTCTGCCGAGGACACCAGCGTCTGCTGACCTGCCGGTACCGACAGCATCAGATACGATTTGGCGACGGTTGCACCTACCGGCCTGCCATTGAGCGCGACAGGCATCTTCACGCCGGCACCCATGCTCTCGTTGCGGTAAACGTAGATGTGAGCCTTGTCCGGGCTGACCTGGAAGGTTTTAGCCTGAGCGTCTTGAGTATCGTCGGCCATTTTTACCGAAGCGCAACCTGTGCTGAGTGCGGCAACTACCAACAAAGCGGCGAAGCTGAACTGCTTGAACATCCCGTTTCTCCATAATTTGATGATCCAACCAGAGCGTATCGGCCGCTTCGGAGAAAACACCAACGCCTTAAACGTTCATCTTGCGCGTAAGCAGTTCGACAAACGCCTTGGCCATCGGTGACTTCTGGTCCTTGCGCTGCACCAGCCACACCGCCGTCACGGCCTCGGGATCGAGCAGCGGCCGGTAGACCACGCCGTCGATGCGCATCCGCTGATACGACGCCGGCATGACCGACACACCCAGACCTGCCGCCACCAGACCGATGATGGTCATGGCTTCGCCGGCCTCCTGGGCGAAGTGCGGGCTGAACCCAGCGTCGCGGGCCAGGCTGATCAGTTGCGAATACAGACCACTGCCGTAGCTGCGCGGGAAGAACACGAACGGCTCCAGAGCCAGCGCCGAGAGGAACAGCCCCTCTTCAGAGCCCTGTGCCAGCGGATGTTTGGAGCTGAGCACCGCGACCAATGGCTCGCGCATCAGTTCGACCACGCTGAGCGAATCCGGCAGGCCCAGCGGGCGCATGATGCCGACTTCGATCGATTCGTCCACCAGCGCATCCGCTACTTGGGTGCTGCTCATTTCCCGTAGGTTCAGGTGCACGGCCGGGAAGCGCTGGCGGAAGGAAAAAATTGCCTGGGGAATGGTCGAGTTGAACGGCGCCGACGAGGTGAAACCGATCTTCAGTTCACCCAGTTCGCCGAGTTGCGCGCGACGGGCCACGTCGGCCGCTTTATCGACTTGCGCGAGCACCAGCCGCGCTTCCTCCAGAAACAACCGGCCGGCCTCGCTGAGCTCGACCCGACGATTGGTACGCTCGAACAGTCGCGCGCCGACTTCCTGTTCCAGCGCCTGGATCTGCTGGCTCAGCGGTGGCTGGGAGATGCCCAGCACCTGTGCAGCACGGCCGAAGTGCAATTCTTCGGCAACGGCGATGAAGTAGCGCAGATGACGCAATTCCATGGGCACCCCATTAGGTCGTGAAAGCTATCAAACAGGTCGAACAATATATTGGATAGAAACATTAGCCAGCTATATGATTTTTTCATTGCCTGCCTGTCCGCGCCCTCCGAGGTCTGATGTGAAAACCGCCGTCGCTCCACTGGCCCATGAAGTCCCGCCCGCTGCGGCGGACGATGTACTGACCGAACTGCAAGAGATCTACATCGAGAAAGGCACGCCCGCGTTCATGCGCACGGTACTCGCGCTGTTCAGCGGCGGCTTCGCGACGTTTGCCCTGCTGTACTGCGTGCAGCCGATGATGCCGCTGCTGTCCCACGAATATTCGATCAACGCGGCCCAGAGCAGCCTGATCCTGTCGGTGGCCACCGGCATGCTGGCGTTCGGTCTGCTGATCACCGGCCCGATTTCCGATCGGGTCGGGCGCAAGCCGGTGATGGTTGCCGCACTGTTTGCCGCGGCGCTGTGCACCATCGCCAGTTCGATGATGCCGAGCTGGCACGGCGTATTGATCATGCGTGCGTTGATCGGGTTGTCGCTGAGCGGTCTTGCGGCGGTGGCAATGACGTACCTGAGCGAGGAAATCCATCCGCAGCACATCGGTCTGGCGATGGGTTTGTACATCGGCGGCAACGCGATTGGCGGGATGAGCGGGCGTCTGATTACCGGTGTACTGATCGACTTCGTCAGCTGGCACACGGCGATGATGGTGATCGGCGGGCTGGCGCTGATTGCGGCGGCGGTGTTCTGGAAGATCCTGCCGGAGTCGCGCAACTTCCGCTCCCGCTCGCTGCATCCGCGCAGCCTGCTCGACGGCTTCACCATGCACTTTCGCGATGCCGGCCTGCCGCTGCTGTTCCTTGAGGCGTTCGTGCTGATGGGCGCATTCGTCACCCTGTTCAACTACATCGGCTATCGCCTGCTGGCCGAGCCGTACCACATGGATCAAGTGTTCGTGGGGCTGTTGTCGGTGGTGTACCTGTCAGGCATCTACAGCTCGGCGAAAATCGGTTCGCTGGCCGACAAACTGGGCCGCCGCAAAGTGCTGTGGGCCACCATCGCCCTGATGTTCGCTGGCCTCGCCCTGACGATGTTCACACCGCTGCCGTTGGTGATCATTGGCATGCTGATATTCACCTTCGGCTTCTTCGGCGCACACTCGGTGGCCAGCAGCTGGATCGGCCGCCGGGCGCTCAAGGCCAAGGGCCAGGCGTCGTCGCTGTACCTGTTCAGCTATTACGCTGGCTCGAGCATTGCCGGGACGGCGGGCGGGGTGTTCTGGCACATGGCAGGATGGAACGGGATTGGCCTGTTCATCGGCGCGCTGTTGCTGGTGGCTCTGTTGGTGGCGTTGAAGCTGGCGAAGCTACCGCCGCTGGGTGGTGGCGAAAAGGTTTAGCCACAACTGCGCCCTAGCGGTAATCACGGGCCAAGGTACACTGACGGCATTCGCCTGCTTTGGTAAAGGAAGCCAGAATGCGCCTGGACCGTCTCCACATTCAGAATTTTCGTTGCTACGAAGATGCCACGTTCGACTTTCAGCCGGGATTCAATCTGGTGGTGGGGGTTAATGGGAGCGGGAAGAGTTCGTTGTTGCAGGCGGTTGCCGTTTCGTTCATCGAACTCGGCAATGCCATGAAGCCAAGTCAGACCTCTATAAAAAATGAAGACATTCGCTTTGTCATAGATCGTTTTGAAAACAGAAGCCGCTTTGAGCGCAAGTTCCCATTACTGGTACATGGCATAGGCAGTTTCTTCGGAACTACAGACTGGGTCCTGAAACGAGATGCAGAAGACTTGCCCCATCTTGTAGATTCAGTATTCGACGCCGAGATAGACAAACTAAAACAGAAAATCAACCTGGCCATTCCAGTCGATTTGCCTGTGCTTGCTTTCTATCGCTCCAATCGCCGCTGGCAAGGGGTAGGAGTATCTGCTGAGTTCGCCGCGAAACAACGCGTCTCGCGCTTCGATGCCTACGTTAACTGGTTCGATGCAGTTGCGGATCTCAGAGAATTTGAAAGTTGGTTAATCGGTAGAACGCTCGAACGGATGCAGAACCTCCTTGATTCAAACACCCAGTCACTTGAGTTCGACGACGAACTTTACTGGGTAAACACTGCGATCGAGCGCGCTATTCCCCACGCACAAAATTTGCGCTATGACCTCCGACTGCAAAGCTTGTTGATCGACCTGGATGGAAAGACCATTCCTTTCAATGAGCTTAGCGATGGTCAACGCGGGATGGTTGCGTTGTTCGCCGATATCGCCCGACGCATGTGCATCCTCAATCCCCACATGGGCAAAGACGTCCTGAAGAACACCTCTGGCGTGGTGATCATCGACGAACTGGATATTCACCTTCACCCGGCCTGGCAACGCAGCATTGTGCCTGCACTGAGACAGGCATTTCCCAAAGTCCAATTCATCGCAGCAAGTCACTCCCCACAAATCATCGGCAGCCTGAAACCTGAAGAGGTCATCGTGTTGCACGACGGGGATCCTACTCATCCGCGGGTCACCTACGGTCTGGATTCCAGTAGCGTGCTTGAAGAGGTAATGGGCGTTACGCAGCGCGAACCAGAAATCGAAGATCTGCTGTCCGAGCTTTTTTCCACGTTGGAAGACAACGACCTCGAAAAAGCAAAATCACAGCTTGAGGCGCTGAAAAAGAAAGCCCCCGACCTACCGGAATTCGCCGGCGCCGAAGCACTGATCAGGCGCAAGGAGATTCTCGGCAAATGAAGCGAGTGCTCAAAGGAACTGAACCCGCTTCATTTACAGATTGGAAAAACTCGGCGAACGACGAGTGGAGTCCAACTTACCCAACGCTACAAAACCCGCAAAAACGGGATTTGCATAATGCCCTGCTTAAGGAGCAAGGCTTCTTCTGCTGTTATTGCGGCCGGGAAATAGATGCCTCGACCAGCCATATCGAGCACTTCAGACCTCAAGAGCATTTCGAAGAGCTGGCGTTGGAGTTTCACAACCTTCATGCCTCCTGCCTGCGAGAAACCAAGCCCGGCAATCCGTTGCACTGCGGCCATAAGAAGGGCAACTGGTTCGACGAAAACCAACACATTTCTCCCACCGACGGGAATTGTGAACAGCGTTTCCGATATCTGCGAACCGGCGAAATCCAGCCAAAGAATTCTGACGACCTTCCCGCCACAAAGATGATCGAGGTACTGGCGTTAGACATTGCCTATCTCAAAAATCGACGTCAGGACACAATCCGCCGCCTCTTCGATGATGAGTTTGTCATGCAAGTCAGCGAAGAAGAGCTTGAGCGGTTGGTGACAGCGATCAGAAATACCGCGATTCCCAATCAAAAACCCTTCGACCACATCATCGCCCGCTACGCCGAGCAACTCCTCGGACGCTAAACCCATCGCAAATAAAAACGCCCGGCATAAGCCGGGCGTTTTTGTTTTCTACCATTAGCGCTGAGCGCCGATTACTCGTGATACTGCGCCGACAACTCGTGCACCGCACGCAGGAACGCGCCGGCGTGTTCCGGGTCGACTTCCGGGGTGATGCCGTGGCCGAGGTTGAACACGTGACCACTGCCTTTGCCGTAGCTGGCGAGGATGCGCCCGACTTCGGTGCGGATCGCTTCCGGCTTGGCGTAGAGCACAGTCGGGTCCATGTTGCCTTGCAGCGCAACCTTGTCACCCACGCGGGCGCGGGCGTTGCCGATGTCGCAGGTCCAATCCAGGCCCAGTGCGTCAGCGCCAGCGTCGGCGATGCTTTCCAGCCACAGGCCGCCGTTTTTTGTGAAGAGGATCACCGGCACCTTGCGACCGTCGTGCTCGCGGATCAGGCCGCTGACGATTTTCTTCATGTAGGCCAGGGAGAACTCCTGATACGCCGCCGCCGACAGGTTGCCGCCCCAGGTATCGAAGATCTGCACCGCTTGGGCGCCGGCCTGGATCTGGCCGTTCAGGTACGACGTCACCGACTGTGCCAGCTTGTCCAGCAGCAGGTGCATGGCTTGCGGGTTGTCGTAGAGCATCGCCTTGGTCTTGCGGAAGTCTTTCGACGAGCCGCCTTCGACCATGTACGTGGCGAGGGTCCACGGGCTGCCGGAGAAACCGATCAGCGGTACACGGCCGTTCAGTTCGCGGCGGATGGTGCTGACCGCGTCCATCACGTAGCCGAGGTCTTTGTGCGGATCCGGGATCGGCAGGGCTTCGATGTCGGCCAGGGTGCTGACGACTTTCTTAAAGCGCGGACCTTCACCGGTCTCGAAGTACAGGCCCTGGCCCATGGCATCGGGAATGGTGAGGATGTCGGAGAACAGGATCGCCGCGTCCAGTTGCGGATAGCGGTCGAGGGGTTGCAGCGTGACTTCGCAGGCGAATTCCGGATTCATGCACAGGCTCATGAAATCACCGGCCTGGGCGCGGCTGGCGCGGTATTCCGGCAGGTAGCGGCCGGCCTGGCGCATCATCCACACAGGGGTGACGTCTACGGGTTGCTTGAGCAGGGCGCGGAGGAAACGGTCGTTCTTCAGGGCAGTCATGTCGGCATCCGGAAAAAAAGTGCGGGCATTTTCTCAGAGCGCGACGCAAAAGGCACGGATGCAGGTCAGCCTTTTGTCTATCGGGTCAATTTGTCGCGCTGGAAATGCGCTATCAGCAACACTGAGAAACAACTGTGGGAGCGAGCTTGCTCGCGAAGAGGGCTTCACATACAACATTGCTGTTGGCTGATCCACCGCTTTCGCGAGCAAGCTCGCTCCCACAGGGTTATTACTTTTGGCTCAGGATCCGGGTTTAGACGCCCAGGTAATCCAGGATCCCTTCAGCCGCATTGCGGCCTTCGAAGATCGCCGTCACCACCAGGTCGGAACCGCGCACCATGTCGCCACCGGCGAAGATTTTCGGGTTGCTGGTCTGGTGCTTGTACTGACCCTGCTCGGGCGCAACGACGCGGCCCTGGCTGTCGGTCTGGATTTCGAACTGCTCGAACCATGGCGCCGGGCTTGGACGGAAACCGAAAGCGATGACCACGGCGTCAGCCGGGATGATCTCTTCGGAGCCCGGGATCGGCTCGGGGCTGCGACGGCCACGGGCGTCCGGCTCGCCGAGACGGGTCTCGACCACTTTCACGCCTTCGACCTTGTCCTCGCCGACGATGGCGATCGGCTGGCGGTTGTAGAGGAATTTCACGCCTTCTTCCTTGGCGTTCTTCACCTCTTTGCGCGAGCCGGGCATGTTCGCTTCGTCACGACGATAGGCGCAGGTCACCGACTTGGCGCCCTGGCGGATCGACGTGCGGTTGCAGTCCATCGCCGTGTCGCCGCCCCCAAGAACCACGACCTTCTTGCCTTTCATGTCGACGAAATCTTCCGGCGACTTTTCAAAGCCCAGGTTGCGGTTGACGTTGGCGATCAGGAAGTCCAGCGCGTCATAAACGCCCGGCAGGTCCTCACCGGCAAAACCGCCCTTCATGTAGGTGTAGGTGCCCATGCCCATGAACACGGCATCGTACTCGGCGAGCAGTTGCTCCATGGTCACGTCCTTGCCGACCTCGGTGTTGAGACGGAATTCGATGCCCATGCCGGTGAAGACTTCGCGGCGATTGCTCAGCACGGTCTTCTCGAGCTTGAACTCGGGGATGCCGAAGGTCAGCAGACCACCGATTTCCGGGTTCTTGTCGAACACCACCGGGGTCACGCCGCCGCGCACCAGCACGTCGGCACAACCGAGGCCCGCCGGGCCTGCGCCGATGATCGCGACACGCTTGCCGGTCGGTTTGACCTTGGACATGTCCGGGCGCCAGCCCATGGCGAACGCGGTGTCGGTGATGTACTTCTCGACCGAACCGATGGTCACCGCGCCGAAGCCGTCGTTGAGGGTGCAGGCACCCTCGCACAGACGATCCTGCGGACACACCCGGCCGCAGACTTCCGGCAGGGTGTTGGTCTGGTGCGACAGCTCGGCGGCCTGGAGGATGTTGCCCTCGGCCACCAGCTTCAGCCAGTTCGGAATGAAGTTGTGCACCGGGCACTTCCACTCGCAATACGGGTTGCCGCAACCCAGGCAGCGGTGGGCCTGGTCGGCCGACTGTTGGGGTTTGAACGGTTCGTAGATTTCCACGAACTCTTTCTTGCGTTGACGCAACAGTTTCTTCTTCGGATCCTTGCGCCCGACATCGATGAACTGGAAGTCGTTATTCAGACGTTCAGCCATTGTTAAAACCTCATCAAACTCTTCAGGCGCATATCACTGCGGGTTGGCACGGGTGCTGGAAAGCAACGACTTCAGGTTGGCAGCCTTCGGCTTGACCAGCCAGAAACGACGCAGGTAGTCATCGAGGTTCTCGGCGAGCTCACGACCCCACTCGCTGTCGGTTTCCGCGACGTACTCGTTCAGCACGTTCTGCAGGTGGCTGCGATAGGCTTCCATCGCCTCGCCGCTGATCCGCTGGATTTCCACCAGTTCGTGGTTGACCCGGTCAACGAAGGTGTTGTCCTGGTCGAGCACGTAGGCGAAACCGCCGGTCATGCCAGAGCCGAAGTTGTAACCGGTCTTGCCCAGAACGCAGACAAAACCACCGGTCATGTACTCACAGCAGTGATCGCCAGTGCCTTCCACAACCGTGTGGGCACCGGAGTTGCGCACGGCGAAACGCTCGCCTGCGGTGCCGGCGGCGAACAGCTTGCCGCCCGTGGCGCCGTACAGGCAGGTGTTGCCGATGATGGCGCTTTCCTGAGTCTTATAAACGCTGCCCTTCGGCGGCACGATGGTCAGCTTGCCACCGGTCATGCCTTTGCCGACGTAGTCGTTGGCGTCGCCTTCCAGGTACATGTTCAGACCGCCGGCGTTCCACACGCCGAAGCTCTGACCCGCAGTGCCCTTGAAGCGGAAGGTGATTGGCGCTTTGGCCATGCCCTGGTTGCCGTGCTTGCGCGCGATTTCGCCGGAGATCCGTGCGCCGATCGAACGGTCGCAGTTGCAGATATCCAGATCGAATTCGGCGCCGCTGAGGTCGTTGATCGCCGACGTCGCCATCTCGACCATTTTCTCGGCCAGCAGGCCCTGGTCGAAAGGCGGGTTGCGCTCGACGCCGCAGAACTGAGGCTTGTCCGCCGGGATGTGGTCGCTGCCCAGCAGCGGAGTCAGATCCAGGTGATGCTGCTTGGCGGTCTGGCCTTCGAGGATTTCCAGCAGATCGGTACGGCCGATCAGCTCTTCGAGGGAACGCACGCCCAGCTTGGCCAGCCACTCACGGGTTTCTTCGGCGACGTAGGTGAAGAAGTTCACCACCATGTCGACGGTGCCGATGTAGTGATCCTTGCGCAGCTTCTCGTTCTGGGTCGCAACGCCGGTGGCGCAGTTGTTCAGGTGGCAGATACGCAGGTATTTGCAGCCCAGCGCGATCATTGGCGCGGTACCGAAGCCGAAGCTTTCAGCGCCGAGGATGGCTGCCTTGATCACGTCGAGGCCGGTTTTCAGACCGCCGTCGGTCTGGACCCGGACCTTGCCGCGCAGGTCGTTGCCGCGCAGGGTCTGGTGGGTTTCGGCCAGGCCGAGTTCCCACGGTGCACCCGCGTATTTGATCGAGGTCAGCGGCGAAGCACCGGTGCCACCGTCGTAACCGGAGATAGTGATCAAGTCCGCATAGGCCTTGGCCACACCGGCGGCGATGGTGCCGACGCCTGCTTCAGCCACGAGTTTCACCGAGACCAGCGCCTTCGGGTTGACCTGTTTCAGGTCGAAGATCAGCTGCGACAAGTCTTCGATGGAATAGATGTCGTGGTGCGGCGGTGGCGAAATCAGGGTCACGCCCGGTACTGCGTAACGCAGTTTGGCGATCAACCCGTTCACTTTACCGCCCGGCAGTTGCCCGCCCTCGCCCGGCTTGGCGCCCTGGGCGACCTTGATTTGCAGCACTTCGGCGTTGACCAGGTATTCCGGGGTCACGCCGAAACGGCCGGTCGCAACCTGCTTGATTTTCGAGCTCTTGATGGTGCCGTAGCGTGCCGGGTCTTCGCCGCCTTCGCCGGAGTTGGAACGCGCACCGAGGCGGTTCATGGCTTCGGCCAGGGCTTCGTGAGCTTCCGGCGACAGGGCGCCCAGCGAGATACCGGCGGAGTCGAAGCGCTTGAGCACCGATTCCAGCGGTTCGATTTCACTGATGTCCAGCGGCGTATCGAGGGTCTTGACCTTGAACAGGTCGCGGATCATCGACACCGGACGGTTGTCCACCAGCGAGGTGTATTCCTTGAATTTGGCGTAGTCGCCCTGCTGCACGGCGGCTTGCAGGGTGTTGACCACGTCCGGGTTGTACGCGTGATATTCGCCACCGTGGACGAACTTCAGCAGACCGCCCTGCTGGATCGGCTTGCGCGGACTCCAGGCTTCGGTGGCCAGTGCTTTCTGCTCGGCTTCGATGTCGACGAAACGCGCCCCCTTGATGCGGCTCGGCACGCCACGGAAGCTCAGCTCGCAAACTTCCTCGGACAGGCCGATGGCTTCGAACAACTGAGCACCGCGATACGACGCGATGGTCGAAATGCCCATCTTCGACAGGATCTTCAACAGGCCTTTGGTGATGCCTTTACGGTAGTTCTTGAACACCTCGTAGAGGTCGCCCAGTACTTCACCGGTACGGATCAGGTCGCCCAGCACTTCGTACGCGAGAAACGGATAGACCGCCGAGGCGCCGAAGCCGATCAGCACGGCGAAGTGATGCGGATCGCGTGCGGTGGCGGTTTCAACCAGGATGTTGGAGTCGCAGCGCAGGCCTTTTTCGGTCAGACGGTGGTGCACCGCGCCGGTGGCGAGCGAAGCGTGGATCGGCAGTTTGCCCGGGGCGATATGACGGTCGCTCAGAACGATCTGGGTACGACCGGCACGCACGGCTTCTTCAGCCTGATCGGCGACGTTGCGGATCGCCGCTTCGAGGCCGACGCTTTCGTCGTAGTTGAGGTCGATGATCTGCCGCTCGAAACCCGGGCGGTCGAGGTTCATCAGCGAACGCCACTTGGCCGGTGAAATGACCGGCGAGCTGAGGATCACGCGCGAGGCGTGTTCCGGCGACTCCTGGAAGATGTTGCGCTCGGCACCGAGGCAGATTTCCAGCGACATCACGATCGCTTCACGCAGCGGGTCGATCGGCGGGTTGGTCACCTGGGCGAACTGCTGGCGGAAATAGTCGTACGGCGTGCGCACGCGCTGGGACAGCACGGCCATCGGCGTGTCGTCGCCCATCGAGCCAACGGCTTCGTAGCCTTGTTCGCCAAGCGGACGCAGTACCTGATCGCGCTCTTCGAACGTGACCTGATACATCTTCATGTATTGCTTGAGCTGATCGACGTCGTAGAAAGCCGAACCGTGATCGTTGTCTTCCATGGTCGCCTGAATGCGCAGGGCATTCTTGCGCAGCCATTGCTTGTACGGATGACGGGATTTGAGACGGTTGTCGATCGCGTCGGTGTCGAGGATCTGCCCGGTTTCGGTGTCCACGGCAAAGATCTGGCCCGGGCCGACACGGCCTTTGGCAATCACGTCTTCAGGCTTGTAGTCCCACACGCCGATTTCCGACGCCAGGGTGATGAAACCGTTGGTGGTGGTGACCCAGCGCGCCGGGCGCAGACCGTTACGGTCGAGCAGGCACACCGCGTAGCGACCGTCGGTCATTACCACGCCGGCCGGGCCGTCCCACGGCTCCATGTGCATCGAGTTGTACTCGTAGAACGCACGCAGATCCGGGTCCATGGTTTCGACGTTCTGCCACGCTGGCGGAATGATCATCCGCACGCCACGGAACAGGTCGATGCCGCCCGTCACCATCAGTTCGAGCATGTTGTCCATGCTCGAGGAGTCGGAACCGACACGGTTGACCAGCGGGCCGAGCTCTTCCAGATCCATCAGATCGTTGGTGAACTTGGTGCGACGGGCCTGGGCCCAGTTGCGGTTGCCGGTGATGGTGTTGATCTCGCCGTTGTGGGCGAGGAAGCGGAATGGCTGAGCCAGCGGCCATTTCGGCAGGGTGTTGGTGGAGAAGCGCTGGTGGAACACGCAGATCGCGGTTTGCAGGCGCTGGTCACCCAGGTCCGGATAGAACGCGGCCAGGTCGGCCGGCATCATCAGGCCTTTATAGATGATGGTCTTGTGGGAAAAGCTGCAGATGTAGTGGTCGGTGTCGGCAGCGTTTGCCACGGACGAACGACGACGGGCGCTGAACAGCTTGACCGCCATGTCCTGATCGCTCAGGCCTTCGCCGCCGATGTACACCTGTTCGATCTGTGGCAGGCGCTCAAGGGCCAGGCGGCCGAGGACGCTGGTGTCGATTGGCACTTTGCGCCAGCCGATCAGTTGCAGGCCTTCGGCCAGGATCTCGCGGTTCATGTTCTCGCGAGCGGCTTCGGCCTTGGCCGGATCCTGATTGAAGAAGACCATGCCCACGGCATATTGCTTGGGCAGCTCGACGCTGAAGGTTTCCTGGGCAATGGCACGCAGGAACGCGTCGGGCTTTTGAATCAGCAGACCGCAACCGTCACCGGTCTTGCCGTCGGCATTAATCCCACCGCGGTGGGTCATGCAGGTCAGGGCCTCGATGGCCGTTTGCAAAAGGGTATGACTGGGTTCGCCCTGCATATGGGCTATCAGGCCGAAACCGCAGTTATCCTTGAATTCATCTGGTTGGTACAGACCTGCTTTCATAGACACTTTCTCACCAGGCTGCCTCTTTTCGAGGCAAATTTCTTTTCAATTCAACCACTTGCATCTCGCGCCGAACGTACGCCGGCTTAGCGGGGGCAAAAGGGTGGTCATTGTACACAGCGACACAGAGGCTCACAAATTTGACGACGAAATGTCGCAAATTCATGTCGCATTTGTGAAAGGTTTAAAGCGATCTGCTGTGCTAGTCAAAACTTTTTTAATTTTGACCGCAACGACTCAAAGACTACTGTGACGCAGACACCACAAGGCACGCGGCCCGTAAGGGCGGCGCGCACTTGTAGAAATTTTGAGGTGCTTGGAGAGGCGGCCTGGGTAAGGCCGCCGAATCTTCAGCGAGTTGTTGCCAGTTCCTGTTGGACGCTGGCGACAGTGCGAGGCCAAGGTTTACCAGCCTGAACCTTCGCTGGCAAGGCCTTGATGGCAGAAACGGCTGCATCACGATTGGCGAAGTTGCCGTAGGTGATCACGTAGAGAGGCTTGCCGTTGAGGACTTTCTTGAAATAACGGTACTCGCCGCCCTGCTCCTTGACGAAGCTTTGCGCGGTCGCTTCGGAGCTGGTGCCGAGGATCTGCACCACGTAGTTGCTGGTCGGCTGACCGGCGTACCAGCTGCCACCGGCGGCCTTGGCGACGGTGACCGGCTTCTCGGCAGGTTTCGCGGCGGCAACAGGCTTGGCAGGCGCCGGAGCCGGTTTGGCCGCTGGAGCGGCCGGAGCAGGCTTGGCGGTAGCGACCTGGGTCGGGGCCGGGGTCGGCTTCGGTGCCGGAACTGGAACCGGGGTCGGTGCAGGGCCGGCCTGAACGCCCGCCGGTGGCGCGGTGGTGGTCACGGTCGGTGGCGTGTTGCTGGAGCCCTCGACCGGCACGCCGTCGTCGCCCTCAGTGATGCCACCCGCTGCTTCAGCCAGCGGGCCACGCATCACCGGTTGCGAGTTGCCGACCAACGGCAGCGGCATCGGCTGGGTATTGCCGTTGAATTCGACGGACGGTGCGCCACCCGCCTGCGGCGTGCCCTGGCCCAATGGCAGTTGCGCCTGCTCGTTGGCCGGCGCACCGGTGGTCGGTGCCTTGTTGCGACCCGGCATCAGCCAGGCGGCAGCGACCGCGACCACAACGACGGCGGAAATCGCCAATACGTGTTTCTTCGGCATGTTGAACCCCATACTTGGACGCTTGACCGCAGAGCGGCTGGCAATCATGACTTCGATCAGAGCATCGCGAGCGACCTGGTTGATGTTGCCGGGCCAACCCTCGGAGCTTTCGTGAATATCAGAGATCTGATCCGCGGTGAAAAGTTCGACCCCCCGGCCCGCGCCTTCGAGCCGCTGGTCGAGATACTCGCGGGTTTCTTCTTCGGTGTACGGCTGCAATTCGATGACGTGGAAGCGCTCTTCCTCAAGGTGCAAAGCCTCGAGCTGGGCGATCAGCGACGACTCACCGAACAGGAACACGTGCGGGCGGCCTTCCGGCGCGCCGGCGCCAAGCGCCATCAGCGCTTCAAGCGCGGACTCGTCGAGCTGCTCGGCATCGTCCACCAGCAGATAGACTTCCTGACCGGTCAGCGCCAGCTGCACGACCTGATCGAGGATCGCCCCGACTTCGGCCTGGGCCACGTCCAGCGCTTGGGCGATCTGGCGCAGCACACCGGCTGCATCGCCGGCGCCACGGGCGGAAACGACGACGCTCTGCACCGATTGCTTGTTGGTACTGGCAACCAGCGCCTGACGCAGCAGGGTCTTGCCGCTGCCCTGCGGGCCGGTGACCACCAGCAGCAACTGGCTGTAACGCGCCAGATGATGCAGCTGACCCAGCACCGGCTTGCGCTGGGCCGGGAAGAATTTGAAGCCCGGCACCCGCGGCGCGAAAGGGTCGTGACTTAACTGGAAATGGCCGAGGAACGCCTCGTCGGCATGCAAACTAGTCATCGGAATCTTATTAACCTTTAAGCTGAGCCAGAGCGCGGTAATCCGCTCCCAGCGTGGCCTGTAGAACCTCTTTCGGATAATCGTCGGTCACCACCGCTTCGCCCATACGGCGCAGCAGCACCAGGCGCAAGCGACCGTCGATCACTTTTTTGTCAATTGCCATGTGTTCAAGAAAATCGGCTTCGGTCATCTCTTCCGGCGGGATCACCGGCAGACCGGCACGCTGGAACAGGCGGATGCCGCGATCGCGCTCCTGCTCGCTGATCCAGCCCAGGCGCGCGGACATTTCCAGCGCCATTACGGTGCCAGCAGCGACCGCTTCCCCATGCAACCAGACACCATAGCCCATGTGGGTTTCGATGGCGTGGCCAAAGGTGTGGCCGAGATTGAGGGTGGCCCGTACGCCGTTTTCCTTCTCGTCGGCGCCGACCACCGCCGCCTTGGCAGCGCAGGAGCGCTCGATGGCGTAGGTCAGGGCCGTTTGATCCAGCGCACGCAGGGCGTCGACGTTTTCCTCAAGCCAGGTCAGGAACGGTTCGTCGCAGATCAGACCGTATTTGATGACTTCCGCCAGGCCGGCCGACAGCTCGCGCGCTGGCAGGGTTTTCAGGGACGCGGTATCGATCAGCACCACATTCGGCTGATAGAACGCGCCGACCATGTTCTTGCCCAGCGGATGGTTGATCCCGGTCTTGCCGCCCACCGACGAATCGACCTGGGACAGCAGCGTGGTAGGGATCTGAATGAAATCGACGCCGCGCTGGTAGCAGGCGGCCGCGAAACCGGCCATGTCGCCGATCACACCGCCGCCGAGGGCGATCACCGTGGTGCGGCGGTCATGACGAGCGGTCAGCAGGCCGTCGAAGATCAGTTGCAGGGTTTCCCAGTTCTTGAAGGCTTCGCCGTCGGGCAGCACCACGGAAACCACCGAGAACTGCGCCAGGCTGCGGGTCAGACGCTCGAGATAGAGCGGCGCAACGGTCTCGTTGGAGATGATTGCCACTTGCCGCCCGTGGATATGCGGGGCCAGCAGCTCAGGCTGGTCCAGTAATCCTTCGCCAATGTGAATCGGGTAGCTGCGCTCGCCTAGGTCGACCTTGAGTGTCTGCATGTGTCCCCACGATGAAGATGAAGCAGGCGTCCTGCCTGGAATTATCGAATGTTCACGGCATGTGCTGGTGTGACGCCACTCGCACGCCATCCGCCACAACCCTTGGCGGCCATTACAGGTCGCCGAGGATAGCGCATTTCGTGCGGCGCTTTAACGGGGCGGAAGTTGCTGCAGGCGGTCGAGAATATCGAGCACGACCATGCGCGGTGGCCGCTCGTCGGTTTCCACCACCAGATCGGCGATTTCCCGATAGAGCGGATCACGGATCGCCAGCAGATCGCGCAGGGTTTTCTCCGGATTGGCGGTGCGCAACAACGGCCGGTTGCGGTCGCGGGAAGTGCGGCCGACCTGCTGCTCGACGGAGGCGTGCAGATACACCACCCGCCCGCCCTCGTGCAGGGCCTTGCGGTTGGCATCGCGCATCACGGCGCCGCCGCCGGTCGCCAGCACCACGCCGTCGAACGCGCACAGCTCGGCGATCATCGCCTGCTCACGATCACGAAAGCCGGGCTCGCCTTCCTTGTCGAAGATCCACGGAATATTGGCGCCCGTACGCAGTTCAATTTCCTTGTCGGAATCCTTGAACGGCAGGCGCAGCTCTTTGGCCAGTAATCGGCCGATGGTGCTTTTTCCAGCCCCCATCGGTCCTACAAGAATCAAATTTCGCACAGAATCAACGACTCACAGCAATCGCCTGGTTATTCATGATACGCGGAGTGAGAAATACCAGCAGCTCGGATTTTTTCTCCGAAACCACATCACGCCGGAAAAGGCGGCCAAGATACGGCACATCGCCAAGAAATGGCACCTTATCTACAACCTTGCTTTGAGTATTTGAGAAAACGCCCCCAATCACGATGGTCTCGCCGTCGTTCACCAGCACCTTGGCGTTGACCTCGTTTTTCTTGATCGGCGGTACATCCTGCACTTTGTTCAGGTAGTCCGGTTCGTCCTTGGTGACCTTGACCTCCATGATGATGCGGTTGTCCGGGGTGATCTGCGGCGTCACTTCCAGCGACAGCGACGCCTCCTTGAAGGACACCGACGTAGCGCCGCTGGAGCTGGCTTCCTGGTACGGAATCTCGGTGCCCTTGAGGATCTTCGCGGTCTCCTTGTCGGAGGTGACCACCTTGGGCTGCGAGACGATTTCGCCGTTGCCGGTCTTCTCCATCGCGGTCAGCTCGAGGTCGAGCAATACGTTGTCGGTGATGAACGCGATGCCGATCCCGGACGTATTGTTGACCGTGCCCATGTCGACGAACGGCGAGTTGGTGCTGGTGCTGCCCGGCGTACCAATGGTGGTCGACGAACCGTTGCTGACCCCGGAAGTGTTCCAGTTGCCCTTGTTCTGGATCGAACCGCCCCAGCGCACGCCCAGGCTCTTGTCGTAATCGACGTTGGCCTCGACGATCCGCGCCTCGATCATCACCTGACGCACCGGGATATCCAGCTGCGCCACGATCCGCCGCAGCTCGTCGAGGCGATCCTGGGTCTGGTAGGCAATGATGTTGTTGGTCCGCTCATCGACGGTGATCGAACCCCGCTCGTCGACCTTGGCCTCGGCGCTGGTGACCGACTGAAACAGCTTGGCGATGTCCGCAGCCTTGGCGTAGTTCACTTGCAGCAGCTCGCGGCGCAACGGCGCCAGTTCGGCGATCTGTTTCTGCGATTCCAGTTCCTGCCGTTCGCGGGCGGCGATTTCATCGGCCGGCGCCACCAGCAACACGTTGCCGACCTTGCGCTTGTCCAGGCCTTTGGTCTTGAGCACCAGATCCAGCGCCTGATCCCACGGTACGTTCTGCAGGCGCAAGGTGATTCCGCCCTGCACCGTATCGCTGGCCACCAGATTGAGGTTGGTGAAGTCGGCGATCAGTTGCAGCACCGAACGCACATCGATGTCCTGGAAGTTGAGAGAGAGCTTTTCGCCGTTATAGCTGTTGCGGTCGGCGTTGCGCTTTTGCAAGTCATCGACGGTCAACGGCCGGATGCTGACGGTCAGCTTGTTGTCGGTCTGGTAAGTGGAATAGTCGAACGTACCGTTGGGTTCGACGGTGATCGTCGCCCGATCACCACTGACACCAGCGTTGACGAACTGCACCGGGGTGGCGAAATCCTTGACGTCGAGGCGCACCCGCAGCGGTTCGGGCAATTGGGTACGGGCGAAATTGAGGATGATCTTGCCGTCGTGTTCCTGAATATCCGGTGCGATGGCTGGATCGGACAGGTCGATGACCACGTTGCCCTCGCCCGCCGTGCCACGCTGGAAATCCACACCGCGAATGGCTCTGGCGGTTGGCGCAAAGGTCCGGACCGGCGCTGCCGCAGTTGCTGCGCGCGGTGCACGAGCCGCCGGACGCGGGGCAGCGGCTTTGCTGCCTTGCCCGACCACCACGAATACCGCATTGCCTTCGACCCGGGTGTCGTAAGGCGCCAGTTGCGTCAGGCTGATGATGAGCCGCGTCCGGTTATTGGCCTCGACCACCGTGGCCGTGCGGGCATTGCCACTGCCCAGGTCACGGGTCTTGCTCGCCAGCTGACTGGCGACACCCGGCAGATCGAGAGCGATCCGTGCCGGCGAATCGGTGGTATAGCCCTTGGGCTGCGGGGGTGGGCCGTCGAATGACAGCTTCAGCTCGACCCGGTCGCCCGGCAGTGCCGCGACGTCCAGCGCCTTCAGATTGGCTGCCTGTACCATCGGTGAAAGCAGCGCCATCCATAGCGAAAAACCGAGGGTGGAAAAAATCCTGTTCATTATTCGACTTCCACTTATGAGTGCTCTTTCAAAGGAATGGTGCGCGGCCGCTCAAGCCAGGCGCCCTGGCCATCCGGAACGATTTCCACCACTTCGACCTGGGAAGCGCTGATCGCAACGATCCGCCCGTCGTTACGGCCCAGGTAATCGCCGACCTTGAGCCGATGGACCCCGCCCGCCCCCCGCAGCAACGCGAAGGAACCAGAGGCGTTGGCAATCGTGCCGACCATTTCAAACTGCTCGATGTTGAAACCTTCGAGGTATTGCTTGACCCGGTTGGGATCGGGTTTCACGTCGCGAGAGCCGTGTTTCTGCCCGGCCAGATCGACCCGTAACTGACGCGAAAACGGACTGCGCAGGTTGGCGGCGCTGTAGGTGAACGTCGGGAAAGAGCGGAAGGTCGGGGTCGGCTCGATCTTGCCCGGCGGACGCAGGCGCACTTCATTCATGTAGGCGTCGAGGTCACTGAAGTCATCGCCGCCACAGCCACCGAGCACCAATAACAATGTCGATAAGGCGATAAAACGGATCGGGCTCATTTTTGCAGCCCCTTGTCGTTGTAGCGGTAGGTCTTGGCGAGAATGCTCATGCGCAACTTCGGCCCGCCTTCGGGATTGGCCGGCGCCAGCTCGAAATCGTGCAGGGTGACGATCCGTGGCAGTCCGGCCACGCCGCTTACGAAAGTCGCAAGGTCGTGATAGGCACCGGTTACGGTGATCTGGATGGGCAGTTCGATGTAGAACTGTTGGGTGACCTCCGGCAGCAGCTTGATCTCTTCGAATTCAAGACCGCTGCCCAGCCCGGTGCGCGTGATGTCTTCCAGCAACCCCGGCACTTCGGTGTCACTGGGCAATTGCCGCAACAGCACGCCGAACGAGTTTTCCATCTCTTTCATCTGCTGGGTGTACAGCTCCAGATTGGCCGCCATGCGCGCCTTGCTCGCGAATTGCTCCTTGAGGGTGACCTCCTCCTCACGCTTGAGCTCGAGCTGGTTCTCCAGGTCACTGATGAAAAAGTTATAGCCAAGCGCCAGAACCAACACCATCAACAGCCCGCCGGCCAGGCTTTTGACCACTGGCGGCCAGGAGCCGATGTTGCTGGTGTCCAGGTCGTTGAAATCGACATTGCGCAGGCTGTCCAGCCACTCGGACGGCTTCATTGGTCGTCCTCCTCGATCCGGGGTCGAGTCTGGCGAACGGTCAGCTGAAAGACGTTGGCCTGATCCACCTGGCCAGCGGTGGTGGCTTTCACTTCATTGAGGTTGGGCGCATCGAACCAGTCGGAGGCATCGAGATTGCGCATCAGGTCGGACACCCGATTGTTCGACTCCGCCGCGCCGCTGATCGACAGGGTCTTGCCGACCATTTTCACATCGGTGAAATACACCCCGTCGGGCAAGGTGCGCGCCAGCTGATCGAAAATCCGCCCGCTGATCTGCCGGTTGCCCTGCAAGTCCTGGATGATGCGCATGCGCTCCACCAGTTGCTGGCGGTGGGCCTTGAGTTCGCTGATCTGTTTGATCCGTTCGTCGACCACGGCGATCTGCTTGCCGATGTAGTCATTGCGCGCGACCTGCCGCGCGATGGCGGCGCTGATGATCTGGTCGGCAATGAGCACCGCCCCGACCGAACCGACCACCACGCCGGTCAAGGCCAGCAGGAAGCGTTTGCGCCGCTCTTCGCGACGCTCCTCGCGCCAGGGTAAAAGGTTGATCCGCGCCATCAGTCGAAACTCCTGAGCGCGAGCCCGCAGGCAATCATCAGGGCCGGCGCATCGCTCGCCAGGGCCCCGGCGTTGACCTTGCTGCTCAAGGCCATGTCGGAAAACGGGTTGGCCACCTGGGTCGGTGTGTTCAGGCGCTCTTCGATCAGCCGGTCGAGCCCGGGCACCGACGCCGTGCCGCCGGCCAGCAGAATGTGGTCGACGGCGTTGTACTGGCCGGAGGCGAAAAAGAACTGCAGGGAGCGCGACACCTGCTGCACCAGCGCCTCGCGAAACGGTTGCAGCACCTCGCTGACGTAGTCGTCCGGCAGGCCGCCCTGCTTCTTGGCGAGTCCCGCCTGTTCAAGGGTCAGGCCATAACGGCGCTGGATTTCCTCGGTCAGCTGTCGACCGCCGAACAGCTGTTCGCGGGTATAGATGATCCGGCCGTTGTGCAGGACGCTGAGGGTGGTCATGGTGGCGCCGATGTCGACCACGGCCACTGTCAGCCGGTCCTGGGACGCGGCCAGTTGCGTCGCCAGCAGGCCGAACGAGCGTTCCAGTGCGTAGGCTTCGACATCCACCACCCGCGCGGTCAGCCCGGCGAGGGCGAGCGCCGCTTCGCGGACTTCGACGTTTTCCTTGCGACAGGCGGCCAGCAGTACGTTGACCCGCTCGGGGTTGCGCGGCGAAACGCCCTGGACTTCGAAGTCGATGGCGACCTCGTCCAGCGGATAGGGAATGTATTGATCGGCCTCGATCTTGAGCTGGTTTTCCAGTTCATCGTCGGACAGCCCGGCGTCCATCTCGATGACCTTGGTGATCACCGCCGAACCCGCCACTGCCACCGCAACGGTTTTCAGCCCGGTGCGCGCCTTGACCAGCACCCGGGACAGGGCCTGGCCGACGCCCTCGAGCTCGGCGATGTTCTTTTCGACCACGGCACTCGCCGGCAACGGCTCCACCGCGTACGCCTCGACCCGGTAGCGCTCACCCTGACGGCTCAGCTCCAGCAGCTTCACCGATGTGGAGCTGATGTCGATCCCCAGTAACGTATTGGCCTTTTTATTGAAGAGTCCTAGCACTACCAATTCCCTATGACTATCCGTGAGTTACGGACTCTGTAATGCGCATTGCGTTCCCTCGCCCCGTCTTGACAGAAGCGCAAATGACGCCCCCAGCGGAAAAGTGCTTATAATGCCCAGCGATTTTTTCCGCTTTTTACTGCCGGCGCGGGTCGTTCTGTGTGTTTCCCGGAACCCTGTCGCCCAATTCATTCTTTGCCGTGGATGTCCAAAAGCCTTGATTCGTCTGCTGAAATTTTTCGGTTGGTCCATCGTCGCCGTTTTCTGCGGACTGCTTTTAGGTCTCAGCGGCGCGTTTCTTTACCTTAGTCCGGGTTTGCCATCTGTGGAGGCGCTGAGAAGCATTCAGTTGCAGATTCCGCTCCGGGTCTACAGCAGCGACAACAAGTTGATCGCAGAATTTGGCGAAATGCGCCGCACACCGATCCGTTTCGCCGACATTCCCCCCAATTTCATCAATGCGTTACTAAGTGCTGAAGACGACAACTTCGCCAATCACTATGGCGTCGATCCGAGCAGCCTGATGCGTGCCGCGACCCAACTGGTCAAGAGCGGTCACATCCAGTCCGGCGGCAGCACCATCACCATGCAGGTGGCGAAGAACTTCTTCCTGACCAGCGAACGCAGCTTCTCGCGCAAGACCACTGAAATCCTTCTGGCCCTGCAGATCGAACGCCAGCTGACCAAGGACGAAATCCTTGAGCTGTACGTGAACAAGATCTATCTGGGCAACCGCGCCTACGGCATCGAGGCGGCGGCGCAGGTGTATTACGGCAAGTCGATCCGCGAAGTCAGCCTGGCGCAGATGGCGATGATCGCCGGCCTGCCGAAAGCCCCGTCGCGCTTCAACCCGCTGGCCAACCCGGCGCGCAGCAAGGAGCGTCGCGACTGGATCCTCGGGCGCATGTACAAGCTCGGCAAGATCACCGAAGCCGACTACACCGCCGCAATCAACGAGCCGCTGAACGCCAGCTATCACGTGCCGACCCCGGAAGTGAACGCACCGTACATCGCCGAGATGGCCCGTGCGGAAATGGTCGGTCGTTACGGCAGCGACGCCTATACCGAAGGTTTCCGCGTCACCACCACGGTGCCGAGCAACCTCCAGGAAATGGCCAACACCGCGCTGCACGAAGGCCTGATGACCTACGACCAGCGTCACGGCTACCGTGGCCCTGAATCACGTCTGCCGGGCAAGACCCGTGAAGCCTGGGCCACCGAACTGACCAAGCAACGCACGATCAGTAGCCTCGAGCCGGCCATCGTCACCCAGGTCGACAAGAACGGCCTGCAAGTGCTGACCCGCACCGGCGAAGAGCACGTGGCGTGGGACACCATGAAATGGGCCCGCCCGTTCCTCAACACCAACAGCATGGGCGCCAACCCGCGTCAGCCGTCGGATGTGGCACAGATCGGCGACCTGGTTCGCGTGCAGCGCCAGCCAAACAATTCGCTGAAGCTCAGCCAGATCCCACAGGCGCAAGGCGCGCTGGTGTCGCTGGATCCGCAGAACGGCGCGATCCGGTCGCTGGTCGGCGGCTTCGCCTTCGAGCAGAGCAACTACAACCGCGCGATGCAGGCCAAGCGTCAGCCGGGCTCGAGCTTCAAGCCGTTCGTCTACAGCGCCGCACTGGACAACGGCTACACCGCCGCCAGCCTGGTCAACGACGCGCCGATCGTGTTCGTCGACGAGTACCTGGACAAGGTCTGGCGTCCGAAGAACGACACCAACACCTTCCTCGGTCCGATCCGTCTGCGTGAGGCGCTGTACAAGTCGCGCAACCTGGTGTCGATCCGCCTGTTGCAGGCGATGGGCGTAGGCAAGACCATCGACTACATCACCCGTTTCGGCTTCAACAAGCAGGACTTGCCGCCAAACCTGTCCCTGGCGCTGGGCACCGCGACCCTGACGCCAATGGAGATCGCCACCGGCTGGAGCACCTTCGCCAACGGCGGCTACAAGATCACCCCGTACATCATCGACAAGATCGAAAGCCGCAACGGCGACACGCTGTTCGTCGCCAATCCGCCGACCGTACCGCAGGGCGGCGCGGCCACCGACGGTATCGCGGCCCCCGCTACCGAATCGTTTACCGTCAATGCAGCGCCGGTTCCGGGTGAAGCGCCGAGCAACGCCGCCGTGCCGCAAGCACCGGCAGTTGCCGAGCGCATCGTCGATGGCCGTACTACTTACATCCTCAACAGCATGCTGCAGGACGTAATCAAGCTCGGCACCGGTCGTCGCGCACTGGCTCTGGGCCGCAGCGACATCGCGGGCAAGACCGGTACCACCAACGAATCCAAGGATGCGTGGTTCTCCGGTTACAACGCCGATTACGTGACCACCGTGTGGACCGGTTTCGACCAGCCGGAAAGCCTCGGTCGCCGGGAGTTCGGCGGCACCGTGGCACTGCCGATCTGGATGAACTACATGGCCGCCGCGCTCAAGGACAAGCCACCGCATGTCCAGCCGGAGCCGGAAGGCATCCTCAGCCTGCGGGTGGACCCGGTCAGCGGTCGCGCGGCATCGCCGAGCACGCCGGGGGCCTACTTCGAGCTGTTCAAGGCTGAGGACACGCCGCCGTCGGTCAACGAGATCGGCAATGGCACCGTACCGGGTAGCCCGCTGCCGGCGGATGAGCAGGCGCCGATCGATCTGTTCTGATCCTGATCCTGAACCGCTAAAAAGCCCCGCCTTCGATTGAAGTGCGGGGCTTTTTATTACCTGTTCATTTTTGTGTTGTCTGGGCCGGCCTCTTCGCGGGCAAGCCCGCTCCCACAGTAACCGGGTGTACGCTCCATTTGTGAACGCCACAAAACCCTGTGGGAGCGGGCTTGCCCGCGAAGAGGCCCTTAAGATCACCCCAAAATCAACAGGCATAAAAAAGCCCCGACTCTCACGAGCCGGGGCTTTCGGTTGAAGCGCTACAACGACTTAGCCGTTGAACACGTCATCCACGCTTTTCAGCGGGTAGTTCTTCGGATACGGCAGCGTCGCCACACCAGTCTCGATCGCGGCCTTGGCCACGGCGTCGGAGATAACGGTGATCAGGCGCTTGTCCATTGGTTTCGGAATGATGTACTCACGACCGAATTCCAGGGAGATACCGCCGTAGGCGTCGCAGACTTCCTGAGGCACCGGCAGCTTGGCCAGTTCGCGCAGGGCGTTGGCGGCAGCGATCTTCATTTCTTCGTTGATGCGCTTGGCGCGAACGTCCAGGGCACCACGGAAGATGAACGGGAAGCCCAGCACGTTGTTGACCTGGTTCGGGTAGTCCGAACGGCCGGTGGCCATGATCACGTCGTTACGGGTGGCGTGAGCCAGTTCCGGGGAGATTTCCGGATCCGGGTTGGAGCAGGCGAAGACGATCGGGTTGGCCGCCATGCGCTTGAGTTGCTCGGCGCTCAGCAGGTTCGGGCCCGACAGGCCGACGAATACGTCAGCGCCTTCGATGGCGTCGTCCAGGGTGCGTTTCTCGGTAGGGTGAGCGAACACAGCCTTGTACTGGTTCAGGTCGTCACGGCCAGCGTGGATCACGCCAGTACGGTCAACCATGAAGATGTTCTCGACCTTGGCGCCCATGCTCACCAGCAGTTTCATGCAGGAGATGGCGGCTGCGCCAGCGCCCAGGCAGACGATCTTGGCGTCGGCCAGGGTTTTGCCAGCGATTTCCAGGGCGTTGATCATGCCCGCAGCGGTCACGATCGCGGTGCCGTGCTGGTCATCGTGGAATACCGGAATGTCGCACTGCTCGATCAGAGCACGTTCGATCTCAAAGCACTCAGGCGCCTTGATGTCTTCCAGGTTGATGCCACCGAAGGTGATGGAAATGCGTTTTACGGTGTCGATGAAGGCTTGCGGGCTTTCGGAGTCGACTTCGATGTCGAAGACGTCGATGCCGGCGAAGCGCTTGAACAGCACGCCTTTACCTTCCATGACCGGCTTGGAAGCCAGTGGGCCGAGGTTACCCAGACCCAGAATCGCGGTGCCATCGGAAATGACTGCAACCAGGTTGCCCTTGCCGGTGTACTTGTAGGCCAGTTCAGGATCGCGGGCGATCTCGCGCACTGGTTCAGCTACGCCGGGGCTGTAGGCCAGCGACAGGTCGCGGGCGGTAGCAGTGGCCTTGGTGAGCTCGACACTCAGCTTTCCTGGACGAGGATTGGCATGATATTCGAGAGCGGCAGTTTTCAGATCAGACATTTTGGCATTCCGCTTTTTACTGTTGGACAGACTGGTCAGCGAGGATACGCGCCTCGCAAAGTCCCCACAAGACTGCCCGGTCACCCCTGTCAAGCGCCCTGCCCTACGACTTTGGGCCAAGAGCCACGGCGCACAAGGGCTAGACTGTTCACAATCGACAGAAAAAATGTCTACAACTTTTTATTCAGCGGGACGACTGAAGCATCGAAGTATCGGTCAGCGGCAACAGCCAGCGCGCCTGACCTGATTTCAGTCCACCGCGCCGGGAACGGTCGACCACCCAGCCACGGGCCTCGATCTGCTTGCCCTTCAACGCCTGCAGAGACGTGGCGTCGAAGCGATCCAGTAGATTGGGTGCAACGCGCAGTACAACCTTGTCCTGCAACTCGATCCAGATTCCGCCGCGATTGCGTTGAACCTTGCTCACACGACCGCTGACCACGGCAAAACCAGAGCGCTCGATCTGCTCCGCTTTCAGTACAGGAGAGCGCTTCCACAGGCCCAGCCCGGCCTGTCGCGCGAGGCGTTCAGCGGCTTGCTGGCAATCGACCAGATCGACATTCGGCGCCACCGCGACCTGGAAACCGAGGCCATCGGCGAGCATCTGCGCTTCGAGATTCTCACCCTTGGCGCTGAAAACATGGGCCAGGGTGCGGCCGTAACGGTCCTTGGACTCGGCGCCGAGTCGTAGGCCGACCCGCCCTTCGCTCTCGGCGACCAAGGCTTCGAGGCGCTTGCGCGCGGCCACAGCAAACGGCTCGTCGCTGCGACCCTGCTTGCCGAGTTCGGGCGTATTGAGGCCGATCATCCGCACATTGCGCCCATCGCCCAGGCGCAGGGTGTCGCCGTCGACCACCCGCTGCACCGTGGCGCTGTCCAGCCCGGCCGGCGCCGGGCAGAAGGCCTGGGCGGCGGAGAGCCAAATCGCGGACACAAAAAAGGCGCCCGCAAGGGACGCCTTTTTCATCAGACCGGAAAAGCCGCTGAGGTTTTCCAGAATGAAGGGCCTTAGGCCTTTTTCGCGCCGAAAGCACCGAAACGGTCGGCGAACTTCTGAACGCGACCACCGGTGTCCAGAGTCTTCTGCTTACCGGTGTAGAACGGGTGGCACTCGTTGCAAACGTCGATCGCCAGGGCTTTGCCGAAGGTCGAACGGGTTTCGAACTTGTTGCCGCAGCTGCAAGTTACTGCAACTTCTGGGTAATTCGGGTGGATATCGGCTTTCATGGTGTTTTCCTCAGCTGGCGTGCCGCCATCCAACACGATTGTTGAATACCGCACGTAATTAGGCCGCGGATTCTACCAGACAATCCCGATCACGCAAGCTGTCGCTGAGACCGACCGTCTGCTAGGCTCCCGGCCCAAACCTCATCCCCGCTGCTTGTTAGCTTCTTATCGAGATCCCGCGTGCCCGACGCCATTCTGCGCCTCGCCCTGCCTTCGCCCCTGCGCCGCCTGTTCGACTATCGGGCCCCGGCCGGCGTGCTGCGTTCGCAGTTGCAACCGGGCATGCGCCTGCGGGTGCCGTTCGGCCGGCGGGAGATGATCGGGATTCTGGTGGAAGTTACTGACACCAGCGAAGTGCCGGTGGAAAAGCTCAAACCGGCGCTGGCGCTGCTCGACGCTACCGCCCCACTGCCGCCGGCACTGTTCAAACTGTGCCTGTGGACGGCTCAGTATTATCAGCACAGCCTCGGCGACACGCTGAGCTGGGCGTTGCCAGTGCTGCTGCGTCAGGGCGAATTGGCCGAGGTTCGGCAGGAGCGCTTCTGGTCCGCCGCTCCCGGCGCCAGCCTCGATGACCCGCGCATCGCCCGCGCCCCGCGCCAGCGTGAAGCCCTGGCGACGCTGGCCCAGCACCCTCACGGCGTCGCCCATCAGTTGCTGAGCAAACTGATGCTGAGCAAGGACAGCCTCGATCTGCTGCTGGCCAAGGATCTGGTGCAGGTCGAAGTGCGCCGCCACGCCCCCGGCGCGCGCCATGAACACTGGCTGGCACAGCCCGAGCTGCCGCTCAACAGCGAACAGCGCGCCGCCTACGAGGCGATTCGCGCCGGGTTCGACAGTTATCACGCGTTCCTGCTCGCCGGGGTTACCGGCAGCGGCAAGACCGAAGTCTATTTGCAGCTGATCCGCGAAACCCTCGAGGCCGGCAAACAGGCGCTGGTGCTGATCCCGGAGATCAACCTCGGCCCGCAGACCCTGGCCCGCTTCGAACAACGCTTCAATGCGCGCATCGCCCTGCTGCACTCGGCGGTCAATGACCGTGATCGTCTGGACGCCTGGCTCGCCGCCCGTGACGGCGAGGCCGACATTATTATCGGCACCCGCTCGGCGCTGTTCACCCCGATGAAAAATCCGGGGCTGATCATCATCGACGAAGAACACGACGGCTCCTATAAACAGCAGGAAGGCCTGCGCTACCACGCGCGGGATCTGGCGCTGGTGCGCGCGCGGCAGGAAAACATCCCGATCGTGCTCGGCTCCGCGACCCCATCACTGGAAAGCCTGCACAACGCCTACACCGGTCGGTACGGACTCCTACGCCTGAACGAACGTGCCGGCGGCGCCAAACAGCCACGCTTCCTGCGTCTGGATGTGAAAAGTCGTCCACTGGACAGCGGCATTTCCGGACCGATGCAGCAAGCCATCGGCCAGACCCTCGCCGCCGGCCAGCAGGTATTGGTGTTCCTCAACCGCCGGGGGTTTGCCCCGACTCTGCTGTGCCACGATTGCGGCTGGATGTCCGAGTGCCAGCGCTGCGATGCGCGGATGACCGTGCACCAGCGCTACGGCGAACTGCGCTGCCACCACTGCGGTTACGTCGAGCGCGTACCCCGCCAATGCCCGAAGTGCAACAAGGTCGATCTGCGCCCCGTGGGCGCCGGTACCGAGCGGGCCGAGGAACGGCTGGCGATTCTGTTCCCGGACTATCCGGTGCTGCGCGTCGACCGTGACAGCACGTCGCGCAAGGACGCGATGAACCAGCTGTTCGCCACGATCCAGAAAGGCCAGCCGTGCATTCTGGTCGGCACCCAGATGTTGGCCAAGGGGCACCACTTCCCTCGGGTGACGCTGGTATCCATCCTCGATGCCGACGGCGGGCTGTTTTCCGGCGACTTCCGCGCCAGCGAGCGCATGGCGCAGTTGATCGTGCAGGTCGCCGGCCGGGCCGGGCGGGCGGAAGAACCGGGCAAGGTGATCATCCAGACGCATCTGGCCGACCATCCTTTATTGGTGCAACTGACCGAGCAGGGTTACTTCGCCTTCGCCGAACAGGCCCTGAGCGAACGCCGCGCCGCCGGACTGCCGCCGTTTTCCCACCTCGCCCTGCTGCGCGCCGAAGCGCACAAGCCGGGGCAGGCCGAAGGCTTTCTTGATGAGGCGTGCAGCGAGGCCGAGCGCTTGCTGGCCGAACAGAATCTGACCGGCATTGAACTGCTGGGACCGGTGCCGGCGCCAATGGAACGCCGGGCCGGGCGCTTCCGCGCGCAACTGCTGTTGCAAGCCACGGCCCGGGCGCCGCTGCACCGATTGCTGGCGAGCTGGCTGCTGGTGCTGGAGCAGATGCCAAGCGGCCGCGCGGTGCGCTGGTCGCTGGATGTCGATCCCGTCGACTTGTATTGATCTGACGCTCGCCTTCGCGAGCAAGCTCGCTCCCACAGGGAAATGTATTCCAGGGTGGGAGCGAGCCTGCTCGCGAAAGCAGTCTATTTGTCACCACACATCCGCATCCTGCCTGCTAAGGTTGGCAAGCCCGTCTTCGCAACGGATAATGCCCAGTTTTTCCACCCGCGCATCGATGCGCCGCCGCGCTTGCGGTCGAAAGAGAAGACCATGAAAGACACCATTCGCCAGCTGATCCAACAAGCCCTCACCCAACTCGTCAACGAAGGTGTGTTGCCTGAAGGCCTGACGCCGGCGATCCAGGTGGAAAACGCCCGGGACAAGACCCACGGCGACTTCGCCAGCAACATCGCGATGATGCTGGCCAAGCCTGCGGGCATGAAACCGCGCGATCTGGCGGAAAAAATCATCGCCGCCCTGCCGGCTGACGAGAACGTCACCAAGGCCGAAATCGCCGGCCCAGGCTTCATCAACTTCTTCCAGAACACTCAGGCGCTGGCCTCGCGCCTCGACGCCGCACTGGCCGACGCTCACGTTGGCGTGCGCAAGGCCGGCCCGGCGCAACGCACCGTGGTCGACCTGTCGGCACCGAACCTGGCCAAAGAGATGCACGTCGGCCATTTGCGCTCGACCATCATCGGCGACGGCGTGGCGCGGGTACTCGAATTCCTCGGCGACACCGTCATCCGTCAGAACCACGTCGGCGACTGGGGCACCCAGTTCGGCATGCTGATGGCGTACCTGCAGGAAAACCCGATCACCAGCGACGAGCTGTCGGACCTGGAAAACTTCTACCGCGCCGCCAAGCAACGCTTCGACGAATCTCCGGAATTCGCCGACCGCGCCCGTGGCCTGGTGGTCAAGTTGCAGGCCGGCGACGCTGAATGCCTGGCGCTGTGGACCAAGTTCAAGGACATCTCGCTGTCGCACTGCCAGAAGATCTACGAACTGCTCAACGTCAAACTGACCATGGCCGACGTGATGGGCGAAAGCGCCTACAACGACGACCTGATCAACGTGGTCAACGACCTGAAAGCCGCCGGCATGCTGGTCGAAAGCAACGGCGCCCAGTGCGTGTTCCTCGACGAATTCAAGAACGCCGAAGGCGAGCCGCTGCCGGTGATCATCGTCAAGGCTGACGGCGGTTACCTGTACGCCACCACCGACCTGGCGGCCGTGCGTTATCGCAGCGGCAAGCTGAAGGCCGACCGTGCGCTGTACTTCGTCGACCAGCGTCAGGCCCTGCACTTCCAGCAAGTGTTCGCCGTCGCGCGCAAGGCCGGCTTCGTGACCCATCCGATGGAAATGGAGCACATGGGCTTCGGCACCATGAACGGCGCCGACGGCCGTCCGTTCAAGACCCGTGATGGCGGCACCGTAAAGCTGATCGACCTGCTGACCGAAGCGCAGGAACGTGCCTACAGCCTGGTGAAGGAAAAGAACCCGACACTGGCCGAAGACGAACTGCGCGCGATCGCCAAAGTGGTCGGCATCGGCGCGGTGAAGTACGCCGACCTGTCGAAGCACCGCACCAGCGACTACAGCTTCAACTTCGACCAGATGCTCAACCTCGAAGGCAACACCGCGCCATACCTGCTGTACGCCTACACCCGCGTGGCCGGCGTGTTCCGCAAACTGGACAAGGATTACAGCGAAGTCGACGGCCAGATCGTCCTCGAAGCGCCGCAGGAACACGACCTGGCAGCCAAACTGGCGCAGTTCGGCGAAGTGCTGAACAACGTTGCGGAAAAAGGCACGCCACACACCCTGTGCACCTACCTGTACGAGGTCGCCGGCTTGTTCTCCAGCTTCTACGAGAACTGCCCGATCCTCGCCGCAGAGACCCCGGCACAAATGCAAAGCCGTCTGCGCCTTGCCGCGCTGACCGGCCGTACCCTCAAGCAAGGCCTGGAACTGCTCGGCCTGGAAACCCTGGAGCGCATGTAAGTTGGCTGCCAAGAAAAAACCTGCACCCAAGCGTGGCGCCAGCCGTTACCAAGCTCCAGCGAAGCAGCCGATTCCGGGCTGGCTGTGGATGGCCATCGGCCTGACGGTCGGCGCGTTCATCGTGTTCCTGATGAAACTGGAGCCGGGCAAGGGCAGCGACACGGTCAAGCGCGAGAAGATCGAGCAACAGCAACAACAGAAAGCCACCAAGATCGCCGAGGCCAACAAGACCCCGCCGAGCCCGACGCAACCGGTGAAGCCGAAGTACGACTTCTACACCCTGCTGCCGGAATCGGAAGTGATCGTGCCGCCGGACGCCGTGCCGGAGAAAACCCTGCCGACGCCACAGGTGCCGGCCATCCCGACCACGCCGGTGACCCCGGCCGAAGCGGCGAAGATCGACACAGCGCGTGCACAGGCTGCACTGGCCGGGATCACCCCGCCGCCAGCACCGCCGGTGACCAAGGCTGCACCGGTGACCAAGTTCTTCCTGCAGGCCGGCTCGTTCCGCAAAGAGACGGATGCCGACAAGGTGCGCGCGCAGATCATTCTGCTCGGCCAGGCGGTCGCGGTTGAGTCCGGGACGGTCAAGGATGAAACCTGGTATCGCGTACTGGTCGGCCCGTTCAGCAACCGCGAACAGCTGACCACCGCCCAGAAACAACTGGCGGGCGCGGGCTTCAGCAACCTGTTGTTACAACAACGCCAGAGCCGCTGATACCTCCCCACCGATCGTTCCCACGCTCTGCGTGGGAATGCAGCCCGGGACGCTCCGCGTCCCTTGCCGCAGGGACGCGGAGCGTCCATTGAGGCATTCCCACGCGGAGCGTGGGAACGATCATGTCGTTCTGCGTGGGAACGATCATGTACAAAGCACCGCTCGTCCCCTCTCCCGCCCCGCAGTTGAAATCCTCTCCACCACCCCCATATGAATGGGCATAAGGCATTTTCGCCCCGCAGTGTGGAGACTCTTCCCTTGACCACCATCGTTTCAGTCCGCCGCCACGGCAAAGTCGTCATGGGCGGCGACGGCCAGGTTTCTCTCGGCAACACCGTGATGAAAGGCAACGCGAAGAAAGTTCGTCGCCTGTACCACGGCGAAGTCATCGCCGGTTTCGCCGGTGCCACAGCCGACGCCTTTACCCTGTTCGAACGTTTCGAAGGCCAGCTTGAAAAGCACCAGGGCCACCTGGTTCGCGCCGCCGTCGAACTCGCCAAAGAATGGCGCACCGACCGTTCCCTGAGCCGCCTAGAAGCGATGCTCGCGGTCGCCAACAAGGACGCATCCCTGATCATCACCGGCAACGGTGACGTGGTCGAACCCGAAGACGGCCTGATCGCCATGGGTTCCGGTGGCGCCTATGCGCAAGCCGCCGCCAGCGCCCTGCTGAAGAAGACCGACCTGTCGGCCCGCGAAATCGTCGAGACCGCTCTCGGCATCGCCGGCGACATCTGTGTATTCACCAACCACACCCAGACCATTGAGGAGCAGGATCTCGCTGAATAAGCCTGACGCGGCCCCTGTGCCACGGCTTGTTTCTGCTTGAGGACCGTCAATTATTATGTCCATGACTCCCCGCGAAATCGTCCATGAACTCAACCGCCACATCATCGGCCAGGACGATGCCAAGCGCGCCGTCGCGATTGCCCTGCGCAACCGCTGGCGCCGTATGCAGCTGCCTGAAGAGCTGCGCGTTGAAGTGACCCCGAAGAACATCCTGATGATCGGCCCGACCGGTGTCGGTAAAACCGAGATCGCCCGTCGTCTGGCCAAACTGGCCAACGCGCCGTTCATCAAGGTCGAAGCGACCAAGTTCACCGAAGTCGGCTACGTCGGCCGTGACGTCGAATCGATCATCCGTGATCTGGCCGATGCCGCGATCAAGATGCTGCGCGAGCAGGAAATGACCCGCGTTCGTCACCGTGCCGAAGACGCCGCCGAGGACCGTATCCTCGACGCCCTGCTGCCACCGGCACGCATGGGCTTCAGCAACGAAGAAGCGCCGACCCAGGATTCCAACACTCGCCAACTGTTCCGCAAGCGCCTGCGCGAAGGTCAGCTGGACGACAAGGAAATCGAGATCGAAGTCGCCGAAATGGCCGGCATCGAGATCGCCACGCCTCCGGGCATGGAAGAAATGACCAACCAGTTGCAGAACCTGTTCGCCAACATGGGCAAGGGCAAAAAGAAGGCCCGCAAGCTCAAGGTCAAGGAAGCGCTGAAGCTGGTACGCGACGAAGAAGCCGGTCGCCTGGTCAATGAAGAAGAGTTGAAGGCCAAGGCCCTGGAAGCGGTCGAGCAGCACGGCATCGTGTTCATCGACGAAATCGACAAGGTCGCCAAGCGCGGCAATGTCGGCGGCGCCGATGTGTCCCGCGAGGGCGTGCAACGTGACCTGCTGCCGCTGATCGAAGGCTGCACCGTCAACACCAAGCTGGGCATGGTCAAGACCGACCACATCCTGTTCATCGCCTCCGGTGCGTTCCACCTGAGCAAGCCGAGCGATCTGGTACCGGAGCTGCAAGGTCGTCTGCCGATCCGCGTCGAACTCAAGGCCCTGAGCCCGCAGGACTTCGAACGCATCCTCAGCGAACCGCACGCCTCGCTCACCGAGCAATACTGCGCGCTGCTGAAAACCGAAGGCCTGAACATCCAGTTCCAGCCGGAAGGCATCAAGCGTCTGGCGGAGATCGCCTGGCAGGTCAACGAGAAGACCGAGAACATCGGTGCCCGTCGCCTGCACACGCTGCTCGAGCGTCTGCTGGAAGAGGTGTCGTTCAGTGCCGGCGACCTGGCCAGCGCCCACGACGACAAAGCGATCCAGATCGACGCCGAATACGTCAACAGCCACCTGGGCGAATTGGCGCAGAACGAAGACCTGTCCCGTTATATCCTGTAAGCCATACTTACAGTGGTCGTGAAACTGTGGGAGCCATCGGCTCCCACAATTTTTTCCACCTGACGGAACGCCGGCGATGACCCAACTCCCCACCGACATCAAACTGCACAAAGCCTCGAAAACCCTGTCGCTCAAATACGCGTCCGGCGAGGAATACACCCTGCCCGCCGAATTCCTGCGCGTGCATTCCCCCTCCGCCGAGGTCCAGGGCCACGGCAAACCGATCCTGCAATTCGGCAAGCTGAACGTCGGCCTGACCAAGGTAGAACCGGCCGGTCAGTACGCACTGAAACTGACCTTCGATGACGGTCACGACAGCGGTCTGTTCACCTGGGATTATCTGTACGAGCTGGGGCGACGTCATGACGCACTCTGGGCGGATTATCTGGCCGAGCTCAAAGCCGCCGGCAAAACCCGCGACCCGGACCAGTCCGTCGTCAAGCTGATGCTCTAGTCCGCGCCTCGGACTGTTTAGAGGGCATTTTCTAGATTCATCTGTTTGAATGCTCCGCTAAAGCGGCCCGGGATCGGCTGCTTGCGAAAAAAATCAATCTCGGGTAACCAATGGAACTGGCAAGTTCCCTGCAGTGCTCTACGACTGTAAAGCAGCTATGCAGAATCAACGGTCACCCGAGCAGTAGTACCTGGCATTGGCTGTGGAACTGCACAGCAGAAAACCGGGTACTCGTCTCAGGACAATGGAGCGTCGTAGATGAGTAACAAGAATAACGATGATTTGAAGTACCAGGCCTCGGAGAACACCCTGGGGCTGAATCCTGTCGTTGGGCTTCGCGGAAAGGATCTGCTGGCCTCTGCTCGAATGGTGCTGACCCAGGCCATCAAACAACCGATCCATAGTGTCAAACACGTCACCCAGTTCGGCCTTGAGCTGAAGAACGTGCTGTTCGGCAAATCCGACCTGCAACCGGCGGGCGATGACCGTCGCTTCGTCGATCCGGCGTGGAGTCAGAACCCGCTGTACAAACGTTATCTGCAAACCTACCTGGCATGGCGCAAGGAACTCCATGCCTGGATCGACGACAGCAGCCTCTCGCCCAAGGACATCGCGCGCGGCCACTTCGTGATCAACCTGATGACCGAGGCCATGGCACCGACCAACACGGCGGCCAATCCGGCGGCGGTCAAACGCTTCTTCGAGACCGGCGGCAAAAGCCTGCTCGACGGCCTCTCGCATCTGGCCAAGGATCTGGTGCACAACGGCGGCATGCCGAGCCAGGTCAACATGGGCGCGTTCGAGGTCGGCAAGAGCCTGGGCGTGACCGAAGGCGCGGTGGTGTTTCGCAACGACGTGCTGGAGCTGATCCAGTACAAGCCGATCACCGAGCAAGTGCACGAACGCCCGCTGCTGGTGGTGCCGCCGCAGATCAACAAGTTCTATGTATTCGACCTGAGCCCGGACAAGAGCCTGGCGCGCTTCTGCCTGCGCAACAATGTGCAGACCTTCATCGTCAGCTGGCGCAACCCGACCAAGGAACAGCGCGAGTGGGGCCTCTCGACTTACATCGAAGCCCTGAAGGAAGCGGTCGACGTGGTCACCGCGATCACCGGCAGCAAGGACGTCAACATGCTTGGCGCCTGCTCCGGCGGCATCACCTGCACCGCCCTGCTCGGCCACTATGCGGCGATTGGCGAGAACAAGGTGAACGCCCTGACCCTGCTGGTCAGCGTGCTCGATACAACGCTGGACAGCGACGTCGCGCTCTTCGTCGACGAGCAGACCCTGGAGACCGCCAAGCGCCATTCTTATCAGGCCGGCGTGCTCGAAGGCAAAGACATGGCCAAGGTCTTCGCCTGGATGCGCCCCAACGATCTGATCTGGAACTACTGGGTCAACAACTACCTGCTCGGCAACGAACCGCCGGTGTTCGACATCCTGTTCTGGAACAACGATACGACTCGACTGCCGGCCGCGTTCCACGGCGACCTGATCGAGATGTTCAAAAACAACCCACTGATCCGCCCCAATGCACTGGAAGTGTGCGGCACGCCGATCGACCTCAAGCAGGTGACCGCCGACATCTTCTCGCTGGCCGGCACCAACGACCACATCACGCCGTGGAAGTCCTGCTACAAGTCGGCGCAGCTTTTTGGCGGCAAGGTCGAATTCGTGCTGTCCAGCAGCGGGCATATCCAGAGCATCCTGAACCCGCCGGGCAACCCGAAATCGCGCTACATGACCAGCGATGAAATGACCGCCAATGCCGATGACTGGCAGGAAAACTCGACCAAGCACGCCGACTCCTGGTGGCTGTACTGGCAGGCGTGGCAGGCTGCGCGGTCGGGCGAATTGAAGAAAGCGCCAACGAAGCTGGGCAACAAGGCGTATCCGGCAGGCGAAGCTTCACCGGGCACTTACGTTCACGAGCGGTAACCGACATCTGTGGGAGCGAGCTTGCTCGCGAAGGCGGACTGACATTCAACATTGAAGTCGACTGATTCGCCGCTTTCGCGAGCAAGCTCGCTCCCACAGTTAAAGATGAGATAGAGATTTCACCCACAGGGCCTTGAAGCATGCCGCACCCGTTCATCTTTCGAACCGTCGAGCTCGATGGCCAGACCATCCGCACGGCGGTCCGCCCCGGCAAGCCTCACTTGACGCCCTTGCTGATATTCAACGGCATCGGCGCCAACCTGGAGCTGGTGTTTCCTTTTGTCGCGGCGCTGGATCCGGACCTGGAAGTGATCGCCTTCGACGTGCCCGGTGTCGGTGGTTCCTCGACGCCGAGCCGACCGTATCGCTTTCCCGGGCTGGCGAAACTCACCGCGCGGATGCTCGATTACCTCGACTACGGACAGGTCAACGTGATCGGCGTGTCCTGGGGTGGGGCGCTGGCGCAGCAGTTCGCCTACCACTATCCCGAGCGCTGCAAGAAGCTGGTGCTGGCGGCGACCGCTGCCGGTGCGGTGATGGTGCCGGGCAAGCCGAAAGTGCTGTGGATGATGGCCAGCCCACGGCGCTACATCCAGCCGTCCCATGTGATCCGCATCGCCCCGATGATCTACGGCGGCTCGTTCCGCCGCGACCCGACACTCGCCGCCAGCCATGCGGCCAAGGTGCGTTCGGCGGGCAAGCTCGGCTACTACTGGCAACTGTTCGCGGGCCTTGGCTGGACCAGCATTCACTGGCTGCACAAGATCCATCAGCCGACGCTGGTGCTGGCCGGTGATGACGATCCGCTGATCCCGCTGATCAACATGCGCATGCTCGCCTGGCGAATCCCCAACGCGCAGTTGCACATCATCGACGACGGGCATCTGTTCCTGATTACCCGGGCCGAGGCGGTGGCGCCGATCATCATGAAATTCCTCCAGGAGGAACGTCAGCGTGCGGTGATGCATCCGCACCCGACACCGCTGGGCGGATAACCGCCCCGGCACGGATTTCTGGACAGCGTTTTGCAACGTGTCCGCACAGGTGCGTGGCAGGAGGCCACGCAGGCAACAACCCGCAACAGCGTCTATGGTGTTCTGGTTCGGTGTGTTTGTTTTTGGCCTGAAGACGAAGGAGTGTTGAGTCATGCGTGACAAACCAGCGACGGGCGTCGTGCCCAGCCCCGCCGTGTTCATCAATGCACAGAGTGCCATGACCGGTCTGCGCGGCCGGGACCTGATCTCGACCTTGCGCAACGTCGCGGCCCACGGGCTGCGCAATCCGATCCACAGCGCAAAACACGCCTTGAAGCTGGGAGGCGCGCTCGGACGCGTGCTGCTCGGCGAAACCCTGCACCCGACCAATCCGCAGGACAGCCGCTTCGCCGATCCGGCGTGGAGCCTGAACCCGTTCTATCGGCGCAGCCTGCAGGCTTATCTGGCCTGGCAGAAACAGGTCAAGAGCTGGATCGACGAGAGCAGCATGAGCGACGACGACCGCGCCCGCGCGCACTTCGCCTTTACCCTGCTCAACGACGCCGTGGCGCCTTCCAACACCCTGCTCAATCCGCTGGCCGTCAAGGAGCTTTTCAACTCTGGCGGCCACAGTCTGGTGCGTGGGTTGAGTCATCTTTTTGATGATCTGCTGCACAACGACGGCCTGCCACGTCAGGTGACCAAACAGGCTTTCGAAGTCGGCAAGACCGTCGCCACCACCACCGGCTCGGTGGTGTTTCGCAACGAAATGCTCGAGCTGATCCAGTACCGGCCGATGAGCGAGAAGCAGTATTCGAAACCGCTGCTGGTGGTGCCGCCGCAAATCAACAAGTACTACATTTTCGACCTCAGCCCGAGCAACAGCTTCGTCCAGTTTGCGCTGAAGAACGGCTTGCAGACCTTCATGATCAGCTGGCGCAACCCGGATGTGCGCCATCGCGAATGGGGCCTGTCGACCTACGTCGAAGCCGTGGAAGAAGCGATGAACATCTGCCGGGCGATCACCGGTGCCCGCGAGGTCAACCTGATGGGTGCCTGCGCCGGCGGGCTGACCATTGCGGCGCTGCAAGGGCATCTGCAGGCCAAGCGGCAGTTGCGGCGGGTGTCCAGCGCCACCTATCTGGTGAGCCTGCTCGACAGTGAAATGAACACCCCGGCCACCCTGTTCGCCGATGAGCAAACGCTCGAAGCGGCCAAGCGGCGCTCCTATCAGAAAGGCGTGCTGGAGGGTCGCGACATGGCCAAGGTGTTCGCCTGGATGCGCCCCAACGATTTGATCTGGAGTTATTTCGTCAATAACTACCTGCTGGGCAAGGAGCCGCCGGCGTTCGACATCCTCTACTGGAACAACGACAGCACCCGCCTGCCCGCCGCGTTTCATGGCGACATTCTGGACTTCTTCAAGCACAACCCGTTGACCCATCCGGGTGGCCTGGAAGTGTGCGGCACGCCGATCGATCTGCAGAAGGTCACGGTCGACAGCTTCAGCGTGGCCGGCATGAACGACCACATCACGCCGTGGGACGCGGTGTATCGCTCGACGCTGTTGCTGGGCGGTGAGCGGCGCTTCGTGCTGTCCAACAGCGGCCACGTGCAGAGCATCCTCAACCCGCCGGGCAACCCGAAAGCCAATTACGTCGAGAACGGAAAGCTCAGCGGCGATCCGCGCGCCTGGTACTACGACGCCAAGAAAGTCGACGGCAGCTGGTGGCCGCAGTGGCTGGAGTGGGTGCAGCAGCGCTCCGGCACCCTGCGCGAAACCCAGATGACCCTCGGCAACGCCAATTATCCACCGATGGAAGCGGCACCCGGCACCTATGTGCGTGTGCGCTGACTGACTAAAGCCCTTTTAAGAAGACTGGATGAAAACAAGCGAACGGATCCTCGAATGTGCCCTGCAGTTGTTCAATGAAAAGGGCGAGCCGAACGTCTCCACCATGGAGGTTGCCAATGAAATGGGGATCAGCCCCGGCAACCTCTACTACCACTTCCACGGCAAGGAACCGCTGATTCTCGGCCTGTTCGAGCGTTTCCAGAACGACCTCGCCCCGCTGCTCGACCCGCCCGCCGATGTCGAACTGGCGCCGGAGGATTACTGGCTGTTCCTGCACCTGATCGTCGAACGGCTGGCGCAGTACCGCTTCCTGTTCCAGGACCTGTCGAACCTGGCCGGACGCCTGCCGAAACTGGCCAAGGGCATTCGCCAGTTCCTCAACGTGCTCAAGCGCACGCTGGCATCATTGCTGGCGCGGCTGAAGGCGTCGGGGCAGTTGGTCAGCGACACCCAGGCGCTGGGGCAACTGGTGGAGCAGATCACCATGACGTTGCTGTTCTCGCTGGACTATCAGCGGATTCTTGATCGCGAAGGGGAAGTGCGGCTGGTGGTGTACCAGATCATGATGCTGGTGGCACCGCACCTGTTGCCGCCGGTGAAGGTGGCGACGGAGAGGATGGCTTTGCAGTATCTCGAAGATCACGAGTAATCCGACGGCTTTTACCCAAACAAAAACGCCCGACCTTCACAGGCCGGGCGTTTTCTTGAGCCCTGAAAATCAGGACTGACTGGTTGGCGTCGACGGAGTCGATGCAGCAGTCGGAGCAGGCGCCGGGGTTGGAGCCGAGGCGGAGTTCGACGTGCTTGCCAGTGCTTGCGGTGTGGTCACCGGTTTTGGCGCAGCTGGTTTCGGCGCAGCGGCTTTCGGCGCGGCCGGTTTTTTCACTGCCGGTTTCTTCGCCGCAGCCGGTTTGGC
>NZ_JAIHBA010000012.1:0-34173 GCF_019718735.1 Pseudomonas sp. RIT778 | reverse complement strand
CGGAGTTCGACGTGCTTGCCAGTGCTTGCGGTGTGGTCACCGGTTTTGGCGCAGCTGGTTTCGGCGCAGCGGCTTTCGGCGCGGCCGGTTTTTTCACTGCCGGTTTCTTCGCCGCAGCCGGTTTGGCGGCAGGCTTGGCAGCGGGTTTGGCGGCAGCGGTTTTCGCTGCTGGCTTGGCCGCAGGTTTGGCAGCTGGTTTTGCTGCCGGCTTGGCGGCGGCCTTGGCGGCAACCGGTTTGGCCGCGGCTTTCGCTGCAGGCTTGGCAGCAGCGGTTTTGGCTGCAGGTTTTGCGGCCGGTTTGGCGGCGGCTTTAGCCAGTGGCTTGGCAGCGGTTTTGGCCGCAGGCTTGGCTGCTGCGGTTTTGGCCGCGACAGGCTGAGCTTTCAGGCCGGTGAGTTTTTCGATCTGCTTGGTCAGGGTATCGACCTTCTTGTGCAGATCCTTCACCTCGTTGCGGCTCGGTACGCCCAGGCGCGAAATCGCACTGTTCAGGCGCTTGTCGAAAGCCCCTTCCAGCTGATCCCAGGTGCCCAGCGCGCGATCTTTCACGCCGCTGATACGCGATTTTGCCGAGCTTGCAGAATCCTTGGCAGCATCGACTTTCTTGCCGACTGCAGCCTTGGTGAGCTTCTCGGCTTTCTCGCCGTCTTTGACCAATGTATCGAAGAGCTTGCTGCCGTCAGTGTCGATCTTCGAGTACACGCCTAAACCAGCCAGCCAGATCTTGCGGGAATAGTCTTCGACTTTTCCGATCCACGAGCTGCCTTCTTTATCGGTGTTCTTTTTACCAGCCATCCCGTTCTCCTTAAGATTTACGCGCGACGCGTTCGAGCAATGCCGTCAGCTCATCGAGCTTAGCAGAGAGTGCCTCAACGTCATGTTTAGACGGAATGCCGATACGATTCAAGGCACTGGCGACACGCGTGTCGAACGCCTTCTCGACCTTGTCGAGCTGAACTTCGACCCGGCCTTTGAAAGAGCTGACTTCGCTCTTGGCTTCATCGATCTCGGCGTTGGCCGCTTCGAGTTTTTCGGTGACGGCTTTTTTGCCTTTCTTTTCAACAGTTTGACCAGCCTTGATCAACTCCTGAAAGTACTCGCTGCCCTCCTGACCGACCTTGGTGTAGGCACCCAGGCCTGCCAGCCAGATCTTGCGGGCATAGGATTTGACGTCGCTCAGAGCGGAAGTCGAAGCGTCGATTTTTTTCTTCAAAATGACTTTGGCCATGGTGCACCTCACGCGCAGAAGGTTTGAGGAACTGCCCTGACGAGTGTCGGGCTCACGCACAAAGTAGGGAGAAAAATTAGAAACGGCACCCTAACAACTGACATAAACAGGTGGGCACACCACAAAACAAATGTGGGAGCGGGCTTGCTCGCGAATGCGGTGTGTCAGTCACGGAAATGTCGGCTGATACAACGTATTCGTCGGATCGCCGCCCGGAGCAAGCTCGCTCCCACAGGGGGATTTCATTTCAGGCAGAAATCAGACCAGCGCTTTATCCAGCGCCTTTTCGATCTCGGCTTTGATCATGCCGCTCATGGCCGACATCATCAGGCCCAGTTCCACGTCGACCCGGATCGAATCCTCGGCCACATGCACCGCGCCCTTCACGCCCGACCGTTTGAGGTTCAGGACATCGCCCGACCACTGCGGCTCCAGGCCATATTGATCGGAGAGTTTCTGCGCCAGTTTGTCGGCTTTCTCGCGGGCTGCTTCCTTGCCCAGGCTGTGGGCACGCTCAACACTGATATGGGCCATTGAATGACTCCTGCTTTTTGAATGGGGCTATGAATGCCTGCAACGAATCTTGACCGCCACTGCGGCAAATCGTCCCGAAGGTTGCCCATCTTACCTTTAGCCATTCCAAGACAAAGCATGGCTTGGGGATTAGAATGTCGCGCATTCTCTTTTGGTGACAGCGATATGACTGATCAGCGCAAAGGCAGCGATGCCGAACCCACCACTCACTTCGGCTTCAAAAACGTTCCGGAAAGCCAGAAAGCGGAAAAAGTCGCTGAGGTGTTCCACTCCGTGGCCGCCAAGTACGACCTGATGAACGACCTTCTGTCGGGCGGCATGCACCGTCTGTGGAAGCGTTTCGCGATCGAACTGTCGGGCGTGCGCGCCGGTAACCGCGTGCTGGACATCGCCGGCGGTACGGGCGACCTGACCAAGAAATTCTCGCACCTGGTCGGCCCGACCGGTCAGGTGGTTCTCGCGGACATCAACGAATCCATGCTCAAGGTCGGTCGTGACCGCCTGCTGGATGTCGGTGTTTCGGGCAACGTCGAGTTCGTTCAGGCCGACGCTGAAAAGCTGCCGTTCCCGGACAACCATTTCGACTGCGTGACCATCGCCTTCGGCCTGCGCAACGTGACGCACAAGGAAGACGCCCTGCGTTCGATGCTGCGCGTACTCAAGCCGGGCGGTCGCCTGCTGGTGCTGGAATTCTCCAAGCCGACCAACGCGCTGATGTCCAAGGCCTACGACGCCTACTCGTTCGCCTTCATGCCGCTGATGGGCAAGCTGATCACCAATGACTCGGAAAGCTATCGCTACCTGGCCGAATCGATCCGCATGCACCCGAATCAGGAAACCCTGAAGTCGATGATGGTCGACGCCGGTTTCGACCGCGTGACCTATCACAACATGACCGCAGGCATCGTCGCCCTGCACCGCGGCATCAAACCCTGATGCTGCTGACCGGGCTGCTCGCCAGCGTCGAACTCGGCCTGAACCGCGTGCTGCGTCTCGACAGCACGGCGCTGCCGCGACTGGCGCATCTGACCGGCAAAGTGATTGCCGTGGATTGCCGCAGCCCGGCGCTGCAACTGTTCATCCTGCCGAGCGACGAAGGCCTGATGCTGGCATCCCACTGGGAAACCGGCGTCGACTGCACCCTGCGCGCCCCGGCCTCGAGCCTGGTGAAACTGGCCCTGAGCAAGGACAAGACGGCGGTGCTGCACGCGCCGGAAGTCGAACTCGACGGTGACAGCGGCGTGCTGCTGGAGCTGGCGGGCGTGCTGCAGGATCTGGAGCTGGACTGGGAGTACGAACTCTCGCGCTGGCTGGGCCCGGTCGCCACGCAACTGGTCGGCGGTCACCTGCGCAGCCGCGCCCGCTGGTATCAACAAGGATTTGCCAGCCTCAACCAGAACCTCGCCGAATACCTGGCCGAAGAATCGCGTACCCTCGTCGGTCAGCGCGAAGCCGAAGCCCGCTTCAGCGAACTGGACCGGATCAAACTCGATCTGGAACGTCTCGAGGCGCGCTTCGAGCGCCTTTCCCGATCCCTCGACCCAAGCGATAACGCATGAAGCTGCTCGCCGTCCGCCGTCTGTTGCGCATCCAGCGCGTCGTGATCCGCTACCGCCTCGATGACCTGCTGTTCGACCTGCCTTTGCCGTGGTTCCTGCTGGCGCTGCGCTACGTCTTGCCGTGGCGCTGGCTCCCGCGCAAGCCGCTGGACCTGAGCCGTGGCGCACGCCTGCGCCTGGCCTTGCAGGACCTGGGGCCGATCTTCATCAAGTTCGGGCAGATCCTTTCGACCCGCCGCGACCTGCTGCCGGAAGACATCGCCGATGAGCTGATGCGGTTGCAGGACCGCGTGCCGCCGTTCGATTCGCAGCTGTCGGTCAAGCTGATCGAAGAGCAACTGGGCAAGAAGATCAGCGAAGTGTTCAGCCGCTTCGACGTCGAACCGCTGGCCTCGGCCTCGGTGGCGCAAGTACACGCCGCGCAACTGAAGACCGGTGAAGAAGTGGTGGTCAAGGTGATCCGCCCGGGCCTGAAGCCGATCATCGCCCAGGATCTGGCGTGGCTGTTCATCCTCGCCCGCGCCGCCGAAAAGGTCTCCGCCGACGCCCGTCTGCTGCACCCGGTGGACGTGGTCAGCGACTACGAAAAAACCATCTACGACGAACTCGATCTGTTGCGCGAGGCGGCCAACGCCAGCCAGTTGAAGCGCAACTTCGAAGGCTCGCCGCTGCTTTACGTGCCGCAAGTCTATTGGGACTGGTGCCGGCCGAAAGTGCTGGTGATGGAGCGCATCTACGGGATTCAGGTGACGGATCTGGCGACCCTCGCCGACCAGCGCACCGACATGAAGATGCTCGCCGAACGCGGCGTGGAGATCTTCTTCACCCAGGTGTTCCGCGACAGTTTCTTCCACGCCGACATGCACCCGGGCAACATTTTCGTCAGCACCGTCAACCCGTGGAGCCCGCAGTACATCGCGATCGACTGCGGCATCGTCGGCAGTCTGACCCCGGAAGACCAGGACTACCTGGCGCGCAACCTGTTCGCCTTCTTCAAGCGCGACTACCGCCGCGTGGCGCAATTGCACATCGATTCGGGCTGGGTACCGGCGGAAACCAAGCTCAACGAATTCGAAGCGGCGATCCGTACCGTGTGCGAGCCGATCTTCGAAAAACCATTAAAAGATATTTCATTTGGCCAGGTGCTGATGCGCCTGTTCCAGACCGCGCGCCGCTTCAACATGGAAGTGCAGCCACAACTCGTATTGCTGCAAAAGACCCTGCTGAACATCGAAGGCCTGGGCCGCCAGCTGTACCCGGACCTCGATCTGTGGAACACCGCACAGCCGTTCCTCGAACGCTGGATGCGCGAGCGCGTCAGCCCGAAAGCCTTGATCGGCAACGTCCAGAGCCAGTTCGAACAACTGCCGCACCTGGCCAACATGGCCCGCGACCTGCTCGAACGCATGTCCCAGCCCCACGCCAACGACCCGCCGCCACCATGGAAAAAACGCAAGGACGACTGGTTCCTGCGCCTGCTCGGCAGCGCCCATCTGGCGGGCGGTACGATCCTCGCCGCCGGGGGCCCGATGCACGAACTGGGGCATTGGCCCGCCGGAATCATGGTGGCAGTCGGCTTGTATCTGGTCGTTCGCCGATAGCCAGTTCCGTGATCGGCTGGCACACTGTTTCAACGCCTGAACCCGACTATTGAAGTGTGGGTTCGCTGTCGGAGTCGAAGATGAAAAACTGGCTGGACGAGATCAAGTGGGACGCCGATGGCCTGGTGCCGGCGATTGCCCAGGATCACAAGACCGGACGCGTATTGATGATGGCCTGGATGAACCGCGAAGCCCTGGAGCTGACCGCGGCGGAAAACCGTGCCATCTATTGGTCACGTTCCCGTGGCAAGCTGTGGCGCAAGGGCGAAGAATCCGGCCACGTACAGACGCTGCATGAAATGCGTCTGGACTGCGACGCCGACGTCATCATCCTGATGGTCGAACAGATCGGCGACATCGCTTGCCATACCGGCCGTCAAAGCTGCTTCTACCGCGTCTTCGAAAACGGCGACTGGAAAACGGTCGACCCGGTCCTGAAAGACCCGCACGCTATTTACTCCGCAGGACACAAACATGAGTGACACCCTGACCCGCCTTGCTCAGGTGCTGGAAGAGCGCAAGGGCGCAGCCGCCGACAGCTCGTATGTCGCCAGCCTGTATCACAAGGGTCTGAACAAGATTCTGGAGAAAGTCGGCGAAGAATCGGTCGAAACGATCATCGCCGCCAAGGACGCCGCCGTCAGCGGCGACTGCAGCGACGTGATCTACGAGACCGCCGACCTGTGGTTCCACAGCATGGTCATGCTCGCCCAGCTGGGGCAGCATCCGCAGGCAGTGCTGGATGAACTGGATCGCCGTTTCGGCCTGTCCGGACACGTCGAGAAAGCCTCGCGACCGTCCGCCTGAACAACTATTAGAGAGGAACAGCAACATGGGCATTTTTGACTGGAAACACTGGATCGTCATCCTGGTGGTCGTGGTACTGGTGTTCGGTACCAAGAAACTGAAAAACCTCGGCACCGACGTCGGCGAATCGATCAAGGGCTTCCGTAAAGCCATGAACGACGACGAAAAACCGGCCGATCCGACCGTCACGCCTGCGCAGCCGGTTCCACCGGTTCAGCCGCAAGCCACCGCTCAGGCCAACCCGCCGCACACCATCGACGTGCAGGCGCAGAAAGTCGAAGAGCCGATCCGCAAAGACGTGTGAGCACTGACTAATGTTTGGTATCAGCTTCTCTGAACTGCTGCTCGTCGGCCTCGTTGCCCTGCTGGTGCTGGGTCCCGAGCGTCTGCCGGGCGCTGCGCGCACCGCCGGCCTGTGGGTCGGACGGCTGAAGCGCAGCTTCAACGCGATCAAACAGGAAGTTGAGCGTGAAATCGGTGCCGACGAAATCCGTCGGCAACTGCACAACGAGCACATCCTGTCGCTGGAGCAGGAGGCGCGGAAGATTTTCACGCCGGTTCAGCAGGAGCCGACGCCGGTCGAGCACGTGGGTGAGCAGACGATTCACAGCCCTGCAGCTCCAACGCCTGTGGCACCTGCTGTAGCGCCAACCGAACCAGCGCCTGTCGTCGCGCCAGCCCCGGTTGAACACGTAGCTCCAACCGCCGCGCCGACCACACCAGCGCCTCACGACACCACTCTGCCGCCGCGAGCCCCATGAGCGATCTCCCCGAAAACGACCAGCACATGCCGCTGGTTTCGCACCTCACCGAGTTGCGCACCCGCCTGCTGCGTTGCGTGGCGGCGATCTTCATCATCTTCGCCGGGCTGTTTGCCTTCACCCAGCAGATCTACACCTTCGTCTCGACGCCGCTGCGTGAATACCTGCCGGCCGGCGCGACGATGATCGCCACCGACGTGTCGTCGCCGTTCCTGACGCCGCTGAAACTGACGATGATGGTCTCGCTGTTCCTGGCGATTCCGGTGATCCTGCATCAGATCTGGGGCTTCATCGCACCGGGCCTGTACAAGCACGAGAAGCGTGTCGCGGTACCGTTGCTGATCTCCAGCATCCTGCTGTTCTACACCGGCATGGCGTTCGCCTACTTCTTCGTGTTCCCGCTGATCTTCAAATTCTTCGCCTCCGCCACCCCGGCCGGCGTGGAAATGATGACCGACATCACCAGTTACCTCGATTTCGTCATGACGCTGTTTTTCGCCTTCGGCGTGGCGTTCGAAATCCCGGTGGCCGTGGTGCTGCTGGTGTGGATCGGTGTGGTCGACGTCAAATACCTGAAGAAGATCCGTCCGTACGTGATCATCGGCTGCTTCGTGGTCGGCATGATCCTGACCCCGCCGGACATCTTCTCCCAGACCCTGCTGGCCGTGCCGATGTGGATGCTGTTCGAAGTCGGCATCCTGTTCGGCAGTCTGGTCAGCAAGCGCGAGCGCCCGGAAGAAACCGCCGACGACCACAACGACCAGCCGCCAGCGACTCAGCCATGAACCTGCTGCTGCTCGAAGAGGCCGACTTCATCGCGGCCGACCGCGTCGTGCTGCGTGATCGGCGCCTGACTCACATGCAGGAAGTCCACCGCTCGGAAGTCGGCGACAGCCTGCGGGTCGGGCGCATCAACGGGTTGATGGGCTCGGCCGAGCTGCTGCGCCTGGAAGCAGGCGAAGCCGAACTGCGGGTCACCCTCGATCAACCGCCGCCGGCCAAACTGCCGCTGACCCTGGTACTCGCCCTGCCCCGCCCGAAGATGCTGCGCCGGGTGTTCCAGACCGTGGCGACCATGGGCGTGTCGAAGGTGATTCTGGTCAACAGCTACCGGGTCGAGAAAAGCTTCTGGCAGACGCCGTTCCTCGAACCGGAAGCGATCCGCGAACAACTGATCCTCGGCCTCGAACAGGCCCGGGATACGGTGCTGCCGGAAATCATCATCGAGAAGCGCTTCAAGCCGTTCGTCGAAGACCGCCTGCCGGCCATCACCGACGGCACCCTCGGCCTGGTCGGCCATCCGGGCAACTTCCCGCCCTGCCCGCGTGCCCTGAGCGAACCGGTGACCCTGGCCATCGGCCCCGAGGGTGGCTGGATTCCCTACGAAATCGATCTGCTGGCCAAGGCCGGGCTGCAACCGGTGCAGCTTGGCGAGCGAATCCTGCGGGTCGAAACCGCCGTCACCGCGCTGCTCGCCCGGCTGTTCTGAAGTCTTCGCCAGACAAAAGGCGTTACAGATTGCCATCATGCGGCCGATACCCTCCCCATAAGTCCAATTAGTGGTCCGAGGGAGTCGTCGCATGTACCGTTGGTTAGCCGAGAGTCTTGGAAACGTCAGCGTCAAACGTAAGCTTGGAATCGGTTTCGGCCTGGTGCTGCTGCTGACCCTGTTGATCACCTTCACCGGCTGGACCGGCATGAGCGGCATCATCAGCCGGGGCGACAAACTCGGCTTCATCTCCAGCCTCAACGAGCTGACCAAGGACCTGCGCCTGGCGCGCCTGGACTATGAAGCCCGCCGTGGCGAACAGGGCCCCGGTGCGGTCAACGACCTGCTCGGCAAACTCGACGCCGGCCTGCAAAGCGCTCGCGGCATGATCGAGCAACCGTCCGACGTGGCCATGATCGATCAGCAACTGGCGGCGGTTGCCGAGTACAAACGCGCCTTTGGCGACATGACCCAGGCCACCGTGCAGCGTGAAGACGCCCGCAGCAAACTCGGCGCCAGCGCCGATAACGCCGTGGCCAAGGTCAGCGAAGTCGAGAAATCACTGCTGCAAGGCGACAGCGTCGCGCAATTCAACAGCGTGATCGAGCTGAGCAAACTGCTGCAGCAGGCGCGCTATCAGGTGCGCGGCTACACCTACAGCGGCAAGGCCGAAGCCGAACAACCGGCGCTGGATGCCATCGCCGCCGCCCTGAACAATCTGGAAAGCCTGCCGAGCAAACTGCCCGAGCAACACATCGCCAACCTGCAGCAGGCCACCGAATCGCTGAAGGCTTACCGCGCTGCCGTCAGCCAGTTCCGCGACTCCCAGGTGAACAATGCCAAGGCGCTGGCCCGCATGTCGGCCCAGGGTGACATCCTGCTCGATGTCAGCAAGAAACTCACGGTGTCCCAGACCATCGTCCGCGACACCGATGCTGCCAGCGCCAAGAACCAGCTGCTGATCGCCACTCTGCTGGCCGTGGCTTTCGGCCTGCTCGCCGCTTGGGCGATCACCCGCCAGATCATCATTCCGCTGGAGCAAACCCTGAAAGTTGCCGAGCGCGTGGCCGCCGGTGATCTGACCCACAACCTGGTGTCCCTGCGCCGCGACGAACTCGGCCAACTGCAACGCTCGATGCAGAGCATGACTCAAGGCCTGCGCGAATTGATCGGTGGGATCAGCGACGGCGTGACCCAGATCGCCAGCGCTGCCGAAGAACTGTCGGCCGTGACCGAGCAGACCAGCGCCGGCGTGAACAATCAGAAAATCGAGACCGACCAGGTCGCGACCGCCATGAACGAAATGGCCGCCACCGTGCAGGAAGTCGCGCGCAACGCCGAGGAAGCTTCGGAAGCAGCCGTCGCCGCTGACCAGCAGGCCCGTGAAGGCGACAAGGTGGTTGGCGAGGCCATCGCCCAGATCGAACGTCTGGCTGCTGAAGTCGGCCACTCCACCGAGGCCATGGGCGAGCTCAAGCGCGAAAGCGACAAGATCGGCAGCGTGCTCGACGTGATCAAGTCCGTGGCCCAGCAAACCAACCTGCTGGCACTCAACGCCGCCATCGAGGCCGCCCGTGCCGGTGAAGCCGGACGTGGTTTTGCGGTGGTTGCCGACGAAGTCCGCAGCTTGGCCCAGCGCACTCAGAAGTCCACCGAAGAGATCGAAGAGCTGATCGTCGGTCTGCAGAACGGCACCCAGCAAGTGGCGACGATCATGGACAACAGCCGCACCCTGACCGACAGCAGCGTCGAGCTGACCCGGCGTGCCGGTGGTTCGCTGGAAAGCATTACCCGTACCGTTTCGGCGATTCAGGCGATGAACCAGCAGATCGCCGCGGCGGCCGAGCAGCAGAGCGCCGTGGCCGAAGAGATCAACCGCAGCGTGCTGAACGTGCGGGATGTCTCGGACCAGACTTCGGCGGCCAGTGAAGAGACGGCGGCCTCCAGCGTCGAGCTGGCGCGTTTGGGCACTCACCTGCAAACGCTGGTGGGCCGGTTCAAGGTGTAAACCGCACAAACAAAAAAAACGCAGCCAATGGCTGCGTTTTTTTTGCCCTGCGTTTAGAGGACTTGCCGCAGGAACGCCTGGGCTCGCGGGTCCTTCGGTGCATCGAAGAACTCTGACGGCGAGGCGTCTTCCAGCAGTTTGCCGTGATCGAAGAACAGTACCCGATCCGCCACTTCCCGGGCGAAGCCCATTTCGTGGGTCACGCAGACCATCGTCATGCCTTCCACGGCCAGGTTCTTCATCACGTCCAGCACTTCGCCGACCATTTCCGGGTCGAGGGCCGAGGTCGGTTCGTCGAACAGCATGACCTTGGGGTCCATCGCCAGAGCCCGGGCAATCGCCACGCGCTGCTGCTGACCGCCGGACAGGCGCGATGGATATTCGCGGGCCTTCTGGGCGATGCCGACCTTCTCCAGCAATGCCAGAGCCTTGGCCTCGCTTTCCTTCTGGCCGCGCTTGCGCACGACTTTCTGCGCCAGGCACAGGTTTTCCAGCACGGTCATGTGCGGGAACAGATTGAAATGCTGGAACACCATGCCGACTTCGCGGCGGTAGGCGTTGACGTCGGTTTTCGGGTCGGCCAGTTGCAGGCCGTCGATGCTCACCGAGCCGGAATCGAATTCTTCCAGACCATTGAGGCAACGCAGGAACGTCGACTTGCCGGAACCGGACGGGCCGATCACCACCAGCACTTCACCCTTGGCGACGGACGTGCTGACGTTATCCACCGCGCGCACCACTTGCCCACGGGTGTCGAAGACTTTTACCAGATCGCGGACTTCAATCACTTTGCGCGAGCCTCCGCTCAAGCCGGCTGGCGATTTTCGACAGCGGCAGGTTGATCAACAGGTATAGGCCGGCGACGCAGAACAGGATCTCGAACGGCGAGAACGACGTGGTGATGACTTCACGACCGCTTTTCAGCAGCTCGGTGATGGCGATCACCGACACCAGCGAGGTGTCTTTGACCAGACTGATGAACTGCCCGGCCAACGGTGGCAGCACGCGCTTGAACGCTTGCGGCAGCACCACATGACGCATCGACTGGCCGGCGCTCAGACCCAGCGAACGCGCCGCTTCGTTCTGGCCACGAGCAATCGACTGGACGCCGGAACGGATGATTTCCGCCACGTAGGCGCCGGTGAACAGCGACAGCGCGGCGATCCCGGCGAATTCCCGGGACAGGTTCATCACCGTGCCGATGAAGAAATAGAAAATGAAGATCTGCACCAGCAGCGGCGTGCCGCGCACCAGTTCGACATAAATCGTCGACAGGTCGCGCAGGGTCGGGTTGCTCGACAGCCGGCACAGCCCGGTGGCCAGACCGATCAGCAAGCCCAGCACGCCGGACACCACCGACAGCCAAAGCGTGGTCCACAGGCCCCACAACAGTGGACCTGCCGCCCAATGCCGCGTCACGCCCACGACGTCGCCTTCGGCCACATCGTCGCCCTGAGCGAATTGCAGGCTGTTTTCGTCGACGGTCAGGTGCTGCTCGTCACCGGCATCGTTGCGCAGAGTGACCTGCGCGCTGCCGCCCTTGCGCACCAGTTCGCTGACGGTGGAAATGTCGGTCGCGCGCTGGGTTTCCTCGGCCTGATAGGCGAAGTACTGCGGCACACGATTCCAGCGCCATTCATAGGACATCAGCGACGTGGCGTAATACAGCGCGCCGGCCAGGCCGACCAGCACCAGCACGGTCAGGACGTGCCAGGGCCATTGGGCTTTTTTCTGTTTCATTGAATGTTTCTCTGATTCGCTCGTTCCCACGCTCTGCGTGGGAATGCATCCTGTGACGCTCTGCGTCACGCTTGCGAAGGGACGCGGAGCGTCCCGGGCGGCGTTCCCACGCAGAGCGTGGGAACGATCGGCGAGCGGGTGTTATTCCATGTCCTTGAGCCACTCGGTGCTCTTGAACCACTTGTCATGGATGCGATCGTAGGTGCCGTCTTCGTGGATCTGGTGCAGGAAGTTGTTGATGAAGTTGATGCTGTCGTAGTCACCCTTCTTCAGACCGAAGGCCAGCGGCTCGTAGGTGAACGGCTTGTCGAGGAACACCAGTTTGCCGGCGCCGACCTTGTTCACTGCAACGACGTTGTACGGCGCGTCGTAGATGAAGGCGTCAGCCTTGCCGTTGACCACGTCGAGCACGGCTTCCTGCTCGTTGTCGTAGCCGTGGTACTTGGCCTTGGAGATCAGCTTCTTGGCGACCATCTCGCCGGTGGTGCCGAGCTTGGAGGTGATGCGGTAGTCGGCGGTGTTCAGGTCTTTATAGGACTTGATGGTGCCTTCCAGCTCTTTACGGATCAGCAGGGTCTGGCCGACCACGATGAACGGTTCGCTGAAGTTCAGGCGCAGGTTGCGTTCCTGGGTCAGGGTCATGCCACTGCCGATCATGTCGAACTTGTCGGTCATCAACGCCGGGATGATCCCGTCGTAACCGGTGGAGACCAGCTCCAGCTTGACGCCCATGGCCTTGGTCATGGCTTTGAGGATGTCGACTTCGAAACCGATGATTTCGCCGCGCTTGTTGGTCATTTCGAACGGCATGTAGGTCGGATCCATACCGACTTTCAACGAGCCGCGCTTGACCGCGTCATCGATTGCGCCGGCCTGCGCCGCATTGACTGCAACCAGTGCCGTGACGCCGACCAGCAGCATCGACAGATACTTCTTCATCTTCAAGTCCCCAAAACCATTGCGTTTGCGGCGCGAAAACCGACAGAAATGGACAAGATTGTCCGGGTGCGCCAATTCGGGGACGGATGCTAACGCACTCGTCCGTTTGCACAAGGTTTTTTGATCGGTTGGTGCCGGATGGGACGCAGAGCGTCCCGGGCTGCATTCCCACGCAGAGCGTGGGAACGAGTGATCCGCGACGGTAATCGGCAGGCAAAAAAAACCCCGCTTTCGCGGGGTTTCTTCATCAGGCCGGTTGCGCCTGCAAGCTCACCGGCTTGAGCGGCAGCAGCGGTGCATGAGGGTCGGCTTTCACCGAAGCCCGCCATGCATCCAGCCACTCGGCGTGACCTTCGGCCCACACCTGCTCGTGCAGACGGGCCAGGGCCACCGGGTCGCTCAGCAGTTGCAGGCGATCATGGTTGTTCAGCCCGGCCGGGCCGACCTTGATCGCGTGACGCACACGTTCCTGGCGCAGCCATTCGATCGGCTCGGCCTCACCGTGACGCGAGGTCGCCAGCGAGCACGCCAGGGCGTTCTGCTGTGGATCGACCACGGCGCGGACAAAGCCGTCGTTCAGCGCGTGCCAGCGGTTTTCGTGGGTGTACTGATCGGTGGCCAGCAGCGCCTGTGGCGGATTGTATTCCTCGGGGATGAGGAACAGGCTCTCGTCACGGGATTTGAGGCCCAGACCGACGCGGCTGGAAATCACCGACACCGGAATCGACAGCATCAGCGAACCGACGATCGGCACCAGCCACCACAGGAAGCTTGGGTTCAGCCAGATCACCAGCAACGCCCAGAAGAAGCCCAGCAGGGTCTGCGGACCGTGACGCTTGACCGCTTCGCTCCATGGCGTCGAGTCGTCGTCACGCTGCGGCGAGTTCCAGGTCGCGGCCCAGCCGAGGAACGCGGCCAGAACGAAACGGGTGTGGAAAATCATCCGCACCGGCGCCAGCAGCATGGAGAACAACATCTCCAGCAGCATCGACAGGGTCACCTTGAACTTGCCGCCGAACTCTTTCGCGCCCTTGGCCCAGATCAGGATGATGCTCAACAGCTTCGGCAGGAACAGCAGCACGATGGTCGTCGAGAACAGCGCGATCGCCTTGTCCGGGTGCCATTGTGGCCACAGCGGATAGAGCTGACGCGGTTCGAGGAAGTACTGCGGCTCCATCAGCGTGTTCACCGCCAGCAGCGCGGTCGACAGCACCAGGAAGAAGAACCACAACGGCGCCGACAGGTAAGACATCACGCCGGTCAGGAACACCGCGCGGTGCACCGGGTGCATGCCTTTTACCAGGAACAGACGGAAGTTCATCAGGTTGCCGTGGCACCAGCGACGGTCACGCTTGAGCTCGTCGAGCAGGTTCGGCGGCAGTTCTTCGTAGCTGCCCGGCAGATCGTAGGCAATCCACACGCCCCAGCCGGCACGGCGCATCAGCGCAGCTTCAACGAAGTCGTGAGAGAGAATCGCACCGGAGAACGCACCCTTGCCCGGCAACGGCGCCAGGGCGCAGTGGTCGATGAACGGCTTCATGCGGATGATCGCGTTGTGACCCCAGTAGTGGGATTCACCCAGCTGCCAGAAGTGCAGGCCGGCGGTGAACAGCGGACCGTAAACGCGGGTGGCGAACTGCTGCATGCGGGCATACAGCGTGTCCATGCCCGAAGCACGCGGCGCGGTCTGGATGATGCCGGCGTCCGGAGTGGCCTCCATCAGGCGTACCAGACTGGTCAGGCACTCGCCGCTCATGACCGAGTCGGCGTCGAGTACGACCATGTACTTGTAGTCACCGCCCCAGCGACGGCAGAAGTCATCGAGGTTGCCGCTCTTGCGTTTGACGCGGCGGCGACGGCGGCGATAGAAGATCTTGCCGAAACCCTTGGCTTCGCGGCAGACGTCCAGCCAGGCCTGCTGCTCGGCAACGCAGATGTCGGTGTCGTTACTGTCACTGAGGACGAAGAAGTCGAAACGGTCCAGGTCACCGGTAGCGGCGACCGACTCGAACGTCGCGCGCAGACCGGCGAACACCCGAGGCACGTCTTCGTTGCAGATCGGCATCACCAGTGCGGTGCGCGCATCCTTCGGAATCGGCTCGTTACCGGCACTTTTACCGGAGATCCGGTATTTATCGTGGCCGGTGAGCAATTCGAGGAAGCCCATCAGCGCGGTCCAGAAACCGGCCGACACCCAGCAGAACAGAATCCCGAACATGATCAGGATGCTGGTCTGCAGCGCATACGGCAGCACTTGCGTGGCGGTTTGCAGCAGCGGTTGATGCAGGACTTCTTCCAGATCGACGAACGACCAGCCCTGGTACGGCATGATGCCTTTCATGTACCAGCCGGCGACGATGGTCTGACCCAGCATCAGCACCAGCAGAATGTAGCGACGGATCGAACCGACCGTGCGCCAGCGCGCCGCCGGCAGCACGTTGGCGTCCTTCGGCGGTTGCGGCGGGTTGGTCCGGCCGGTCAGGCGGCGCCAGCCACGCACCAGAATGTTGGTGCGCCACGGCTCCGGCACGACCTTGGTCCGACGGATCGGCGGCGTGGCCTTCATGCTGACCCGGCCGCTGGCGTCGAGCACCAGCATTTCCGCGTCTTGCAGCTCTTCGGCGGTGCTCAGGGTCAGGCGCTTGCCCACCGAAGCCTGGGCGGCTTCGGTCGGAGCGTCAAAGGTCTTGGACGACAGGCGTTCATGCAATTCGCTGAAGGACTGGCAGCCCGCGAGTTCCGCGCGCTGCTCGTCGGTCATCGGCAGATGCGCCAGGTACTCGGACAGAGTCTCTGGCTGTACTTGAGAGTTACTCATCGGCAGGCAACTGATAGCTCCAGGTCTCGGTCAGGACTTCTTCAGTCGGTGCCGATTCCGGTGTGGCTGGGGCCGCGTCCGCAGCGGCTGGCTGCTTGGCGTCTTTGTTGGCCTTGTCCTTGGCATCTGCAACCGGCTTGGCGTCGGCCTGTTTGGCCTCGGCGGCCTTGGCTTCCTTGTCGGCTTTCTCTTGTTGCTTGGCGGCAACCTTGTCGGCTTTGGCTACCGACGAGTTGGACGTCGGCACCGAAGACTTGGCCAGATCAGCGGTCACCACTGGCTGAACCAGAGCCGCGCGCATCTCGGTGGACTTGCTCGCGTCCTTGATCTTCATCCGCAGGGTCAGGCGCCAGCCCTTGGTTTCAGGGTTGTAGCGCACGCTGTTCTCGACCAGCTCGGCGTTGTCGCCAACGCTGACCTGGCTGCGAACGTCCGCATCCGGGGCCAAAGCGGCCAGAGACGGGCCTTCGAAGTCGACCAGGTAGGCAACGCTGCCATCCGGCTGACGGATCAGGTTCGATTGCTTGACGTCACCCGTGGAGCGCAGGGTCTGGTTGACCCAGGCGCTGTCCGGCGCGTGCAGTGCGGCTTCGTCGATGGTCCAGTGCATGCGGTAGGCGAAGTCCAGCGGCTGGCCAGGCTCCGGCAGTTTTTCCGGGCTCCAGAACGCAACGATGTTGTCGTTGGTTTCGTCGGCGGTCGGGATCTCGACCAGATCTACGGTGCCTTTGCCCCAGTCGCCCTTCGGCTCGATCCAGGCGCTTGGGCGCTTGTCGTAGCGGTCGTCGAGGTCTTCGTAGTGGCTGAAGTCACGGCCACGTTGCAGCAGACCGAAACCACGCGGGTTCTCGACGCTGAACTGGCTGACAGCCAAATGTTTAGGGTTGTTCAGCGGACGCCAGATCCACTCGCCGTTGCCGGCATGGATCGACAGACCGCTGGAGTCGTGCAGTTCACGACGGTAGTTGAGCACTTTCGACGGCTGGTTGGCGCCGAACAGGAACATGCTGGTCAGCGGCGCGATGCCGAGCTTGCCGACCTTGTCACGCAGGTACATCTGGCCCTTGACGTCGACAATGGTGTCGCTGCCCGGACGCAGGATCAGACGGTAGGCGCCGGTCGCACGTGGCGAATCCAGCAGGGCGAAGATCACCAGGTGCTTGTCACCCGGCTTCGGCTGCTGAATCCAGAACTCGCGAAAACGCGGGAATTCTTCGCCGGACGGCAAAGCGGTGTCGATTGCCAGACCACGGGCCGACAGACCGTAGGTGTGACCCTTGCCGACGACGCGGAAGTAGCTCGCGCCCAGCATGGTCATGATTTCGTCTTGCTTGTCAGCCTTGTTGATCGGGTACAGCACACGGAAACCGGCATAGCCCAGTTGTTCGGTGGCCTTCGGATCGAACTGCAGGTCGCCGAAATCGAAACGGCTCGGATCGTATTTGATCTCTTCGACGGTGTTCGCGGTGATTTCGTTGATTTTCACCGGCGTATCGAAGTGCATGCCCTGGTGATAGAAGGACAGCTTGAACGGGTTCTTCTGGTCGGCCCATTCGGCTTTTTCGGTGCGGAAACGAATCTTCTGATAGTCCGCGAATTTCATTTCACGGAATTCGTTCGGCAGGTTGCTGCGCGGGGCTTCGAACTTCTGCCCGGCCAGCTCTTTGGCCTTGGCCGACACATCGTCAAGATTGAATGCCCAAAGCTGGCCGGCGCTGAGCAGGCAGAGTACTGCCGAGCCCGCTACCAGAGCGCTGCGCAAGCGTTTGGCAGACAATTTTGCTGCATTACAGGGACTAACAATCACGAGCAACCCTCGCCGAAAACAGATCAATAAACCAACGGCCAGATGAAGTGCCTGTGAGGGATTCGGTACAAAAGAACCGACCTTTCAGGGCACCCTTGCCAAGTTGGCGAGCATTGTTCCGACTCCGCTGGGTCAAAATGATTCCCCAATCGGATCCGGACAAGTCTCTACCTAAGTCAAAATGGACCAACGAACGCTGATCCCCGTAGCGCGCGATTATCTAGTAGCCCGCGTGACAACGCATCAGGGGTAACAAAGTATTTATCGCGAAAATTCCCTGTTTTCAGTCGAAAAGCCCTTAAAAAGATGTTTCAAGCGCTTTCATGTCTGTAACAGGAAGGTTACCGGGCCATCGTTGACCAGGTGCACCTGCATATCCGCGCCGAATCTACCTGATGCCACTGTGCCATGCATCTGTTTCGCTTTGCTTAATAGATAGTCGAATAATTCTTCACCCAGCGCCGGAGGGGCGGCGGTCGAGAAACTCGGGCGCAACCCGCTTTTGGTGTCGGCAGCGAGGGTGAACTGAGAGACCAGCAGCAACCCGCCGCCCACATCCGCCAGGGACAGATTCATCTTGCCCTCCGCGTCACTGAACACTCGATAGTTAAGCAGCTTATGCAGAAGTTTGTCGGCGCTGGCCGGCGTGTCGTCGGGTTCGACCGCCACCAGCACCAATAAACCCTGATCGACACTGCCGACCACCTCGCCCGCCACTTCGACCCGCGCGCCTTTCACGCGCTGCAAAAGACCCTTCATGCTTCTTCGGGCGGCAGGTCGAGCAGACGACGGGCCATTTTGCTGGCGGCGCGCACCAGTGCATCGGTGATGCCCGGTTCGGACGCGGCGTGGCCTGCATCGCGGATCACCTGCAGCTCGCTGTTCGGCCAGGCCTGATGCAGTTCCCAGGCGTTGTCGAGCGGGCAGATCACGTCGTAGCGGCCGTGGATGATCACGCCCGGCAGATGGGCGATCTTGCCCATGTCGCGGATCAGCTGGTTTGGCTCAAGGAACGCATTGTTGGTGAAGTAGTGGCATTCGATCCGCGCGATCGACAAGGCGCGCTGCGGCTCGGAGAAGCGGTCGACCACCAGCGGATTCGGACGCAGGGTCGCGGTGCGCCCTTCCCAGGTCGACCAGGCCTTGGCCGCGTGCATCTGGGCGATCTGGTCGTTGCCGGTCAGGCGTTTGTGGAAAGCGCTGAGCAGGTCGTCGCGCTCGTCCAGCGGAATCGGCGCGAGGTAGTCCTGCCAGTAATCGGGGAACAGACGGCTGGCGCCAGCCTGGTAGAACCATTCGATTTCCTGCGGACGGCAGAGAAAGATCCCGCGCAGGATGAGACCATGCACGCGCTCCGGGTGGGTCTGCGCGTATGCCAGCGCCAGGGTCGACCCCCAGGAACCGCCGAACAGCACCCATTTGTCGATGCCCAGGTGTTTGCGGATGCGCTCGAGGTCTTCGACCAGATCCCAGGTGGTGTTGTTTTCCAGGCTCGCGTGGGGCGTGGAACGACCGCAACCGCGCTGGTCGAAGGTGACAATGCGATAAAGGTTCGGATCGAAGTAGCGGCGACTCTGGGCGTCGCACCCGGCGCCGGGACCTCCGTGGATGAACACCACCGGCAAACCTTCCGGTGAACCGCTTTCGTCGACGTACAGTGTATGGGTGTCATCGACGGCCAGATCGTGCCGTGCGTGAGGTTTGATCTGCGGAAACAAAGTCTGCATTGCGCGCTCCGTAAGGGGTCGAGGTCATCCCTGGGGGGACTTCTATTATTCTGCCGTCCGGCATCATAAACCCGATTTACGTCAATGAGCATGCCCGCACGCTGTCACAATTTGTCAGCCATGAACCCCAGGAGGTTTTCGTAGAGACGATCGACCTCGGCGACCTGATGCCGCGCCCGCAGGCAGCCGTGAACCAGCCCTTTGCCGTAATACAGCGCCGCGTCGACGCCCGCTGCGTTAAGCCGTTCGGCGTAGCACACGCCGTCGTCACGCAGCGGATCGAACTGCGCCACGGCGATCCAGGCCGGGGGCAACCCGCTGAAGTCCCCGGCCAGCAACGGCATCGCATAAGCGCTCGGCTTCGCGGTGCCGCGCAGGTACAAGGCGTGATAGCAATCGACATCGCTGCTGGCGAGCAACGGCGCATCGGCGCATTCGCTGCGTGACGCCAACTGCTCGTCGCCTCCCAGCCCCGGATAGATCAAGACCTGCGCGCCCGGCAGCGGCTCGCCGGCATCGCGTAGCGCCAGGCACAGCGCCGCCGCCAGATTGCCGCCGGCGCTGTCGCCCGCCACCAGCATCCGCCCGGGATCGAACCAGAACGGCCCGCTGCGCAAAGCGCGCCAGACGCTCAGGCAATCCTCGAAACCGGCCGGGAACGGATGCTCCGGCGCCAGCCGGTAATCCACCGCCACCACCATTGCCCCGAGCGCCATCGCCATCTCGCAGCAGATGAAGTCATGGGAATCCAGCCCGCCGACCACCCAACCGCCGCCGTGCAGATACAACACGCACGGCCAGCCACTGGCCGATGGCCGGACGGGCGGGCGATACGAACGCACCGCCACCCCGCTCAACTGGAAATCTACCACCTCCAGCCCCACCGGCCGTTCGGGCGTGAAGGCGCGGCACATGTCGTCATAGGATTTGCGCAATCCGCCGAGGCTGCTGTCATCGCTGGCAAAGCTTTCGGTGCTGGCGACGAACGCCGCCATCGACGGCGAGAGTGGATAAGTGCCCATCAGTTTTTCAGGCTGGCCTGAACCGTGGCCACGCCGTCCTTTCCGTCAAAACTGCTGACACCCGCCAGCCAACGCTGCAGATCTTCGGGATGTTCACGCAGCCAGGTTTTCGCCACTTCCTGCGGTGTCTTGCGCTCCATGATCGGCACCATCAACTGGCTTTCCTGAGCGGCGGTGAAGGTCAGGTTTTCCAGCAGTCGATGGACGTTCGGGCAGCGCTCGGCGTAGTCCGGCGCGGTGACGGTGGAAACGGTGGCGGCGCCTTCGTTGGGGCCGTAGACGTCTTCGCTGCCGGTCAGGTAGGTGATCTTCATGTTGATGTTCATCGGGTGCGGGGTCCAGCCGACGAATACCACGAACTCTTTGCGGTTCACCGCTCGCTGCACGGCGGCGAGCATGCCGGCCTCACCGGATTCGATGATCTTGAAATCCTTCAGGCCGAAGTGGTTGGTTTCGATCATGGTCTTGATCGTGGTGTTGGCGCCGCTGCCGGGCTCGATGCCGTAAATCTTGCCGCCGAGCTGATCCTTGAATTTTGCAATGTCGCCGAAGGTTTTCAGCCCTGCCGCCGCGACGTAGTCCGGCACTGCCAGCGTCGCCTGTGCGTCGGCCAGGCTTGGCTTGTCCATGACCTTGACCTGATTGGCGGCGAGGAACGGTGCGATGTTCTTGTCCATCGCCGGTTTCCAGTAACCGAGGAAGATATCGAGGCGCTTGTCGCGGATGCCGGCGAAGATGATTTGCTGCACGGCGCTGGTCTGTTTGCTTTCGTAGCCGAGGCCGTTGAGCAACACGTCGGCCATGCCGCTGGTGGCGATCACGTCGGTCCAGTTGACCACGCCCATGCGCACGGTTTTGCAGGATGCATCGTCGGAAGCCATGGCGCCGGCGCTGAGCAGCGCACTGCCGGTAAGAATTAACGCACAACGAGTGAACAGTCTTTTCATGTGGGATCGTCTCGTGCGGCAGCGGGTTATTGTTCGGATCGGTGTCTTCTTGCACCGTGGCCGAAACATTACGCAGCAGACGAGCGGGAAAAGCGAACTGTGGCGACCGGGATTTGCACAGTGGCGACTGTTTGAGGGCGCCCCCCAGATCGCTCACTCACCGCAGATCGTTCCCACGCTCTGCGTGGGAATGCCTCAAGGGACGCTCCGCGTCCAGTGACGCGGAGCGTCACGGGCTGCATTCCCACGCGGAGCGTGGGAACGATCAGACAATCAGTTAGGCTGTATAGCGGGATTTGCCCCAGGCGAGCAGCCCTTCCAGCAGCTCCTTCAGCACCACCCGCGTCGGCTCCGCCAGATCGGCGCGGTAGCGGAACGGTTCGAACTCTTCCATATACGTGCACTGGCCCAATTCCAGTTGCACGGCGTGGATGTTCTCGGCCGGGTTGCCGTAGTGACGGGTAATGTGGCCGCCCTTGAAGCGTCCGTTCAGCACATGGCTGTAAGCGTCGTGGCGTGCACAGATCGCTTCCAGTTGCGTGGCCAGTTGTGGATCGCAGCTGGCGCCGTTGAAGGTGCCGAGGTTGAAGTCCGGCAGCTTGCCGTCGAACAGGTGCGGGATGATCGAACGGATCGAATGCGCATCGAACAGCAGCGCGTAACCGAACTCGGCCTTCAGCCGCGCCAGCTCTTCCTGCAGGGTGCGGTGGTACGGCGTCCAGATCTGCTCCAGGTATGTCGCACGTTCTTCTTTCGACGGCTCCTGCCCGTCCTTGAACAACGGAATGCCATCGAACAGCGTCGCCGGGTACAGACCGGTGGTGGCGCCGGCGTAGAGCGGTTTGTCGTCGGACGGCCGGTTCAGGTCGATGACGAATCGCGAGTATTCGGCCGCCAGCGTGCTGGCGCCCAGTTCGGCGGCGAAATCGTAGAGCTGCGGAATGTGCCAGTCGGTGTCCGGCAGGCTTTTCGCGTCCGCGATCAACCCGGCCTCGACCGCCGGGGTCAGGCGCACACCGGCGTGGGGCATGCTGATCAGCAGCGGCACGCGACCTTGTTTGAAGTTCAGAACCTTATCCACAACCGCTCTCCTACAGACTTGATTCAACGCCGTGACGCACGACGCGTTTGTCCAGTTCACCACCCAGCCAGTACGCCAGGTCCGCCGGGCGATCGATCTGCCAGGCGACAAAATCCGCGACCTTTCCGGCTTCCAGTGAGCCGTGGGTATGAGCCATGCCCAAAGCTTGCGCCGCGTGAATCGTGGCGCCGGCCAAGGCTTCTTCCGGGGTCATGCGGAAACAGGTGCAGGCCATGTTCAGCATCAAACGCGACGACAGCGCCGGCGAGGTGCCGGGGTTGAGGTCGCTGGCGATGGCGATTTTCACTTTGTGTTTGCGCAGGGCTTCCATCGGCGGCAACTGGGTTTCGCGCAGGAAGTAGAACGCGCCCGGCAACAGCACCGCGACGGTGTCGGACTCGGCCATGGCGATGGCGTCGGCTTCATCCATGAACTCCAGGTGATCGGCGGACAACGCGTGGTAACGCGCGGCGAGGCTGGAACCGTGCAATGACGACAATTGTTCGGCGTGCAGCTTCACCGGCAGCCCGAGTTTTTGCGCGGCGATGAACACCCGCTCGACTTGTTCCGGGGAGAACGCCAGGTATTCGCAGAACGCATCCACCGCATCCACCAGGCCTTCGGCGGCCAGCGCGGGAAGCATCTCGGCGCAGATGTGATCGATGTAATCGTCGGCGCGGTCCTTGTATTCCGGCGGCAAGGCGTGAGCGGCCAGGCAGGTGCTGCGCACGCTGATCGGCAGCTCGGCGGCGAGGCGACGGATGACCCGCAAAATCTTGCGCTCGCTGGCCAGATCGAGGCCGTAGCCGGATTTCATTTCGACCGTGGTCACGCCGTCACGCATCAGGCTTTTCAGGCGTTTGGCGGCGCTGGCGAACAGCTCGTCTTCCGAGGCTTCACGGGTGGCGCGCACGGTGCTGGCGATGCCGCCACCGGCTGCTGCGATCTCGGCGTAGCTGACGCCTTGCAGGCGCTTCTCGAATTCGCCGCTGCGGTTGCCGCCGAACACGGTGTGGGTGTGGCAGTCGATCAGGCCGGGGGTGACCCACGCGCCTTGCAGGTCATTGACCGCCGGGTATTCGCCTGACGGCAATTGGCTGCGCGGGCCGATCCACTCGATGAGTGCACCGGACGTCACGATGGCCGCATCCTCGATGATCGAGTAGACGCCTTGCGCCATGGTTGCGACGTGGCAGTGTTGCCAGAGGGTTTTCATCCCAAGTCCTCGTCTTGTGATCGTTCCCACGCGGAGCGTGGGAACGATCAGTGGTGGGGTTAAAGGCTCGGCAGCAGTTTCGCCGGAACCAGTTCAGTCAGAACCCGCGAAGCCAGCAACTCGGTCGCCGCATTGATATCCGGCGCGAAGAAGCGGTCCTTCTCGTAGAACGGAACTTCGCGACGCAGAATCCCCCGAGCCTGTTCCAGCTTGGCCGAAGTCTTCAGGCCGTTGCGCAGGTCCAGACCCTGCACCGCCGCCAGCCATTCCACCGCGAGAATCCCGCGCGTGTTCTCGGCCATTTCCCACAAGCGCTTGCCGGCAGCCGGTGCCATCGACACGTGGTCTTCCTGGTTGGCGGAGGTCGGCAGGCTGTCCACCGAATGCGGATGGGACAGCGCCTTGTTTTCGCTGGCCAGGGCCGCAGCGGTCACCTGGGCGATCATGAAGCCGGAGTTCACGCCGCCATTGGCCACCAGGAACGGCGGCAGTTGCGACATGTGTTTGTCCATCATCAGCGAGATACGGCGCTCGCTGAGGGAGCCGATTTCGGCAATGGCCAGGGCCATGTTGTCAGCGGCCATGGCCACTGGTTCGGCGTGGAAGTTGCCGCCGGAGATCACGTCGCCTTCGGCCGCGAACACCAGCGGGTTGTCGGATACGGCGTTGGCTTCGACAGCCAGCACTTCGGCGGCCTGGCGGAACTGGGTCAGGCACGCGCCCATGACTTGCGGCTGACAACGCAGCGAGTACGGGTCCTGAACCTTTTCGCAGTTCTGGTGCGAGTCGGAGACTTCGCTGCGCTCGCCCAGCAGATCGCGGTAAGCGGCAGCGGCGTCGATCTGGCCTTTCTGGCCACGAGCAGCGTGGATGCGTGCGTCGAACGGCGAGCGCGAACCGAGCACCGCTTCCACCGTCAGACCGCCCAGCGCCAGTGCGCCGGCGAACAGGTCTTCACCTTCGAACAGACCACGCAACGCGAATGCGGTGGAAACCTGAGTACCGTTGAGCAGCGCCAGACCTTCTTTCGCCGCCAGGGTCAGCGGGGTCAGACCGGCGACTTTCAGCGCTTCGGTCGCTTCCATCCACTCGCCCTTGTAGCGCGCCTTGCCCTCGCCCAACAGCACCAGCGACATGTGCGCCAAAGGCGCGAGGTCACCGGAGGCACCGACCGATCCTTTCAATGGAATGTGCGGATAGACCTCGGCGTTGATCAGGGCGATCAGCGCATCGATCACCACGCGACGAATACCGGAGAAACCACGGCTGAGACTGTTGACCTTGAGCACCATGATCAGACGCACCAGCTCATCGCTGATCGGCTGGCCGACGCCGGCGGCGTGGGACAGCACCAGCGAGCGCTGGAGGTTTTCCAGGTCTTCGCTGGCGATGCGGGTCGAGGCCAGCAGGCCGAAACCGGTGTTAATGCCGTAGGCGGTGCGGTTTTCCGCGAGGATCTGCTCGACGCAGGCCACGCTGGCTTCGATCTGCGCGCTGGCGCTGTTGTCGAGGGTCAGCTTGACCGGGTTCTGATAAACGTCACGCAGTTGGGCCAGGCTCAGTTGGCCGGGGATCAGGTTCAGCGCAGTCATTTAAATGCTCCTTTTGAGGCATTGTTATTAACTACCAGTCGCTCCGGAGCATTCCGTTATCCGTCGCCTCTCGTCTTTTGGACGATCCGCGCCTTGGCACGCTGGTATGGGTAGTTGTCAGTGCAAATTCGGTAATGCGTTGTGCAGCAGATCCGTGTCTTTCAGAACGCATGCAGCTGCGGCGATATCCGGCGCCAGCCAGCGGTCCTGATCGTAGGCCGGGACTTTTTCGCGCAGCAGTCGCCAGGCGGTATCGGTGCCCGCGCCGAAGCGCTGCTCCTTGAGGAATTCAAACGCCTGGGCCGCCAGCAGGTACTCGATGGCGAGGATCTGCGTGCAGTTTTCCAGCGCGCGGTGCAGCTTCAGCGCGGCGTTGGTGCCCATGCTCAGATGGTCTTCCTGCAAGCCCGAGGTGACGTAGTTGTCGAGTACCGCCGGCTGCGCCAACTGGCGGTTTTCCGCGCACAGCGAAGCGGCGACGTATTGCACGATCATCATCCCGGAGTTCACCCCCGGATTGGCCACCAGAAACGCCGGCAGACCGCTGACGTGCGGGTTGATCAAACGGTCCAGACGCCGCTCGGCAATCGAGCCGATTTCGGCCATTGCAATCGCCAGCAAATCCGCCGCCAGCGCCACCGATTGACCGTGCGGGTTGGCCTGGGACATCACCCGGAAGTCATCCGGCGTGCCCAGCAGCAACGGGTTGTCGGTGCAGCCGTTAAGTTCGGTTTCGATCTGCTTGATCGCGTGTTCCAGTTGATCGCGCGCAGCACCGTGCACCTGCGGGATCGAGCGGATGCTCAAGGCATCCTGCGTGCGAATGCCTTTGCTGGCGGCGATCACTTCGCTGCCATCGAGCAAGGCGCGCAGATTGACGCCCACCTGCTGCATGCCCGGATGCGGCTTGAGCGCGATGATCTCGGCATCGAACGCGGCGATCTGGCCGCGCTGGGCTTCAAAGCTCATTGCGCCGATCACGTCGGCCCATTGCACCAGACGCGTGGCGTCGGCAATCGCCAGGCAACCGAGGCCGGTCATGCACGGCGTACCGTTGACCAGGCACAGGCCGTCCTTCGCCCCGAGCTGAACCGGTTGCAGACCCTCTTCGGCCAGCGCCTGCTGCGCGGACACCACTTGCCCGCGATAGCTGACATTGCCCACGCCCAGCAGCGCGATGCCGATGTGCGCCATGTGGGTCAGGTAACCCACCGAGCCCTGCGACGGCACTTGCGGGGTGATGCCGCGATTGAGCAGCGCCAGCAGCGCTTCGACCACTCGGCGATGAATGCCGGATTTGCCGTGGCTGTAGTTGCGGATCGCAGCGCACATGATTGCCCGGGTCTGCTCGTCGGCCAGTACCGGGCCGACGCCGCAGGCATGGCTGAGCAAGGTGTTGCGCGACAGCTGACTGAGCTGCTCGTCTTTCAGCGAAACGTTGCACAGCGCACCGAGACCGGTGTTCACGCCATAGGCGCGTTCGCCGCTGGCGACGATGCGCTGGACGATGCCCTGCGCGTTTTCAATGCGCGCCCAGGTCTGCGCCGACAGCTCGAGCTGCGCGCCGTGACGGGCGACTGCGACCACATCCTGCCAACGCATCGGAGCGTCGGCGATAACGATTTTTTCAGCCTGGGACATCTAAAACCTCTTGGACTTGATCGTTCCCATGCTCTGCGTGGGAATGCCGCTTGGGACGCTCCGCGTCCCGCTCTCAACGCAAGACTGGAGTCCTGCGCAATGGTGACGCGGAGCGTCACGGGATGCATTCCCACGCAGAGCGTGGGAACGAGCCTGCCGTAAACCTTTAAACCACCGCCGCCCGCCGCTGCACGAAGCGGTCGACATACTCGTCCGCCGGCGAATGCAGGATCTCTTTCGGCGTGCCGACCTGGATCAGGCGGCCGTCCTTGAGGATCGCGATGCGGTTGCCGATGCGCACGGCCTCGTCGAGGTCGTGGGTGATGAAGACGATGGTCTTGTGCAGGGTCTTTTGCAGCTCCAGCAACTGGTCCTGCATCTCGGCACGGATCAGCGGATCCAGCGCACTGAACGCTTCGTCCATCAGGATGATGTCGGTGTCCGCCGCCAGGGCGCGGGCCAGGCCCACACGCTGGCGCATGCCGCCGGAGAGCTGGTGCGGGTATTTGTTTTCGTAGCCCTTGAGGCCCACGGTGTTGATCCAGTGCAGCGCGCGTTCGGCGCACAGCTGCTTGCTCTCGCCGCGTACTTTCAGGCCATAGGCGACGTTGTCGAGCACGGTCTTGTGCGGCAGCAGGCCGAAGCTCTGGAACACCATGCTGATCTTGTGCCGGCGAAATTCGCGCAGGGCTTCCATGTCGTATTGCAGGATGTCCACACCGTCCACCAGGATTGCGCCACTGGTCGGGTCGATCAGGCGGTTGAAGTGGCGCACCAGGGTCGACTTGCCGGAGCCGGACAGGCCCATGATCACGAAGATCTCGCCGGTACCGATGCTCAGGGACAAGTCATTGACCCCGACCACGCAACCGGTTTCGTTCAGCACCTGATCCTTGGTCTTGCCCTGGCCGACCATCGCCAGGGCGTCCTTGGCGCGGTTGCCGAAAATCTTGAAGACGTTTTTGACTTCGATCTTGCTCACGGTTGCGTTGCTCATTTGCTCACCTCATGCCGTGGCCGACCATACGCCTGGGTAATGCGGTCGATGACCACTGCGAGAATCACGATCGCCAGACCGGCTTCAAGACCGCGTCCGACGTTGAGGGTCTGAATGCCCACCAGCACATCTTCACCCAGGCCACGGGCGCCGATCATCGAGGCGATCACCACCATCGACAGGGCCATCATGGTGGTCTGGTTGATCCCGGCCATGATGCTCGGCAGGGCCAGCGGCAGTTGCACGCCGAACAGTTGCTGCCAGCGGTTGGCGCCGAAGGCGTTGATGGCTTCCATCACTTCGCCGTCGACCTGGCGGATGCCCAGATCGGTCAGGCGGATCAGCGGCGGTGCGGCGTAGATCACGGTGGCGAAAATCGCCGGCACCTTGCCCAGGCCGAACAGCATCAGCACCGGAATCAGGTACACGAAGCTCGGCATGGTCTGCATGATGTCGAGCAGCGGCATCAGCACCGAACGCAGGCGATTGCTGCGCGCCGAGAGAATCCCCAGCGGTACGCCGATCAGCACCGAAATGACCGTCGCCACCATCATCAGCGCGAGGGTCTGCATCAACTTGTCCCACAGACCGACAGCGCCGACCAGGAACAACAGACCGACGATCACCGCGGTGGTCACGACCTTGCGCGTGGCGTGCCAGGCCACGACGCCAACGATGGCCAGCATCAACCACCACGGTGCGGCGCGCAGCAAGCCTTCAAGATTGACGATGGCCCACAGCAGGGTGTCGGAGATATGGCGGAACACATCGCCGTAGTTGGTGACCAGTGCATCGACCCAACCGTTGACCCAGTCGGCGATGGAAAAGGTAAAGCTTTCGGGAAACATAAGCGGCTCTCAATCAGGAAACTCAATCAAGCGATTGCGGCGAACACCCCGGCCAGCCTCTCGGTTGGCCGGGAGGAATTCGACCTACAGCGCCGCGTCGATTTTCTTGGCAGCGTCTTCACTCACCCACGCATGCCAGACCTCAGGATGTTCCTTGAGGAAGATTTTCGCCAGTTTTGGCGACTCGATACGTTCCTTCGCCATGCGGCCCAGGTTCTGGTTCAGCAGGTCGATCGGCAGGTTGACCTTTTCCAGCACGGCCACCAGTTCCGGCGCTTGCTCGTGGAAGGTTTTGGACAGACCGACCTTGATGGTCACGGTCTTGTCGACGCCCGCTTTTTCTTCCAGTTTCACCGCGTCGATCTGGCCCATCAGCGGGGTTGGCGACCAGTAGTAGAACAGGATCGGCTCGCCACGCTTGTAGCTCGACAGCACGGCCGCATCCAGCGCTGGACCTGTGCCCGGACGGAAGTTGGTGTAGCTGTTTTCCAGGCCGTAGCTTTTCAGCATTTCGCTGTTGTCCAGCTCGCAGGTCCAGCCGGCCGGGCAGTTGTAGAAGCGGCCCTTGGAAGGCTCTTCGGCGTCCTTGAAGACGGCGGCGTATTTGCCCAGGTCGGCGATGTTTTTCAGGTCAGGCGCCTTGGCTTCCAGCTTGCGCTTGGCGTCGCCTTCGATCACGTAGCGCGGCACGTACCAGCCTTCGATCGCACCCACCACCGGCGCCCCGACACCGACGACCTTGCCGGCCTTCTCGGCCTTGTTCCAGACCTCGCTGCGGCCGACCCATTCTTCGGCGAATATCTGGATGTCGTTGCTGCTCAGGGCGTTTTCCATGGTGATGGAGTTGCCCGGCAGGCTGTCGGTCTTGCAGTCGTAACCTTTCTCCAGCACCACCTGCAGAACGTCGGTCAGCAGCATGCCGCTTTCCCAGTTCAGGCCGGCGAATTTCACCGGTTTGCCGGACTCGCACCAGCCGGCTGCCTGGGTCGCGCCGGCGCTGGCCAGCAGGCCCATGGAAAGCAATGTGGTCAGCAGGGTCTTGTTCGATTTCATTGTTGTGACGCTCCTAATCATGAATTGGCTTACGGCAGTCAAGAGGCATCCAGCCCTGTCCACGTCCAAATCAGGCCTGCGCCGCAGCGCGACCGGCCCCGCTTGTTTTAGGTTGTACAACGCTGTCCTGCTCGACGGGCAGAATCAGTCGATCGGGTACGGTGCCGTGCCATTTTTTCGCGCAGACGTAGTACAGCGCTGCGGGCAGCACGAGACCGATGATCCAGGAAATATCCACATCCCCCAGGGCCGCTACCAATGGACCGGTATAGAACTTGGTGGAAATGAACGGCAGTTGCACCAGCACCCCGAACACATAAACGCTGATACCGAGGAGGTTCCAGCGGCCGTAGCGACCGTTCGGATCCGCCAGCGCCGGTACGTCATAGCGCTCGCGGGTGATGCAGTAGTAGTCCACCAGGTTGATCGCGCTCCACGGCGTGAAGAACGCCAGCAGGAACAGGATGAAGGACTTGAACGCACCGAGGAACGAGTGCTGGCCAAGCAGCGCGATCAGGGTCGCCGCGCCGACGATCACCAGTACGAACACCAGACGCTGCATGCGCGAAACCTGCAAGTTGCCACGGAAGCCGCTGATGATGGTCGCGATGCACATGAAGCTGCCGTAGGAGTTCAGGGTGGAGATGGTGACCTTGCCGAACGCGATGCTGAAATACAGCAGCGCGGCGGTGGCACCGGTCCCGCCCAGACCGACGATGTAAGCGACTTCATGACCGGCGAATTGCCCGTTGGCCGAAGCGGCCGCGAACACACCGAGGATCATCGCGACCTGTGCGCCAATCACCGAACCGGCACCGGCGGCGAAGAAGGTTTTCACCGAAGACACCTTGCTCGGCAGGTAACGCGAGTAGTCCGCCACGTACGGGCCGAAAGCGATCTGCCAGGAGGCCGCGAGCGACACCGCCAGCAGGAAACTGCTCCAGCTGAAGTGACGGATTTCCAGAAGTGCACCGACGTCCACCTGACTCATCAGACGGCTGAACAGGTACACGAAAGCAATCACGCCAATGACACTGGCGATGCGGCCGATCCAGTGAATCACCCGATAGCCAAGTACCGTGACCACGACGATGACGCTGGCGAAAAGCAGGATGCCAACGGTGTCGCTGACCCCGAACAACTGGCCCAGCGCCTGACCGGACAACACGGTCCCGGTGGCGGTGAAGCCCAGGTACATCAGGCACACCAGCACGATCGGAATCGCCGCGCCGTAGACGCCGAACTGCACCCGGCTGGAAATCATCTGCGGCAGGCCAAGCTTCGGCCCTTGCGCCGCGTGCAGCGCCATCACCCCGCCGCCCAGCAGTTGACCGATCAGCAGACCGATCAACGACCAGAACACATCGCCGCCCAGCACCACGGCCAGGGCCCCGGTGACAATCGCGGTGATTTGCAGGTTGGCACCCATCCACAGGGTGAACTGACTGAACAGACGACCGTGTCTTTCCGCTTCCGGGATGTAGTCGATCGAACGCCTTTCGATCAACGGTTTACTGCCTGCACGATCGGTGTTGCCCGCCATGATTCAACCTCTGTGGATTGTTTTAATTGTTCACTAAGCTTCTGTAGGACCGCTTTTCTGTGGGAGCGAGCTTGATCGCGAAAGCGATTTGTCAGTCAGCACAGATACTGAATGTGCCGGCCTCTTCGCGAGCAAGCTCGCTCCCACATAAAGCCAAAGCCTTTTATTTGCCGGTGATCATCGGCAGGTTCAGCCCTTGTTCCTTGGCGCAGTCGATGGCGATCTGGTAACCGGCATCGGCGTGACGCATGACGCCGGTGCCCGGGTCGTTGTGCAGGACGCGAGCGATACGCTCGGCCGCTTCGTCAGTACCGTCGCAGACAATCACCATGCCCGAGTGCTGGGAGAAGCCCATGCCGACGCCGCCGCCGTGGTGCAGGGACACCCAGGTCGCACCGCTCGCGGTGTTCAACAGAGCATTGAGCAGCGGCCAGTCGGAGACTGCATCGGAGCCATCCTGCATCGATTCGGTTTCACGGTTCGGGCTGGAGACCGAGCCGGAGTCGAGGTGGTCGCGACCGATCACGATCGGAGCCGACAGCTCGCCGCTGCGGACCATTTCGTTGAACGCCAGACCGAGCTTGGCGCGCAGGCCCAGGCCGACCCAGCAGATACGCGCCGGCAGACCCTGGAAGCTGATGCGCTCGCGCGCCATGTCCAGCCAGTTGTGCAGGTGGGCGTCGTCCGGGATCAGTTCTTTGACTTTGGCGTCGGTCTTGTAGATGTCCTGCGGATCACCGGACAGCGCAGCCCAGCGGAACGGGCCGATGCCACGGCAGAACAGCGGACGGATGTAGGCCGGTACGAAGCCCGGGAAATCGAATGCGTTTTCGACGCCTTCTTCCTGAGCCATCTGACGGATGTTGTTGCCGTAGTCGAAGGTCGGCACGCCCATTTTCTGGAAGTCGAGCATGGCTTTGACGTGAACGGCCATCGATTGCTTGGCGGCCTTGACCACAGCGGCTGGCTCGGTCTTGGCGCGAGCGCGGTATTCGTCCCAGGTCCAGCCGGCCGGCAGGTAACCGTTGAGCGGGTCGTGGGCGCTGGTCTGGTCGGTGACCATGTCCGGGCGCACGCCGCGACGGACCAGTTCCGGGAGGATTTCAGCCGCGTTACCCAGCAGCGCGATGGAGATCGCCTTGCCTTCTTTGGTGTATTTGGCGATGCGGGCCAGGGCGTCGTCGAGGTCAGTGGCTTGCTCATCGACATAACGGCTTTTCAGGCGGAAATCGATGCTGACCTGCTGGCATTCGATGTTCAGCGAGCAGGCACCGGCGAGGGTCGCGGCCAGTGGCTGGGCGCCGCCCATGCCGCCGAGGCCGGCGGTCAGTACCCACTTGCCGGTGAGGTTGTCGTTATAGTGCTGGCGACCGGCTTCAACGAAGGTTTCGTAGGTGCCCTGGACGATGCCCTGGCTGCCGATGTAGATCCAGCTGCCGGCGGTCATCTGGCCGTACATGGCCAGGCCTTTGGCGTCGAGTTCGTTGAAGTGTTCCCAGGTCGCCCAGTGTGGCACCAGGTTGGAGTTGGCGATCAGTACGCGCGGGGCGTTGCTGTGGGTCTTGAACACGCCGACCGGCTTGCCCGATTGCACCAGCAGGGTTTCGTCTTCGTTGAGGTTGGTCAGGCTCTCGACGATCTTGTCGTAGCATTCCCAGTTACGCGCAGCGCGACCGATGCCACCGTAAACCACCAGCTCTTTCGGGTTCTCGGCGACTTCCGGGTCGAGGTTGTTCATCAGCATGCGCAGCGGCGCTTCGGTCAGCCAGCTCTTGGCGGTCAGCTTGTTGCCGCGGGCGGCACGGATTTCGACGTCACGAAACTTAGTGGTTTTGTTGTCAGTCACGAAAAAGACTCCTCAGCGATCAATTCAAACCAACCCTGGCAGTGGGCAAGCAGCCTGTGCGCATCAGTGCGCGACAAGCGAATCAGTGGACGCTGCGGAGAGTCTCGATCGACTCATACGCATACGTCTTTACTTGTACATACAAGCATATGCAATCGAGCGGCCAACTTGTTGGAGGGTCGTTCAACAAAAATCCCGGACAGGGCTGGAGAACGCCTGAATCAAGGGCTCTGGCGTTCATGAAATTTTTCGCGGGGTGGATTGAGGGCAGCGAGCGGTTGTTACGAAAGCGTGGTTTTGCGCCACGCTGGGGCGTTCGGTAACAAGTTGGTGCGCATTTCGGGAACGTCGGGACGAAAAAAAACCGCTGCTTTCAAAGCAGCGGTTTTTGATCGTTCCCACGCAGAGCGTGTGAAGGAATCAGCGTGGGGACAGTTCGATCACGCAGCAGCCGGCATTGACGGCGATCTCGGTCAAACCGGTGTTACCGCCCAGTTGCAGGCAGTCATGACGGCCGAGTTGCGACGCACTGTCACCGACCGTGACCTCCAGCAATTCGCTGACGCTGAAGACCAGCACGGTGCTTGCCGAACTGAAAAACCGCTGTTCGCCGTCCAGCCATTGCAGGCGTGCGCTGTAACGCTGGGGCGAGTAGATCAGGTTGAAGTCGCGGATTGCGCCGCCGAGCAAGGTGCAGGACACCTGGCTTTCGCCGCTGAAGGCAAACGGGTCGAGGGGTAACAACGGCCGGGTATCGTCGCCGTCGACACACAGGGTCATGCCGTCGCCCTGCAATACCGTGATGACCCGCTGGTAACCGGCGAAGGTCGAAAAGCCGCCGGATTCGGCAATGTCGGCAATCGACAGGCGCCAGCCAAAACCGTCGAGGCCGGCGCCGGTGTCACGGGTGATTTCCTCGGTGCTGCCGCCGCCGTTTTTCCACGGCATGCGCGGGTAGCCTTCGGCGCGTAATACCTTTAACTCTTTCATTTATGAAACCGACCTTCCAGACGATGACGGGAACCGGGGTGAATCAGGCGCGCCGCCGTCACCGGCTGACGACCCGACCACGTACGCCGGCGGATCAACAGGCAAGGCTCGCCTTTTTCGATCTGCAGCAATTTGCATTCGGACGCTTCGGCGAGGATCGCTTCGACCACGTGCTCGCCTTCGGTCAACGGGGCGACCTGGTTCAGATAGGCGTAAGGCGTCTGCAGGGTGAAGTCCTGCTTGAGGTATTCCGGGGCGACCAGCGCGTTGACGAAGCGGTCTTCGATCTGCACCGGAATGTCGTTTTCGTAATGCACGATCAGCGAGTGAAAGACCTTCTGACCTTCGCGCATGTCCAGCGCCAGCGCGCGCTCGGAA